>CANCBK010000064.1 GCA_947374315.1 Burkholderiaceae bacterium | reverse complement strand
AAGCTAATATCCTTCTATATCAAGCTGCGGTACATTGGCCTTTCCATTAATTTTTCCTTCAAATTCAATGACTAAAGTTGGTTACATCTACCTAATTGACGACGATGAGTCGATGCGTGCATCCTTAAGTCGAATGCTGAAGGGGGTGGGCTATATGGTTGATGATTATTCATCGGCAGTGACATTTTTAGAGGATTCGCTACCCATTGCTCCGGCCGTTATTCTGCTTGATATGCAAATGCCCGATATGACGGGCCTTGATCTTCAGGAGAGACTCCTGCAGCTAGGGCGTAAAACCCCGATTATCTTTATAAGCGGTCAAAGTCATCCGCATCAAATTGTGAAAGGGCTTAAAAGCGGCGCCCTCGATTTTTTATTTAAACCGTTTAATCTTGAGGATTTATTGAAGGCGGTTGCCGATGCAGTGGAGTTTGATAGGCATCAGCTCAAGCGCATTTCCAAAGAGGTGGAGACTAAAAAAGACTATGCGACCTTAACCCCTAGGGAGAGGGAAGTGTGTTTTTGGTTGGTTAAGGGCTTGCTTAATAAAGATATTGCCGTCAAGCTAGGGACTACCGATGCGACGATTAAGGTTCATAAAGCGAGGGTGATGAATAAGATGCAGGTGGAATCAGTGCAAATATTGGTCAAGAAGTACCTTGAGTCCGATCTCGAAAGCCTTCAGAATGACTAGTCCTCAGGCTAGTTTCATCTATAGTGTATTGTCAATATGACGCCTAGTTACTTTGATATATAAGTTACTTTAAGTACTTTTATGACCATTAACTCAACTCTTCCTGAGATCTGCAAAGCCGCTTTTATAAAAGCGCGAGAGCAGCGTGGGCTTAGTGCTAAAGATCTTGGTGGCATGGCCTGTTTATCTCATCGCCAAATAGAGCAAATCGAAAATGGCGAATCTAGTTCGTTTTATGGGGTCCAAAACAAATTTACTGCCGCTAAGAAGGTAGCAAAACTATTGGAGCTAAGTGATGAAGAGGCCTTTGACTTTGGTGTAGTACTGGCAAAAAAATTAGCCACAGAAAAAGAAGCTGCTGAAGCAATAGGGCGGCTGGCTGATACCCCATTGTCAATATTAGAAATTGAAGAGTCGCAAGCGCCGGTTAAAAAAGTAGAGCCCAAAAAGGTAATGCCAAAAGATGTTCCATTTTCTAGCGCTGCTGCAAAATCAAAGCCTGCATCATCAAAGCGCTTATTCCTTTGGTTTGGCGTAATGGCTGCATTGGCGTTCTCAGTGATTAACTTGCGTCCATTATTTTTTGCGGATAAGCCAACAGAAATCGTTGAGGTTAAAGAGGAGGTGATTGAGCCTGCGGCCCCTAGCGCTCCCTCGGAGCCCGCTCCCATTGCCGCATCAACCACTGTGGCGCCCGCTGTTGCTACTCTAGTTGTAGGTGCTGATTCTTCTGGAGCCTGCCCCGCAGAAGAAGTCATTGTGAATTACAAGCCTGATGCACCGCATAAGGCTGCCGATTCGGTTTATGTGCAAGCCAAATCAAAGCAAGTTGTTTGTGTGATTGATGTTTCTGGGAAAGCGCAAAATAAACTGCTTGAGTCTGGGGTGGGCGCCTCTTTTTACGGCAAGCCACCATTTAAGGTATTGACTGCCGGCTTAAATCAAGTCGATGTTTTCTTCCAGGGCGCTAAAGTGCGCTTATCTAATCTGAATGCAAAAACGGTGGTGCTGGAGGCTGCTGAAATGGTGTCTCCGTCAGTCGATCGTACGGATTCTCAGCTGCGCTAACCCCTAGGGAGTTAGCGTCTTGTGATGATGGCTTTTAGACTGCTGAGTCGTTAGCTTCGCCAGTACGAATGCGTATCGCCTGCTCAATCGGGCTAACAAAAATCTTGCCATCCCCAATCTTGCCGGTATGCGCCGCTTTGGTAATTGCCTCAATGGCTGCATCCACTCGATCGTCAGAAACGACCACTTCTACTTTTACTTTGGGTAAAAAATCCACCACATACTCGGCACCGCGATAGAGTTCGGTATGGCCTTTTTGACGGCCAAATCCCTTTACTTCAGTCACGGTAAGGCCGGTAACGCCCACTTCAGCCAATGCTTCGCGGACTTCATCTAGCTTGAACGGTTTGATAATGGATGTGATTAGCTTCATAGATTCCCCTTAATACGGTAATCATACCTAGAACTGCAATCACACAGACTCAGATTCTCATAGGCGGCCTCTAAGGGCCCCTGAGGCTCGCTTTAGGCTCTAAATTGTGAGGTGATGGGATAACGCCAGTCACGCCCAAAGGCGCGGGTGGTGACGCGGACACCGGGAGGGGCTTGGCGGCGTTTGTATTCGTTCAGCTTAATGAGGCGCGTCACTTTTTCAACGCTTTCCGGATCAAAGCCGGCGGCAATGATTTCAGCAATGGATTGATTTTGCTCCATATACCGCTCAACAATGCCGTCCAATACCTCGTATGAAGGTAGGCTATCTTGATCAGTTTGATCTGGGCGCAATTCAGCTGAAGGGGCGCGAGTCAAAATCCGCTCTGGAATGATGGGGTTGATGCTATTGCGATAAGCGCATAAGCGATAGACCAAGGTCTTGGCAATATCTTTGATCACGGCAAAGCCACCAGCCATATCACCATAGAGTGTGCAGTAACCTACTGCCATTTCACTCTTGTTTCCGGTAGTCAAAACTAGTCGGCCTGTTTTATTGGAAAGGGCCATTAGCAGAGTGCCTCGTACCCGCGCCTGAATATTCTCTTCAGTGGCATCCACCTTTAGCCCCTTAAATTGCTCGGCCAAAACATGCTCAAGCGCATCGACGGGCTCGCTGATCGGAATTTCATCATATTGAACATGCAGGTTCCTTGCCATTTCTCTTGCATCAATCCAGGAGATGTCGGCGGTATAGCGAGAGGCCATCATGACGGTGCGTACTTTATCGGCACCCAAGGCATCTACTGCAATAGCAAGTACTAGCGCAGAATCGACGCCGCCCGAGAGGCCAATGATGACGCCTGGGAAGCGATTTTTTTGAACATAGTCACGCACACCCAGAACCAGAGCTTGATAGGCTTGAGCCTCAACGCTCGTGGTGGCGACTATGGATCCGATCTCTAAATCGATATTCGCATTTAAATGAACGAATCCAAGAGCGGTTTCAAACTGCGGCATGGTCATCACGACTTTGCCTGCGCGATTCAGTGCAAAAGAGCCGCCATCAAAGACGAGCTCATCTTGACCGCCTACTGCATTCACATACACCAGGGGCATCTTGGTCATTGCAATCTGTTTGCGGAGAACTTCAATACGCAACACTTCTTTTTGCAGGTGATAAGGGGAGGCGTTTAGTACTAGAAGTACTTGTGCGCCAGCAGCAAGTGCTTGCTTAGCTGGGCCTGAATGCCATGCATCTTCGCAAAGAATGAGTCCATAACGCATGCCGTCATTTTCAAATACGCAGGCTTGATTGCCTGCAATGAAATAGCGTACCTCATCGAATACTTCGTGATTGGGTAATTCTTGTTTGGCGTATCCAGCGATCACCTGCCCATCACGTAAAACCGAGGCATAGTTTTGTAAGCCAACCGCTGTTTGCTTTGGATGGCCAACAATGACGATCAAGCCTGGAAATTTTTTGAGCTCCAGCATCAAGTGGGTGAGCTCACGCTCCGCTGCTTCAATAAAAGCTGGGCGTAATAGCAAATCTTCTGGGGGGTAGCCGGTGAGTGAAAGTTCCGGCGTTAATACCAGCTTGGCGCCTTGTTGAAAGGCATCCTGAGAGGCTTGGAGAATGAGCTGCGCATTGCCAGGCAAATCACCCAAAAGAGGGTTGATTTGCGCTAAGGCGATTTTTTGCGTGCTCACTCCTAATTACAAATCAATTACTTTTGTGACTTAGCGTAGCCTTCAATACCCTCAAGAATTTCTTTATGGGCACCAGCGACACCAGTCCAACCTTTCACTTTTACCCACTTGCCTTTCTCGAGATCTTTGTAGTGCTCGAAGAAGTGTTGGATTTGACTGAGCAGTAATTCGTTTACATCTTCTGGTTTTTGCAAATGTTTATAGATCGACAAAATCTTATCTTCTGGAACAGCCAGCAGCTTAGCGTCTTGGCCGCCTTCATCTTCCATTTCTAACATGCCGATAGTTCGGCAGCTAATGACTGAGCCTGGCACCAGTGCGAATGGGGTGATGACGAGCACATCAACAGGATCGCCGTCACCAGCAATCGTGTGAGGAATGTAACCGTAGTTGCATGGGTAGTGCATTGACGTACCCATGAATCGATCTACAAAGAGACAACCGCTTTCTTTATCCACTTCATACTTCACCGGATCCGCATTCATTGGAATCTCAATAATGACATTGAAGATTTCTGGGATTTTTTTACCTGGGCTGACCTTGTCGTAACTCATAAATACTCCGGTTAGTGATTAATAGATATTTCTCAATATTAGCAAAGAGCTTGGGTAATGCCTTAGATCTCACTATGGGCCCTAGTTTAAAGCTTTTGAAGACAGCTTTACTTGGTGAAGGCGCTTAAATAGCTCGGGGTAAACCTCTACCGCTAAGCCTTGTAATAGAAAACGCCTAGCTAGGCTAGGCGTTTTATTAATGGCTTCAGCTGATTGATTAACCCAGGGTCTCCAAATAACGTTGGGCATCTAGGGCTGCCATGCAGCCTGTGCCGGCACTGGTAATCGCCTGACGGTAGATGTGATCTTGCACATCACCCGCTGCAAACACGCCGGGAATATTGGTGGCTGTTGCGTTGCCTTCTAAGCCAGCATGAGTCTTCAGATAGCCATTATTCATGTCTAGCTGCCCTACAAACAATTCAGTGTTGGGCTTATGGCCAATGGCAATAAAGGCGCCGGTCACAGCAATATCTTCTGTGCTGCCATTCGCTTTCTTAATGCGAACGCCTGTTACACCTTTTTCATCTCCAAGCACTTCATCCAGTGTGGCATTTAACTTGAGCTCCACTTTGCCTTCGGTAACTTTAGCCATGAGACGGTCATTCAGAATGGGTTCGGCCCGGAATTTATCGCGACGATGAATGACGGTCACTTTCTTAGCGATACCAGTGAGGTAGAGCGCTTCCTCAACCGCGGTATTGCCGCCGCCGACTACGCATACATCTTGATTGCGATAGAAGAAGCCATCGCAAGTAGCGCATCCGGAGACGCCGCGCCCCATGAATGCCTCTTCACTAGGTAGGCCAATGTATTGCGCGGATGCGCCTGTGCAAATAATCAGTGCGTCACAGGTGTATGTGCCTGAATCGCCTACCAGTCGAATTGGTTTTTCTGTAAGAGCGGCAGTATGAATGTGATCAAAAATAATGTTGGTATTGAAGCGCTCCGCATGCTTTAAGAAGCGATCCATGAGTTCTGGCCCTTGGACCCCATCTGGATCTGCTGGCCAGTTTTCCACGTCAGTGGTGGTCATCAATTGACCGCCTTGAGCGATACCGGTAATGAGGGTTGGGCTTAAATTGGCGCGGGCTGCGTATACGGCTGCTGTGTAGCCGGCTGGGCCAGAACCAAGAATAAGGACCTTAGAGTGATTTGAGATATTTGTAGTCATCCCCAAATTATAGGATTGCTTGTTTACAATCGGTAGAACATGGCTAGAACCGCATACCCGAAGTCCAAAACCCCTTTAAGCCCCCAGCCCCCCGAGGATCACGGGCAGGGCAGGATGCCCCGCCTCCTATTGGAGGCCCGCTGGTTCATCTCCTGTGGCTTGTGCCTGGGTTTATTTGCGATCTTGCTGACCTATTCCAAGGCAGATCCTGCCTGGTCGCATGCTAGTTTTGAGGCCCCCAAGAACCTAGGTGGGCGATTTGGTGCTTATTTAGCAGATTTATTGCTCTATATCTTCGGTATTTCAGCATTTTGGTGGGTTGTGCTCTTTGGCCGACGAGTGCTGAGTGGTTGGCGTGAGTTGTGGAGCATCCCCTTGCCCGCAGACCCAGACGCTAAGCCAGATTCTTTATTGATGCGTTGGCTGGGCTTTGGGCTGACTTTGCTCAGTAGCATGGGCCTTGAGTCAATTCGCCTGCATTCCTTGACCTGGGAGCTTCCAAGGCCTCCTGGCGGCATTTTAGGTGAGCTGATTGGCGATCCCTTACAAATGACCCTCGGTTTTACTGGCTCCACCCTGGTCTTACTTTTTACCTTTTGCGCAGGCCTCTCTTTATTTCTTCATTTCTCTTGGTTGGATGTTGCGGAAAAAGTGGGTCGCACCCTGGAGCTTACCTATAACCGTTTGCGCGAAAGACGCGATAGCGAGGCGGACCGCAAATTGGGTGAAGCTGCGGCAGAAGAGCGTGAAGAATTTGTGGAAGAGTTTCGTGGGCGCGTAGAGATTGCTAAGCCGATCCAAATTGTGCGCGCTCCAGTAGAAATACCGAAAAGTGCGCGCGTAGAGCGTGAAAAACAGCAGCCCCTATTTGTGGATATTCCGGATTCAGAATTGCCGCCACTGGCACTGCTTGATCCTGTGCCTGAGGCTAAGGAAACGATTTCAGCGGATGTATTGGAATTTACTTCCCGTTTAATTGAGCGCAAGTTAGCCGAGTTTAATGTTGAAGTGAAAGTGATTGCGGCCTACCCGGGCCCTGTAGTGACTCGCTATGAGATTGATCCCGCAGTTGGTGTGAAGGGCAATCAGATCGTCAATCTTTCGCGTGACTTGGCGCGCTCATTGGGCGTAGTCAGCATGCGTGTGGTGGAAACAATCCCTGGTAAAACCTGCATGGCTTTGGAGCTACCAAACCCAACACGTCAATCGGTTTACCTCTCCGAGATTCTGAGTTCACAGGTTTATAACGACAGTCATTCCAATCTGACCTTATCTTTGGGTAAAGATATTGCTGGTAGCCCCGTTGTTGCGGACTTAGCCAAGATGCCGCATTGCTTGGTTGCGGGTACAACGGGCGCAGGTAAATCGGTTGGTATCAACGCCATGATTCTGTCTATTCTCTTCAAGGCGAAGCCTGACGAAGTGCGTCTGATCATGATTGATCCGAAGATGTTAGAGATGGCGATGTACGACAAGATTCCACACTTATTGTGCCCCGTCGTCACGGACATGAAGCAGGCCTACAACGCCCTGAATTGGGCTGTGAATGAGATGGAGCGTCGCTACAAACTGATGAGTAAGTTTGGCGTGCGCAACCTTGCTGGATTTAACAAAAAGATTTTAGAAGCGGAAGAGAAGGGTGAGAAGCTCACCAATCCATTTAGCTTGACCCCAGATGATCCTGAGCCAATCTATAAAGCACCAGTGATTGTGATTGTGATTGATGAGCTGGCTGACTTGATGATGGTCTCCGGTAAAAAGATTGAAGAGTTGATTGCCCGGATTGCGCAAAAGGCTCGTGCTGCCGGCATCCATTTGGTATTGGCTACCCAGCGTCCGAGTGTGGATGTGATTACTGGCTTGATTAAAGCAAACGTACCTACTCGAATTTCTTTCCAGGTGAGTAGCAAGATTGACAGTCGTACTATCCTAGATCAACAGGGCGCTGAAGCGCTTCTCGGTATGGGCGATATGCTCTACATGGCTCCAGGCACTGGTTTGCCTGTTCGCGTGCACGGCGCCTTTGTTTCTGATGATGAGGTCTATCGCGTAGTCGAGTGGCTCAAAGAAAAAGGCGAGGCCAATTACATTGAAGGCGTTCTTGAAGGCGCGGATGAATCGACGATTGATGCGCTCACTGGTGAGGGTGGTGGCGAGGCCGATCCTTTATATGACCAAGCGGTCGCTATCGTTCTGGATAACAAGCGCCCATCCATCTCCTTGGTGCAACGCCATCTGCGGATTGGTTACAACCGTGCAGCGCGCCTGCTTGAGGATATGGAGAAAGCCGGCCTTGTTTCAAAAATGGGGAATGGCGGTAACCGTGAAATCCTTCATCGTCCCTCTGAGTAAGGTTTGATTTTGTATAGATTTTTATCCGCAGCAACGTTAGGTCTCACCATTCTTTTCTCAGCAAATTCCGTATTTGCCGAGGGTGATGGTGGTGCAGAGCAGTTGCGTCAGTTCGTCCGTAACTCCAAGACGGCAGAGGGCGAATTTGTTCAGCAACAGTTGCGCTCCCCTAAAGCGAATGAGCCACAAGATAAAGGCTTAAAAGTGATTCGTCAGACGCAAGGGCATTTTGTGTTTCAGCGCCCAGGGCGTTTTATTTGGGATACCCAAAAGCCCTATGAACAAAAATTGATTACCGATGGCAAGCAACTTATTTTGTGGGATAAGGATTTAAATCAAGCCACTTTTAGGCCTGCCGGACAGGCATTGGCGACGACTCCAGCCGCTATCCTTTTTGGTGAAAATTCACTAGATCAACACTTTGATCTCGTTGACGGAGAAGACCGTTTAGGAATGCAGTGGGTCGCCCTGATTCCGAAGAAGAATCCCACTGGTGCTAACTCCAAGAGCGGAAATGAGTTGCCATATACAAAGATCTCGATCGGTATGGCTAACGGACTACCCAAGGCCCTAGAGTTAATAGATGGTCTGGGAAGTGTCGTGTTGGTTACTCTGGATAAAATCCAGCTGAACGTTAATCTATCCCCAAATCGCTTTACCTTTACGCCACCTGCTGGCGCTGAAGTCTTACGCTTAAACTAGAGCGAAATAAGTATTCATCACCCCCTAACCAGTAGAGCATTGCATGATTGATCCACAATTACTTCGTAAAGATATTGCAGCCGTTCAGGCGCGTTTGGCCACTCGTAAATTTCAGTTGGATATTGATAAATTCAACACCTTAGAGTCCGAGCGTAAATCCCTGCAAACGCGTACTGAAGAATTGCAGGCAAAGCGCAATCAATTAGCCAAAGCCATTGGCATGAAAAAAGGCAAAGGCGAGGATGCGGCGGTAGAGATGGCGGAGGCCACTCAGCTTAATGTAGACATGGAGTCTGGCGCCGCCCGCTTGGTAATCTTGCAGGCTGAGATTGCTGATTTCTTAATGGAGATTCCAAATCTTCCGGATGAGGCTGTCCCAGTTGGCAAAGATGAAACCGAGAACAAAGAAGTAAAGCGTTGGGGTGAGGCTCCAATATTTGATTTTGAGATTAAGGACCATGTGGATCTCGGCGGTCCATTGGGTTTGGATTTTGAAGTGGCAGCCAAGATTAGCGGCTCACGTTTTGTCGTTTTGAAGGGGCCGATTGCGAGATTGCATCGTGCCCTAGCCCAGTTCATGCTTGATACTCATACAACGCAGCATCATTATCAAGAGATCTATGCGCCTTACATGGTGAACGCCGCATCTATGCGTGGCACAGGACAGTTGCCAAAGTTTGAAGAGGATCTTTTTAAGGTCCCAAGAAAAATGGGCGGTGATGCGCAATCATCTGATGCGGGTGGTGAAGAGCGAATTGAAAACTTCTATCTCATTCCTACGGCTGAAGTGCCTGTGACAAATTTAGTGCGTGATGAGATTGTGAATGCAGACAATTTGCCAATGAAGTTTGTCGCACATACACCATGTTTTCGTTCGGAAGCCGGTAGTTATGGGCGCGATGTCCGTGGCATGATTCGCCAACATCAATTCGATAAAGTAGAGTTGGTACAGATTACTAAGCCAGAGTATTCGATGCAAGCCTTAGAAGAGCTCACTGGCCATGCAGAAAAAATTCTGGAGCTCCTTGAATTGCCATACAGAAAAGTATTGCTCTGTACTGGCGACATGGGATTTGGTAGCGCCAAGACTTATGACCTCGAGGTGTGGGTACCATCACAACATGCTTACCGCGAAATTAGCTCTTGCTCCAGTATGGGCGACTTCCAAGCAAGACGCATGCAGGCGAGATTTAAAGTGGGTCAAGGCAAGCCAGAGTTAGTTCACACCTTAAATGGCTCAGGTCTCGCAGTGGGTAGAGCCTTAGTGGCATTGATTGAAAACAAACAGCAAGTGGATGGCAGTATTGCGATTCCTAAAGCACTGCAGCCTTACTTGGGTGGGTTAGAGGTGCTTAAACCCATCTGAGTCACTTAATAAGATCAGCAGAGC
>CANCBK010000063.1 GCA_947374315.1 Burkholderiaceae bacterium | reverse complement strand
GCCAAGGTTTGCTGCTGGAAACAAAAACACTCTAATTTAGTAAAAAACTCCATAGCGCTTTTAGGCGCATAACTCGGAATGGCTTGAGCCTCTACAGGGCGACTCAAATTGTTTGTTACCTCGTAAACAATCTCCGTCATTTCACCTGGATGCACTTCTAAGAAGTTCTTTACTGGGCGAAACGTAAAAGGACCGCGACTATTAGAGTCAAACTCAATAGTTACCTTACGGGAATAATCGACTTGCGTATTGCCCACCTTGTTAGCGCTATAGGCTCGAATCCCGTAATCGTTCTTGCTAGTGACCTCATTAATACCGGTTACTTCACACAAGGCCTTATACATCGGCACCAATGCGTAACCAAAACCAAACATCATGACTGAAGCGATCAGTAGCTTCAGCAGAATTTGGCGGTTAATGGCGGCAATAGTGGCCATGAGGATGCAAAGGGCCTTAACCCAGTACGCTCCGCTTCATCACGATGCTAATAAAGAACACAAAGGCAACGCTTAAAAGGATAAAACCCAATCTGCGATTGCTAGCAGATTGGGATTTTTGTGCGGCTACCTTAGATTCCTGCGGCATTTAACTCTGCAGCGTTAGGAGGAGTTTCAAATGTGTGGTGTGGGGCTGGTGAAGGCACAGTCCACTCCAAACCTTTGGCACCATCCCATGGCTTCATTGGCGCTTTTTCGCCTTTGCCGTTATAGGCTGGCAAGACAACAAATAGCAAGAAATAAACCTGGGACAAACCAAAACCGAGTGCACCAATTGAGGCAACCATGTTGAAATCAGCAAACTGGGTTGGGTAATCAGCGTAGCGACGCGGCATACCTGCCAAGCCCAAGAAGTGCATTGGGAAGAACGTGACGTTGAAGAAAATCATGGAAGTCCAGAAATGGATCTTGCCGCGAGTTTCACTGGCCATGTAGCCAGTCCACTTTGGACACCAGTAGTAGAAGCCAGCAAACATGGCGAACAATGAGCCTGCTACTAATACATAGTGGAAGTGAGCAACAACGTAATAAGTATCTTGCACGCCAATATCAATTGGCGCCATCGCCAAGATCAAGCCTGTAAAACCACCCATTGTGAATACGAAAATAAAACCAACAGCCCACAACATTGGAGTTTCGAATGTCATCGAACCTTTCCACATCGTTGCGACCCAGTTGAAAATCTTCACGCCAGTTGGTACAGCGATCAACATGGTGGCGTACATGAAAAACAACTGACCAGTTACAGGCATACCAGTTGCAAACATGTGGTGAGCCCAAACGATGAATGACAGGATTGCGATAGATGCAGTGGCATAAACCATGGAGCTATAGCCAAACAAAGTTTTTCTTGAGAACGCAGGGATGATCTCACTCACAATTCCAAATGCTGGAAGAATCATGATGTAGACCTCTGGGTGACCAAAGAACCAGAAAATGTGCTGGAACATGATTGGGTCACCACCGCCGACTGCGGAGAAGAAAGAGGTACCGAAATGGCGGTCTGTAAGAACCATGGTGATTGCACCAGCCAACACAGGCATTACAGCGATCAACAAATAAGCAGTGATCAACCAAGTCCAGCAGAACATTGGCATCTTCATCAATGTCAGGCCAGGAGCACGCATGTTCAAGATGGTCACAATGATGTTAATCGAGCCCATGATGGAAGAAGCACCCAATAAGTGGAGTGCAAAAATGCCCATGTCTAAGCCTGGACCCATTTGCGATGTCAATGGCGCATACAAAGTCCAACCACCAGCGGGTGCACCGCCAGGAGCTAAAAATGAACCGAACAACAAGCAAGCCGCTACTGGGAGAATCCAGAAGCTGAAGTTATTCATGCGGGCAAAAGCCATGTCGGACGCGCCGATTTGCAAAGGAATCATCCAGTTCGCAAACCCAACGAATGCCGGCATGATTGCGCCGAACACCATGACCAAACCATGCATGGTGGTTAACTGATTGAAGAACTCAGGACGCAGGAATTGCAATCCTGGTTGGAACAATTCCAAACGAATACCCAAAGCCATCACACCACCAGCCAATAAGCTGACGAATGAGAAGATCAAATACATCGTTCCAATGTCTTTGTGATTGGTTGCAAACAACCAACGACGCCAACCATGTGGCGTATGATCATCATGCGCGTGATCGTGTGCGTGATCGTGGGTGGTAGAGACTGTGCTCATGGATTACTCCGGTTTAGTTTGATCTGTATTAATAAATGAATTACTTGCCAGCGCGTGCAGAGACAATATCTTGGGTCTGAACAACTTCACCCGTTTTATTTCCCCAGGCATTGCGTGTGTATGTCATCACGGCAGCAATATCGCCATCAGAAATCACACCAGCCCACTTCGGCATTGCACCCTTACCATTGATAAGAATGTTGTATTGACCAGCTTTTGGTCCATTCACAACCTTGCTACCGTCTAAAGCCGGGAATGCGCCAGCACCTTTACCGCTAGGCTGGTGACATGCTGCGCAATTGGCTGCATAAACTTTGGCACCACGCTCTTTTTGCTCATCTAAGGTGTAAACCTTAGTTGGATCATCAGAGGCTCCGCCCATTTCTTTTTTCTTCTCTTGTACCCACTTGGTGTAGTCCTCTTGTGAGACTACATTAACTACGATAGGCATGAAGGCATGTTCAGCGCCACACAATTCTGAACATTGACCACGATAGGTACCGATTTTGTCAGCGCGGAACCAAGCGTCACGAACAAAGCCAGGGATAGCATCTTGCTTTACACCAAATGCGGGGATAGTCCATGAATGAATCACATCATTCGCAGTAGTAATGATGCGAATCTTTTTGCCAACAGGCACAACCATCTCGTTATCCACTTCCATCAAATACGTATTTGATTTAGGGGCCAAGTTATTGATGGCTTCACGTGAAGTAGACAATGTAGACAAGAAGCTAATGCCTTCGCCTTCACCCTTGATGTAGTCGTAACCCCATTTCCACTGGTAACCAGTAGTCTTAATAGTAATGTCAGAGTTAGTAGTGTCCTTCATTGCCACAACAGTTTTTGTTGCTGGCAAAGCCATACCGATCACGATCAACAATGGAATGACCGTCCAAATGATCTCAACAGTAGTGCTTTCGTGGAAAGAGGCAGATTTAGCACCCAATGATTTGCGATGCTTGAGGATGGAATAGAACATCACCCCAAAAACACCCACAAAAATCACTGCACAAATGATCAACATCATCCAATGCAACCAATGGATTTCTTGCATGATTTTTGTCGCAGGGGCCGTGAAATTTAACTGCATGACAGCGGGGCCGCCAGGCATATTTTCGGCTGCACGTGCTGCTGCAGCACCGAAGGCTGCTACTAAATAGAGCGAAGCCCTAGTGACTTTTCCAAATAAATTCATCTTATTCTCTGTTTATTGTCGCGAACTTCTGTAGCAATAAAGCCTCAGAAAGCCCAAAAAAGCGGTATCAAGCCAATACATCTAGCCGTGATTATAGGGTTAATTAAGTTCAAGAACAAACCGGGTTAACCAGGTCCGCCTCAATCTTGGCAATGGTTTAAAAGATAGTGAGCACTTACACTTAAGCAGAATCACTCCTAGTCTTGCGCCCGATTTGATTTAGATCAATATAGGCGACATCGTCCTGGGCTTTAGCTAGGTGCTTACCCAAAGCCCAAGCATGCCCATAAACAAGCTCTAAAGTGAGTTTTTTAGGCAATTGAGTGGATAGGTCGCTATTTTGATTGCTAACGCCAAGCAAATTTAAAGCCCTAGCGTCAGAGAGGAGCACCGCATCAGATTCATAGTCCAGACTGAGAAACTCCATATCCATCACTGGGTCAGAAAAACGCTCTCCCAGCAGGGCATCCCCCATATCGTGCATATCCCAAGGACTAGCCAGCGCCTGGTGCGGCAACTGTTGAGCCAAGACATCAGAGCGAAGCTCCTTAGCGGTGTCGGGCCCCAGATAACTAAACGACAGCAATCCACCCTCTTTCAGTACCCGCCAGCACTCCTGTAAAAAGTGCTTTGGGTCGGGCAAATCTTGCAATAACAGTACGCTGAATATCAAATCAACAGAATTACTGGGGAGATTAATACGGCCTGTTTTCTTGTAGTCATCCAGAGAAATCAATGATGATTTCAGTCTTGAATTCCAAAAACGAGCGATCCTCAGTTTGAATCCATTAAAACTGGATAGCTCGCATTCTGGCGCGCTACAAAAGCGAATACCCGGAAAACGCTTTGTCAGAAAAGACGCATGCGATCCAGGGAAATCTGGGATAACTAAAACGTCCTTTACCTTCAGCTTCACGATGTCTAATTTTTGCAACATGCGAGTTGCAATTTCATCCTGAAGCCATCTGATTGATTGGGTCATTGGCTCAGTATACTCAGCGCCCCATGCACCCAATAGAGAATATTTTTCAAGCACTGTGCTCTCACTTATTGCCCAGCGCCTGCATCGTTTGCGGGGCATTTCAGCAATGCACACTCTGCGTTAGTTGCTCCACCTTATTAGAGTCAGAGCAGCTAACAAATTACGAATGCTGCCAGCAATGCGGTCTCACACTGGTGGCAAGTGAACTTCAAGAAAAACATTGCCGCGAGTGCCTCACTAACCCACCCTACTTTGATGAAACCCACTGCTTCGATCGCTACGAGGGCAGACTACAGTCTGCTTTGCATCAATTGAAATATCAAAGACGCCTTGCTTGTGCACACGGGCTGGCAGCAGCATGGAATCAATTGAGGGCTGGGAGCTTGCAAAATTCACAAGCGGACTATTTACTACCGGTGCCGCTGAGCCCGGAAAAATTATGTGCTCGTGGCTTTAATCAAAGCTGGGAATTAGCTAGACGCATTGCTTGTGACAAACGTATTCATAAAAACCCACACATCTTGAAGCGCCATCACAATGCCCGGCATCAGGCCAATGAAAGTAGGGTTAATCGTCAAATCGTCATTCAAGATATGTTCTACGTTGACCCCAAATTTCAGGGGCACCTCAAGTCTGCAACAGTGATCGTATTTGATGACGTGATGACAAGCGGGGCAACCTTAAATGAAATCGCTCGCGTATTGAAGGACAATGGCGTATCTCGTGTTATTAATTGGGTTCTACTGAGAACGCTGTACCCAGGCTCACGAAGTTAACGCAAAGATCGCCCCATGTTTAATATTGTTTTATTCGAACCAGAAATTCCACCCAATACAGGCAACATCATTCGCCTGTGTGCAAACACCGGCGCCAAACTGCATTTAATTGAACCCCTCGGCTTCCCGATGGAAGATGCCAAGCTGCGCAGAGCAGGTCTTGACTATCACGAGTTCGCCAAAATAAAAGTACACAAAAACTGGGCGCAATTTCTGATCGACGAACAACCCAAGCCTGAAAGAATGTTTGCTTTAACTACCAAGGGGTCTGGCAAGTTTCATGATGGTAAATATTCACCTGAAGATTATTTTGTTTTTGGTTCAGAAACCAAAGGTATTACTGAAGAGGTGAGAAGCTCAATCCCAGCGCCCAACCAAATGCGCTTAGCAATGCAAGATAGCAGTCGCAGTTTGAATCTTTCGAATACGGTAGCGATTGTGGTGTATGAAGCATGGCGCCAAAACGGATTGCTTGGCGGAAACTAGTGGAAACTTAAACTTCGACTTTGGGGTCGCGCCCCATCAGTTTTTTAACCGCTTCATGTGGCGAGAGCTTCCCAGATAAGACCTCTCCCATCATGGTGGTAATTGGCATCTCGACACCTAGGCGGGTAGCAAGATTACCAACAGCAGAAGCGCACAGCACACCCTCAGCGACATGTCCCAAGTTATCCAAAATTTCAGATAAAGACTTTCCTGCTGCAAGCGCCAAACCAACACGACGATTACGAGAAAGATCGCCAGTAGCGGTCAGGATCAAGTCGCCTACGCCAGTTAATCCCATACAGGTCTCTGGTCTGCCGCCAGCGGCTTTTACTAAACGCATCATTTCTGCAAGGCCACGCGTTAATACCGCAGCGCGTGCATTTAAACCTAGATCTAAACCATCGCCTATGCCGGCTGCAATTGCAAGAACGTTTTTAATGGCACCACCCAGCTCAACGCCAACTAAATCATCGCTGGCATAAATACGCATATTGCCGTGATGGAAGGCGCCTTGAACGATGTCGCACAAGGCGTTGGATTTGCTAGCAATCGTTAATGCGCATGGCATTCCATTACCAACTTCTTGCGCGAAACTAGGTCCTGATAAAGCACCATAGGAATGACGCAAGCCATGACTGTGGAGCTTATCTTCGCGATCGACCACTTGATGTGGCAATAAGGTAGTGCTGGGCTCTAAGCCTTTACATAACCATACGATATTCAGTGGGTGCTTTGCGAGGCGCAATACCTTCGCCACAGTTTCGGATAAGCCCGACATGGGGGTGGCAATCACTAAAAGATCATTTTCAGAAAGGCGTGTAATAGCGCTCTCAAAACTACTTTCTAGTTCCAAGTCATTAGGCAAGATAACGCCAGGCAAATAATCTGAATTCTCGCCCGACTTCTGAATGCCTTCTAACTGCTCAGCACTGCGCGACCATAGACAAACATCGCCCGACCGCAAATAGCGAGCAGCTTGCGCGGCCATAGCCGTACCCCAAGAACCAGCTCCAAGCAGTGTCACTTTCATGATCTGTGGATCTTTCGAGTAGATTTAGTTAGGAAGCTTTCCCTTGCTTTCCTCGGTAGCAGCTTGCTGCGCTTGCATGATGCGATGCTCATACATGCCGTGGAAATTGATCTCATTGAGATGAATTGGCTGGAAGCCTGCGCGGCTAATAGTGTCAGCAATATTCGAGCGCAAGTAGGGATATAAAATCGTTGGGCAAGCAATGCCCAACATTGGATCAATTTGCTCTGTAGGAATATTATTAAATTCAAAAATACCCGCTTGCTTTGCTTCAACTAAAAAGAGTACTTTGCTTTCGACTTTAGCCGTTACTGTCGCAATTAAAACAACCTCAAAAATTTCATCGCTCAAGCGAGTGGCGGCAACGTCAACCTCAACCTCAACTTGAGGCTCAGCAGCAACCAATAAAATTTGTGGTGCGTTCGGCTGCTCTAAAGATAAGTCCTTGAGATAAATCCGTTGAATACGAAAACCAGCCTCTTTTGGGCTATCGGCTGCATCTGGAGTAGAAGTAGTTTGTTCAGTCATGGGAAACTTTCTGAGTAAATTTTTTAAGCTAATAGTGGATCAAGTTGGCCGGCGCGATCTAAAGCAACTAGATCGTCATAACCGCCAACATGGGTTTCACCAATATAAATTTGCGGCACAGTGCGGCGACCCGTGCGAGTCATCATGATCTCGCGCTGCGCAGGGTCGCGATCGATCAGAATCTTCTCTAGATTGGCAACGCCCTTCTTCTGTAAAAGCTTCTCTGCCATAACGCAGTACGGGCAAACTTGAGTGCTATACATGGTGACTGGTGACATATCTGGGGCTCGCTAAATTATTTAACCAATGGCAGAGCTGCGGCCTGCCAGCCTTGAACTCCGCCATCGAGCACTGCAACCTCAGAGAATCCCAGTTTTTTTAACTCTGGAACAATCTTGCGGGCACTGACGCCAGAATGACAAACCAAAATAACGGGGTTTTTACGGTCTAGCTTGAGCTTATCTAGTCCGGATGGGATTTGATCGGCCAACACATGCTTCGATCCGGGCAGATGTCCAGCTTTAAAGTCGGATTCTGGGCGCAAGTCCAGAACGGCCGCTTTACGGCGGTTCATCCAAATAGTTGCTTCTGTGGGCGACAAGCCTTTTCCGCTAATAAGCGTAGATAATGTGGGGAAGAAGAGTGCTGCGCCCGAAACTAGCAGGAGGGCAATAAGCGCTAAATTATCAATTTGGGTGAGAAAGTTCATCACCGGATTATAGAATGGCTCTATGAAACAACTTGTCCTTATTCGTCATGGCGAATCCGCCTGGAACCTTGAAAACCGCTTCACTGGCTGGGCGGACGTTGACTTAACCCCAAAAGGCACTGAACAGGCCCTTGCTGCCGGAGAAAACCTCCGCAAAGCAGGCTATGAATTTGATGTGGCCTACACCTCAGTTCTCAGACGAGCCATCCGCACCCTGTGGCATGTTCAAGATACTATGGACCTCATGTGGCTACCCGTAGTCCACAGCTGGAGACTGAACGAACGCCACTATGGCGCCCTCACCGGCCTGAATAAAGCGGAAACTGCCCAACAGTACGGGGATGCCCAAGTTCATATTTGGCGTCGCTCCTACGACGTACGCCCACCCCTCTTAGAAAAAGAAGATGAGCGCAATCCACAAAATGATCGACGTTACGAAAAACTCAGTGCATCTGATATTCCTTTAGGCGAGTGCCTCAAAGATAACGTCGAGCGCGTATTGCCTCTTTGGAATGAATCTATTGCTCCAGCCCTCAAAGCAGGTAAGCGCGTATTACTCGTCGCACACGGCAACAGCATTCGCTCTTTAATTAAGTATCTCGACCAGGTTTCTGACGAAGACATTATGGAAATCAACGTTCCTAATGGCATCCCGCTTGTTTATGAGCTCGATGACAACCTCAAACCCATTCAGCATTTTTATTTGGATTAAGGTAAAACAGAAGCATGCGCGTATTTTTCAAGAACTTTGCCCTAGTCTCTGTCGGCCTTATCGCCGGGGTTGCAGCCACCATTCAACTATCAGCCACCGCCCAACAAGGTGCGACGCTGCCTTTGGATGAACTGCGCACATTATCGAATGTCTTTGCTCAAATCAAACGTGAGTACGTTGAGCCAATTGAAGACAAACAATTACTGACCGATGCCGTCAAAGGTATGGTGAGCAGTCTTGATCCGCACTCTACCTATCTTGATAAAAAAGATTTCGCTGAAATGCAGGAACAAACTAGCGGCAAGTTTGCTGGTCTTGGAATTGAAATAACATCAGAGGATGGCGTTGTTAAAGTACTCAACCCAATTGAAGATAGTCCTGCAGCGCGTGCTGGCTTGCAAGCTGGCGATCTGATTACACGCTTAGATGACAAACCTGTTCGCGGCATGTCCCTAGATAAAGCCGTGCGCACTATGCGTGGTACACCAGGTACAAAAATTACTTTGACTGTCTTCCGCAAGAGTGAAGAGCGCAGTTTTCCGGTAACAATTACTCGCGCTGAAATTAAGGTGCAATCCGTTAAAGCCAAAATTCTGGATAACGATATTGCCTGGGTGAGAGTCACTAGCTTTCAAGAGCGCACGGTTCCCGATCTTGCAAAGAAATTAACCGAGCTGGCAAATCAAGATCCCAAAATGAAGGGTATCATTCTTGACCTCAGAAACAATGGTGGCGGCTTGCTACAAGGTGCAGTCGGCGTTGCTGCTGCTTTCTTGCCAGCAGATGCTGTAATTGTCTCCACCAAGGGTCAGACAGCCGATTCAAAACAGGTGTTCAATGCAACGCCAGCAATGTATCGCCTCGGCGAGCCTGGCGATCCTTTAGCTAGCGTACCGGCGATGTATAAAAAATTACCGATGGTTGTTTTAGTAAATGCCTACTCCGCTTCCGCCTCTGAAATTGTGGCCGGCGCATTACAAGATTACAAACGCGCAACCATTATTGGTAAAACTACTTTCGGCAAGGGCTCTGTACAAACAGTCCGCCCACTGACTAATGATTCTGCGCTGAAAATCACTACCGCCTATTACTACACACCGAGTGGTAAATCAATTCAAGCTTATGGCGTCAAACCGGATATCGCAGTTGATCAAAATAAAGATGGCGATCCGGATGATGTATTAATTACCCGCGAAGTTGATAGCGAGAAGCATTTGCGTAACAAGCAATCATCAGAAGAAAAACTGGTTGCCGATCGTGAAAAACGCCGCCTAGAAGAACTTCAGCGCATTGAAGAAAAAAATGCCAAGAAGACTCCAGAAGAAAAAGAAAAAGAGAAGTCTAAAAAGCCTGTCGAGCTTGGCAGTGCTGATGACTTCATGCTTACTCAGGCAGTCGCATTTATCAATGGTGAGCCCGTAAAACGCTCCGCCTCTAAGCTAGAGTAAGTTCTAGCAATTAGGCATGCATATGAATGATGAGCAGCTACTTCGCTACTCCCGGCATTTACTACTAGAAGAAATTGATGTTGCTGGCCAAGAAAGATTACTTGGCTCGCACATCCTCATCATTGGCGCCGGTGGGCTGGGGAGTGCAGCAGCACCTTACTTAGCTGCTGCCGGCGTAGGAAAAATTACGCTGGTTGATCATGACAAAGTCGAGCTCACCAACTTGCAGCGACAAATCATGCATAGTCAA
>CANCBK010000062.1 GCA_947374315.1 Burkholderiaceae bacterium | reverse complement strand
TTTTCCGCCTGGTTTTGCAACCGATTGGAGCCGACGAGCGAGCCATTCATCGGCGCGCGGCTTGATGCTAAGTGCTGCACGCTAATGAATCTTGGAAAAAAAGCCGTGGCCCCAAAGGACAACGGCTTCTTAAATTTGCTGGAAAAAATCGAGAGAATAGCCCAGACACCCTTGGACAAGGGTTTTCGTATTTGAGTCTGGTTTTGCTGACTTTTAAAACTGTCCAACCGTCTAATCTCCTATTTAGCCGGTTATGCGCTTTTTACCGAACTACTATTCCCAACTTAGCGCACCACCGGTTTGATACTCAATAACGCGTGTCTCAAAAAAGTTTCTCTCTTTTTTCAGATCAATCATTTCTGACATCCATGGGAATGGATTCTCTTCATTTGGGAACATCGCGTCAAGTCCTATTTGCAAACATCTACGATTACAGATGTATCTTAGGTAACCTTTGAACATCGGCGCGTTCAATCCAAGCACTCCGCGAGGCATCGTATCCTCTGCATAACGGTACTCTAATTCCACTGCTTTTTCGAAGATGGCTTTGATCTCATCTTTGAACGCGGAAGTCCATAACTGCGGGTTCTCCAGCTTAATTTGATTAATTAAATCGATACCAAAATTGCAGTGCATAGACTCATCACGAAGGATGTATTGATACTGCTCGGCAGCACCTGTCATTTTGTTTTGACGACCCATTGCAAGTATTTGCGTAAAACCAACATAAAAGAATAATCCTTCCATCACGCAAGCAAAAACGATGAGTGAACGGAGCAACATTTGATCAGTTTCTAATGTTCCAGTTTTGAAATTAGGATCAGTTAAAACATCAATAAAGGGAATTAAGAACTGATCTTTGGCGCGAATGGACTCAATCTCGTTGTACGCATTAAAGATTTCGCTCTGGTCTAAACCCAAAGATTCCACAATGTATTGATAAGCGTGAGTATGAATCGCCTCCTCAAACGCCTGACGCAATAGGTATTGACGGCATTCTGGGGCGGTAATGTGGCGATAAGTGCCCAAAACAATGTTGTTTGCCGCCAAAGAATCTGCTGTCGTGAAAAAACCTAGATTGCGTTTAATAATGCGACGCTCATCTTCAGTTAAGCCATTTGGATCTTTCCAAAGCGCGATATCGCGATTCATATTGATCTCTTGCGGCATCCAATGGTTCGCACAACCAGCTAGGTATTTCTCCCAAGCCCACTTATATTTAAATGGGACCAGCTGATTTACATCGGTCTTGGCATTAATAACGCGCTTATCAGCAGCGTTGACACGCAATGCTGCACCACCACCTAATGAAGCCGTCTGCCCGGTTGCAGGCGCAACAGCTTGAGGGGCCGCTATAGCGACTTGATCTGGCTGTGGACGCTGCGGCTCCGAAACTACTGGCTGCGGTACTAGTCCAGCTTTCGCTAGCGCAGGAGTCACTTCTTCTTCCCAATTCAACATCATTCTCTCCTAATTCTTATTTTTTCAATCAGTAAGCAAATGGCTTACTGACATGCTTCACATTCTTCAAAGCCAGCATCGCCTGGGCGCATTGTGCATGCAGGGCCATCTAACTCTTGCGCGGCTGCAGCATCTGTACCATTAACACCGCCACCACTCGATACTGAATTGAGCTGTCCGCTAGCTACAGTAGACTTCTCAACGTGCGTTGCGGCCATTGTGCGGAGGTAATAAGTCGTTTTCAGACCACGCAACCATGCCAACTTATAGGTGTCATCCAATTTCTTGCCAGATGCGCCACCCATGTAAATATTGAGTGACTGCGCTTGGTCAATCCACTTCTGACGACGTGAAGCAGCTTCAACCAACCAACTTGGCTCCACTTCAAATGCGGTGGCATACAAATCACGCAAATCTTGCGGAACGCGATCGATCTTAGACAAAGTGCCGTCAAAGTACTTCAAGTCGGCGATCATCACTTCATCCCAAAGGCCGCGCTCTTTTAAATCACGCACTAAATACTCATTGACTACGGTGAACTCACCAGAAAGATTGGATTTCACAAACAAATTCTGGAATGTCGGCTCAATACAAGCAGATACACCAATAATATTGGAGATCGTTGCAGTAGGTGCGATCGCTACGCAATTAGAGTTGCGCATGCCGTGCTGCTTAATGCGGGCGCGCAAACCATCCCAATTCATAGTGGAAGAGCTATCTACCTCAAGATAACCGCCGCGCTCTGCTGCCAACAGTGCCACTGAATCTTGCGGAAGAATGCCGCGATCCCACAATGAACCTTTGTAAGTGCTGTAAACGCCGCGCTCTTCAGCCAATTCATTAGAAGCTTGGTAAGCGTAGTAGCAAATTGCCTCCATTGAAGAGTCAGCAAACTTCACAGCCTCGTCGCTGGCATAAGGAATACGCTGCATGTGCAGACAATCCTGGAAGCCCATAATACCCATACCGACTGGACGATGCTTCAAATTCGAATTACGGGCCTTAGCCACTGCGTAGTAATTAATATCAATCACATTGTCTAACATGCGCATTGCAGTGCGAATTGTCTTTTGGAGCTTCTCGTGATCCAAAATCAGCTTGCCAGATGCGTCAGTAGTCATGTGCGCTGTCAGATTGACGGAACCCAAGTTACAAACAGCGATTTCGCTCTCGTTAGTGTTGAGGGTAATCTCAGTACACAAGTTTGAAGAGTGCACCACACCAATATGCTGTTGCGGGCTACGAATGTTGCATGGGTCTTTAAAAGTAATCCATGGGTGACCTGTTTCAAACAACATACCCAACATCTTGCGCCATAACTGTTGCGCTGGAATGCGGCGGAATGGCTTCAATTCACCGCTATCTGCCTTTTTCTCGTAAGCAACATAAGCTTCTTCGAATGCCTTGCCATATTTGTCATGCAAGTCAGGTGTATTGGAAGGTGAGAACAATGTCCAATCGCCGCCCTCCATCACGCGCTTCATAAACAAGTCAGGAATCCAGTTGGAGGTATTCATATCATGAGTACGGCGACGATCATCGCCCGTGTTCTTGCGCAACTCCAAGAACTCTTCAATATCTAAGTGCCATGTTTCCAGGTAGGCACAAACTGCACCTTTACGCTTACCACCTTGATTCACTGCAACTGCTGTGTCATTCACCACTTTTAAGAATGGCACTACACCCTGTGATTTACCGTTAGTGCCTTTGATATGACTTCCCAAGGCGCGAACGTTCGTCCAGTCGTTACCCAAACCACCGGCAAACTTAGACAAGAGCGCATTCTCTTTCAAGGCTTCGTAGATGCCATCAAGATCATCATCCACTGTTGTTAAGTAGCAGCTAGATAACTGAGGACGTGTCGTTGCCGAGTTAAACAAGGTTGGTGTGCTGGACATGAAATCAAATGTGGAGAGGATTTCATAGAACTCGATCGCACGACGCTCGCGATCCAACTCATTTAAAGACAAGCCCATCGCAACACGCATGAAGAAAGCTTGTGGCATTTCAATGCGACGATCTTCAATATGCAAGAAATAGCGGTCATACAGGGTTTGCAAGCCGAGGTAATTGAACTGCAAGTCACGGCTAGCGTTCAATGCCGCAGACAATCTTGGCAGATCAAATTCGCGCATGCGGGGATCCAACAACTCAGCAGAAATGCCTTCGTTAATGTACTTCGCAAAATAAGTGCCGTATTCCGCTTGCATGTCGCCTTGCAATACTTCACGACCCAAGATTTCTTTACGAATCACATGCATCAAAATGCGGGCAGTTACTTGGCTGTATGCAGGATCTTTTTCAATCAAAGTACGTGAAGCCAAAATTGCTGAGTCATACACCTGAGCCATAGGAACGCCATCGTATAGATTCTTGATGGTTTCAGTAATGATTGGGCTTGCATCGATGTTATTGCCTAGACCCTCGCATGCGGCTTCAATAATGGTGCGCAAAGCGGCCATATCTAGCCACATCTCAACACCGTTATCAGTCACTTTCAGACCAGATTCGCCCGCCTGAGCAGACGATTGAGTCTCTTGAGCGAGGCCCTGTTGCGCAGCACGCTCCTGATTGCGCTTCTCACGATAGAGAACATAGGCGCGCGCAACGTTGTGCTCACCACTCCGCATCAAGGCTAATTCAACCTGATCCTGAATATCTTCGATATGGAAAGTTCCGCCATTTGGGCGGCTACGCAATAAAGCGCGAACCACTGCATGGGTTAATTGCTCAACTTGCTCACGCACGCGAGCAGAGGCAGCGCCTTGGCCACCATTCACCGCTAAAAAAGCCTTCGTTACGGCAATGGCAATTTTGGATGGCTCAAATGCCACTACGGAACCATTGCGGCGAATAATTTTGTAATCAGACAATTGAGTCGCCTGGCCACCACCAACTCCACCAGCAACAAAGCCAGCGGATGGGGTTTGATTCATGGATTCAGAGGGGCTCATCCCGGGGTTATTTGTGCCTGCAGTCTGTCCTGCTGTCTGGGGGTTGGCATATGTCATATTTTTCCTGCTTATATATAGTTATTTGGACAAAAAATCGTTAAAAAACAATGGGGTATTGCTGTATTCAAACACTACATCTAGTGTTTCGAAGTGCATTTGACACTAAGTATAGGGAAATATTCAGAATTTAGTAAGACATTTCTGATGAATATTTATAAGTATTTTTCCTTAGTTTGCCACTAATTTTGGAGTCATTTTGGTGCGGATTTTTTAGCCCTTTTTAGCTAAAGGGCAATAAAGTAAGCGTGTGCTCACATACTAATTTTTAGGTCTAACGAGGGGCTAGTCCGAAGGGCAATTTTGCGACAGAAATATCGCTTTTAGCTTGGAATTTTTGCCAATTAAATTGAATGCCTGGATCTGTTTTTCTTCCTGGGGCAATGTCACTATGTCCAACAAATTGTAAATCTGGGTAAATAAGCCCAAGCTGGGCGCTCAATTTAACAAGCGCTTCATATTGAATCTCCTCGAAGGGGTGCACTCCGTCACCCTCCAATTCAACCCCAATAGAAAAATCATTGCACTTTTCACGACCCAAAAAGGAAGAAAGGCCAGCATGCCAGGCCTTGTTTTGAGTGGAAACGAACTGAAAAACCTCGCCACGACGAGAAATTAAGAAATGGCTTGAGACTTTCTGATCGGCAATCTCTTCAAAATAGGGATGCATCGAGACATCGAGCGTATTTTGGAAAAAATCCACAATAAATTGCGTGCAACTTCGATCCACAAAGCCGCTAGGTGGCAGGCTAATGTGATGAATCACCATTAAATCTGGCGTGAGCCCTGCTGGCCGAGCATCTTGATTGGGGGAGGCTCGCCAAGCGGCAGAACCAAGCCATCCCTGATCGTCAAGGCTATCAAGATGTGCTGTTGAGCAATAAAAGCGATCCTCTTGAGTAATCGCCTCAGACTTTGGAAGGTGGACTGAACAACTATGGCACTGGACAATCATCTCCGGCTCAGAAATGCTAGATTGCCTTGCTTTTGCCTTCGCAGCCTCTTCCGCATTGAGCTTTACCTGCTTTTTACCCTTTAACCAAAGATAAAAAAAACCTGCGCCAGCAAATAAAAGAAGCCACTTAATCAAAACGTCATACCCTCTGAAGAATGACTTCCAAAACAAAACGGCTACCAACATAAGCCAGCAATAAAGCAGTGTAGGCACTTAGAACCCACCGCACAGCCATGCGTCCACGTAAACCTACACGCCAACGCGCAACGAGCAGGCCGGCAAACAAGAACCAAGAGATCAGCGCAAAGATAGTCTTGTGATCAAACACCAGAGGCTTGCCAAATAAGGTTTGCGAGAAGAGTAGGCCGGAGAATACCGTCAGACTCAGAAGCGCAAAACCAACATACAGCAAATTAAATAGCAGACTCTCCATCGTCATCAATGGCGGCAAATCTTCAAGCCAAATGGCTAAACGACTGTTTGGGATGATGGCTAATTGACGGTGTAAAGCGCGATCCTGAACACTCATCAACATCGCATGTATCGCTGCTAAGCTCAATAACCCGACTGAAATGGTAGCAACAATAAAGTGAGCCTTAAACCATGGATCAGATACTGCCTTTGGAGAAATCAAAGTGCCCGAGAAAATAGCCGGCAACGCCGAACAGATGAGGGCGAATAACAAAACCAGCCAACGCAAACTAGAAATAGGCAAAAACCAAGACTGAAACCAATAAAAAGCGAGGCCCACCCATGCAATCAGCGAGAGGTCTTGGGCAAATCCAAAGACAAAACCTTGCGGTGTAAAGACCGAATCATGCAACTGGATCCCGTGAACGAGCAGAATCAAGAAAATCGCCGCCTGAACAAGGCCAGTAACAGCAGCGGATTGGACTTGCTCCTTCGGTCTTGAGCTTAAAAAGACTAAAAGAAGCAAATAAAGTGCGGATGGGATCCATCCCGAGCCTGAGTAACCTAAAATATCCATCTGGAAAGTCTAATCGATAAATGCTAGAGAATCTCACCGACCGCTTATCTCGTGTTGTTAAAACAATGCGGGGCCAAGCTCGCCTCACCGAAACCAATACTGCAGACATGCTGCGGGAGATTCGCTTAGCCTTATTGGAGGCAGACGTTGCGCTGCCGGTTGTTAAATCTTTACTCGAACAAATTAAATTTAAAGCCCTTGGCGAAGAAGTGGTTGGCAGCCTCAGCCCGGGTCAGGCGTTGGTGGGGGTTGTACAGCGTGAACTTGCCCAAGTCATGCGTGGCGATACGACGCAAAGTGGTGAACTCAACTTAGCCACTCAACCACCCGCAGTAATCTTGATGGCAGGCCTGCAAGGCGCGGGCAAGACCACTTCCGTAGGTAAATTAGCGAAATTTCTGCAAGAAAAAAAGAAAAAGAAAGTATTAACGGTCTCTTGCGACATATATCGTCCTGCTGCTATCGAACAGCTAGAGACGGTCACCAAACAGGTTGGCGCTGAATTTTTCCCAAGCAATATCAATCAAAAGCCTAGTGAAATTGCCGCAGCCGCACTAGATTGGGCACGTCGCCACTATTTTGATGTCTTGTTGGTTGATACTGCTGGTCGCCTAGGTATTGATGAAGCGCTGATGCAAGAGATCACAACCTTGCATGCCAACCTTCATCCAATTGAAACCTTGTTTGTGGTTGACGCCATGCTGGGACAAGATGCCGTTAATACCGCCAAAGCCTTTCATGAAGCACTTCCACTCACTGGCGTCATCCTTACCAAGCTTGATGGTGATTCACGAGGGGGTGCAGCACTTTCCGTGCGTCAAATTACCGGCGTGCCACTCAAATTTATCGGTGTTGCCGAAAAAATGGATGGTCTCGAAGCATTCGATGCTGACCGAATGGCTAACCGTATTTTGGGCATGGGGGATATTCTTGCTTTAGTTGAGCAAGCACAGCAAAACGTCGATGTCGCTAAAGCCGAAAAATTAGCGAGCAAGATTTCTAAAGGTGGATTTGATCTGGGTGACTTCAGGGACCAGCTTGCACAGATGCAACAAATGGGTGGTATGGCCAGCTTGATGGATAAGTTGCCAAGCCATATGGCACAAGCAGCCTCCAAAACCAATTTGAGCGCTGCCGATAAGCAAACAAAGCGTATGCGCGGGATCATCGATAGCATGACACCAAAAGAGCGCGCTAAACCTGAGTTACTAAAAGCCACCCGTAAACGCCGCATTGCAGCCGGCGCAGGCGTCGAAGTTCAAGAAGTGAATCGACTGCTGGCCCAATTTGAGCAAATGCAAACGATGATGAAGCAGTTCAAGGGCGGCAAGATGGCGCGCACGATGGCCACCATGGCCGCAAAAGGAGCCGCCAAAGGGATTGGCGGGCTCTTTAAAAAATAACCGTTAAGAACAATTGAACTTAAGAAATTAATTTCTTGGCAGCATCAACTGCAGCGATCACTGTTGCTTGAATTTCTGTCAGCGGGATGTTTTGTGACTCGGCGTCCGTGCGGCCTTTGAACTCCACCTGAGCATCTACCAAACCACGATCGCCAATCACTACGCGGAATGGCACACCAATCAATTCCCAGTCAGCAAACATCGCGCCCGGCCTTTCGCCACGATCATCCAGAACAACATCTATTCCGGCAGCAACCAGTTCATCATGCAATTGATCAGCAGCTACTTTCACGGCTTCTGATTTGTCATAGCCCATTGGGCAGATCACCACTTCAAATGGCGCCATGGAGATCGGCCAAATAATGCCACGCTCATCGTTGCCCTGCTCAATGGCGGCACCTAATAAACGGGTCACGCCAATGCCATAACAACCCATCACCATTGGTTGTGCTTTACCTTGTTGGTCGAGATAAGTGCAGCCCATCGCTTCAGAGTAACGCGTACCCAACTGGAATACATGACCCACTTCAATGCCCCGGCAAATATCAACAACACCTTTGCCATCAGGAGAAAGGTCTCCTACAACCGCATTGCGCAGATCCATCACTAAAGGCTCAGGCAAGTCACGGCCCCAGTTCACACCTGTTAGGTGATGCCCGGCATCATTGGCGCCACAGACAAAATCAGACATATCAGCAACAGTGCGATCAGCAATGATGGTTACATCAGAAGCAACCCCAACAGGCCCTAAATAACCTGCAGGTGCATTACAAGCCTGCCTGATCTCGGCCTCACTAGCAAAACGTGATTCAGTCATGCCAGGAATCTTGCTGGCCTTGATTTCATTGAGCTCATGATCGCCGCGTACCAACACCATAAATAATTTAGCAGGGCCTTCTTCTTGATCGGCAGCAAATAGTAAAGACTTCACCGTCTGCTCTAGTGGTAGCTTTAAAAATGCCGCAACCTCGGCGCAATTCGTTTGATCGGGCGTTGCGACCTTAGTCATCGCCTGAGTTGCAGCAGCACGCGCCGCAATCAAAGAGAGCGACTCAGCAGCCTCAAGATTAGCTGCGTAATCTGAGCTAGGGCAATACACAATGGCATCTTCACCGGTATCCGCAATCACATGAAACTCTTGGCTACCTGATCCACCAATGGCGCCGTTATCAGCAGTCACTGCGCGAAACTTCAAACCCATCCGTTTAAAGATACGGGTGTAAGCATCAAACATGATTTGATAGGACTTCTTCAATCCCTCGGTATCACGATCAAATGAATAAGCATCCTTCATGCTGAACTCACGACCCCGCATAATGCCAAAACGCGGACGACGCTCATCACGGAACTTTGTCTGAATTTGATAAAAATTCACGGGGAGCTGTTTGTAACTCTTAATTTCGTTGCGGGCTAAATCTGTCACTACCTCTTCCGAGGTAGGCTGAATTAAAAAGTCGCGATCATGACGGTCTTTGATGCGAAGCAACTCTGGCCCCATCTTTTCCCAACGTCCAGTCTCTTGCCATAACTCAGCCGGCTGAATCATCGGCATAAGCATCTCGATTGCGCCAGCGCGATTCATTTCTTCGCGGATGATGTTCTCTACCTTACGGATAGACTTCAGACCCAAAGGCAAATAGTTGTAAATACCGGCACTGAGTTTGCGAATTAAACCAGCACGCACCATGAGTTTGTGCGAAACCACCTCAGCGTCAGAGGGGGCTTCTTTTAGCGTGGCGAGAAATGACTGTGAAGCTTTCATGTATGGATATAATCAAATCATTGATTTTAAAGGATTTGAGGCACGATCATGCTTGACCGTGAAGGGTATCGACCCAATGTCGGCATAGTCCTCCTCAATAGCCATAACGAGGTTTTCTGGGGAAAACGCGTTGGGCAGCATTCGTGGCAGTTCCCGCAGGGCGGGATTCAGCATGGTGAAAGCCCAGAGCAGGCTATGTACCGCGAATTGCACGAGGAAGTTGGCTTGCTACCAGAACATGTCCAAATTATTGGACGAACCAGGGACTGGCTTCGTTACGACGTCCCTGAGGAGTTCTTACGCCGGCAACATAGCTCCAGAAACCATAGACCCAGCTATCGCGGTCAAAAGCAGATTTGGTTTTTATTGCGTTTAGTGGGTCTAGACAGCGATATTCAACTCCGTGCTACGGAACATCCTGAGTTCGATGCTTGGCGCTGGGTCCCTTTCTGGATTCAATTGGACTCCGTCATTGACTTTAAGCGTGAGGTTTACCAACTCGCCCTTTCTGAACTGGCTCGCTACCTCTCTAGAGGAATTCGCATGCAACAACTTGCTTGGGGATCACCACTCGATCTACTTCAATCTTTTTATGCAGGCGAAGAAGATGAGCCTAAAGAACCAAAACCCACTGATAAGCCATGATGAAACCTTCAATCTGCCGTATTCAACTTTTTTCCATAGGCTTGGCGCTTAGCCTAGCTTTAGTAGGATGTGCTGGGGACGCCTTGGAAAGTGGGGTTGATCCATTTGCACCCATGATATTTAAAGAGGGTTCGACGGCAATGCCTCTGAATCCGCCCAATAAGGCGACTATCCAACCTTTTTACGTATCCCAACAGACAATCTTTAAGTTTGCAATAGATACAGACTCCATTCTGATTGGTGCAGACGGCATCACTCGATACACGGTTATTCTCACCAGCCCAAACGGCAATAACCAGATTCAATATGAAGGCATTCGTTGTGATTCATCTCAATGGCGTCTCTATGGCACCTTTGAAAATGGCGCCTGGAAAGAAAATCCTCTGTCCACTTGGATGCCAATCAAAGATCACA
>CANCBK010000061.1 GCA_947374315.1 Burkholderiaceae bacterium | reverse complement strand
TTCAAAGACATGGCCAAGGTGAGCATCGCATTTGCTACAACGCACCTCGGTACGGACCATCCCATGCGAGCTATCTTTGATTTCGGTAATGACATCACTATTTTCGGGGACGTTATAACTAGGCCAACCACACCCAGCATCAAACTTGCTTGATGATTGAAAGAGGGGGGTGCCACAACAGATACAGCTGTATCGCCCATTACCCCAATGATCCCAGTACTCTCCAGTAAATGGTCTTTCAGTGGCAGCTTCTCGCGTTACTCGATATTGAATGTCGCTCAGGGATTGTTTGTATTCTTGATCAGATTTTTTAGTCATGGTAAATGTACCTGTATTTAAGAGGAGCAGCTTACTGCAATCTTTTGCGCGTTAAGTGGTGGTGGCAGGGAATAGGCATCGTATCCCACCTGCTCATCATAGGGCTTGCTCAATAGCTTTAACAAAATCGCAATCTCTGAAAAATCATCTTGCTGTGCCTTTTCAATGGCAGCTTGAGCTAAGTGATTTCGGAGAATATATTTCGGATTCACCTTGTTCATCGCCTCACTCCGAACCTCATCGCTTGCGCTTTCCAGCCGAAGTCGTAAAAGGTAATCGGTGAACCATTGGTCAATTTTGTCACGGCCTATAAATTCATCCCGTTGTTTAATTTTCCCCAGCTCAGAATCTTTTTTTAAACTACCAAGCCCTCGAAAAAGGCTGGTGAAATCGACTTTGGAATCATGCATTGCTTGCAACAGACGCTCAATCAACTGGGTATCACCCTCTTGCTGGGAAAGCAATCCTAGCTTAGTTCGAAATAAACGTTGCCATTCTTGCGCATAGGCAGTTGGAAATATTTCCAAGGCTAAGCGCAATATGGATTGAGCCTCTTCAGCGGAGTGCTCGAGTTCAATCAGGGGTAGCATTGCACTCGCCAAGCAAGCCATATTCCAATGCATCGCCTGGGGTTGGCGATGGTAGGCGTAACGACCGCCTTGGTCGCTGTGATTGCATATGTGATCAATTTCAAAATGGTCTAAAAATCCAAAGGGGCCATAGTCAATGGTAAGCCCCAGCGCGCTGATATTGTCGCTATTTAATACGCCGTGGCAAAAGCCAATAGACTGCCACTGCGCCACTAACATTGCATTGCGCTCTGTAATTGCCTTGAATAGGCTTAGGTATGGGTCTGGAGTTTGATTGCATTCAGGATAAAAGTCGGTAATGAGTGCATTAGCCAAATCTTTTAATCGAACAATATTTTGTTGGGATGCGAAATGCTCAAAATGACCGATGCGTATAAAGCTTGGTGCAATGCGGGCACACACAGCAGCCGTTTCCATCGTCTCGCGTCTCACGGCTTGCTTGGAACCAACCACGGCAAGCGCTCGGCTGGTGGGGATGCCCAAAGCATACATAGCCTCGCTACATAAAAACTCTCTAATAGACGAGCGCAGTACCGCTCGACCATCACCCATGCGCGAATAAGGGGTCTTTCCGGAGCCCTTTAGTTGGAGCTCTTGACCATTAACATCTCCAAGCAGAATGGCTCGACCATCCCCCAGCTGACCCGCCCAAACTCCAAATTGGTGCCCACTATATGCCGTAGAAATAGGGTCAGGGAAGTCTAATCCACCAGCTTTTGATGCGTTACCTGCTAGAACGTCTAGCCAGGCTGGGTCAACAGGGAGACCATTTGGGGCAATCTCCAACTGAATTGCTTGCGCAACATCTGCTGAAAATGCAACCCAATAGGGATGTGGCAGCGGGGTGGGTTTAGTGGGCTGACAGACGTCATCCCCACGCAGGGTAAAAGGCATAATTTCTATTCTATGAGGAATTCCAATCTGTCGCAGAAGCATCTAAAATGAACGCATGACGAATAATGTACAAATCAATGCGGCAACCCAGCTTGCTAATCTCGGTGAAGAGCTCAATGTCCCTTTTTTAAAACTACTTGGGGTTCGTTTTCTTAGTGCTGAAATGGGTAAAGGGGAAATCCTCTTGGCCCTGAAACCTGAGCACACAAATACCTGGGATGTCGCTCATGGTGGGGTGTTGCTCACTCTCATGGATGTTGCGATGGCAGTAGCCGCTCGCTCAGGGGATCCTGGCGATCGTAGCGTGGTTACCATTGAGATGAAGAACAATTTCATGCAGGCTGCTACTGGCATCTTGCGTGTGAAGGCGGATACTGTCCGCCACACGGCCACTATGGCTTTTTGTGAAGCCAAGCTCTACAACGATCAAGGCGAAATCTGTTGCATGGCTACGGGGACATTTAAATACTTAAAGCGCCTAGCAACTAAGAATGCCGATGGTGAACGCGTCGTTAATGAAGATCTGCGTCAGAAATAAATACTTAGGCTGCTAGATTTGAGTCTGGCGCAGTAGTTAACGCCCCAGTAATAACATCATGGCCAACGGTGCCGTTGGCATCAAAGCGTCTCTCGACCATTTCAAATTGGCCGTCTTTGCGAACACGCAAAATAGTGCTTGAACGCGTTCCATAGGAGGGAGTTTTGATGAATGCGGCTGATAAAGCCTTTTCCCAATCATTGCTGACACCAGTTTTAGGCAGCTCTTGTGGGCTTGCTTCATGGGTATCGGCCAGTAAGCGTAAGTAGTGATCAGAGTTTTTGAGTTGACCGCTATCCATAGCCAATGTTTGCGCGAAAGCTGCCACTCGATGATTTACTTTAGGCCAGGGAGTATCCAACATCGCATTGGATAAACCATAAACACCGGGACTCAAGGCTTGCTCTGGAAAAACTTTTCTAGGGCGTATATTTTGCCCCATCATCAAGCGGTTGCTAACCCAATGCATTTCTGCATTTTCGGGGTCACTCAAATCTGCCATCAATAAATTAAAACCATTGTATTGATCGAAGCGTTTAGCGTTTTCCTGGATGTAGGAGTGGGGTTTATGTTGGCCGGTGAGGTAGCGCAAAGAAATCTCGCCACGCGTTCTCGCATCCGGATTCTTTTCACTGGGAGCGCGAACATTAGTCAGCGCAGCAAAGCGCCCAGACTTCGTAAAGCCCATCCAAGTTCCGGGACTACCCAATACATCCGCTCGGTCTCTACCAGCTAATACGTGAGGGTGCTCTGGCCACCAAGTCATTGCCTCTGTATCGCGCTCATAGAATTCATCACGGTTCGCAGCTACCACCAATGGGTAGTCTGGATGCGATTTCCAAGCGAAAAGAATTAGGCACATAGGGATTAATTGATCGGATGAATTAAATTTCTAACAGCGGGTAAGGTAATGCGTCTATTTTTAACACAGGGCCTTCGCTACTGCCTAGGTGAATATCACCCGCCTCTAAAGCATCTAATTTACACTCGATCTGCAAGTCAATACGATCTTCAAAGGCGGGATTTTTTGAAGCAAGAACCACCATGCCACAGGGTTGATTTGCATCGCTTGTGTGAAATAATTCAACACCGGGTTTGCTCAATGCCAAACTAGATGGATTTAGTTCGGTGTGCGCTATTTGCAGTCTACGCTTTACTGCGCCACGGTATTGGCTACGGGCAACAATCTCCTGCCCTGGGTAGCATCCCTTTTTGAAATCTATCCCCGCAACAGATTCAAAGTTAATCATTTGCGGAACAAACTGCTCTTGTGTAGCCAAAACAATACGAGGAATGGCACTTAACACTTCTAACGCATTCCACTGATTTAGATTTTCGTCATTTTCGGCAGTTTGTTCTTTTTGATTTCGTGCTTTCGCCATCAAAATACGCTTAAAGAATTTTCCTTGAGCAAATACATCTGGAAGTCGCAATCCGAGCGATTCATCCCTTAAGCATTGCGGGTCCGTTGATCTCAGTTCTTGATAGATGCCTGAAATTTCCCAATCATGAGATACATCGGTAACCTTGACTTTGGATCTAAGGATATACATGGATAGTTTTTTAGCTGTGCTTGCAGCAATATCCCTGGAAACGAAGAGGGCGAATCGATCCCCAAAATCCGCGCCCTGTTGATACAGTCCAAGCCAAGCAGTCGCCAAAAGACGGCCTTTAGGGCTGCAGTAGCCAACTAATCTAACTGCATCATGTCCCTCAGCAATTTCACCTGATGTCGGTGGCCGAAGCCCTAAAACAGAATTACTCAGTTGATTCTGAAGCAGGCTAGCTGCATCTAGCCCCTCAACCAAGATCAAACCCCAATCAGGAAGTGGGGTTATTCCATGAGCCAGGCTGGTACTGGGTGCGGTAGTTTTTTTGGAATGAATTGTCATGAGCTTTTATCATAGCTTGATGAGCAGAAAATTTCAGAGAAGAACTCTCTTTATAAAACCACCTAGCGGTAGATCATGGCGAACTTATTTCGCTTGCCTTATCTGTTTCATAGCCATTTTTTATGGTCTTATCTTCTTATTGCCTGTAGTGCCCGCCACCTCTAATACCACTAGCAATGGTACAGGGGCTGATGCATATAAGGTGAAAATTCTCCCACAATCAAGCTTATCAGCGATTTCTGGACAGTTATCAGGGCAGGGAATTTCATCCAATCAGCTCGCTTTTCAGGTTGCGGCTAGCGCCCTCCTTGTGGGCTCAAAACTCAAGCCAGGAACCTATTTACTACCACTGCGCGGGAGTCTTGGAAAAATCTTGCTACAGATTGCCCGTGGTGATCGTGTTCAAGAAAGCGTGGCGATCATCCCCGGAATGACGATTTGGCAATTGAGGGCCTTAATTGACTCCCATCCCGCCTTAGTTCATCAGACAAAAAAGATGGACTCTAAGGAGCTGTTACAAGCATTAAACTTAACCTACCCTGGAGGTGAGGGGCTCTTTTTCCCGGATACGTATATTTTTGACCCTGATGATGCCGATATTGCTATTTATAGACGCGCATCTCAAGCAATGCAAAAGCAACTGAATGGGGCATGGGAGCAGCGGGACTCCAACTCCCCCTTAAAAACCCCTTATGAGCTCCTCACACTGGCCTCCATAGTGGAAAAGGAAACAGGGCGCTCAAGCGACCGATCTTTGGTGGCGGCGGTATTTGTCAATCGCCTGAACTTGAATATGCCTTTGCAGACAGACCCCACCGTTATTTACGGTATCGGCCCACGATTTGACGGAAATATTCGAAAAACTGACCTTCACAAAGACAGTCCTTACAATACTTATATGCACAAAGGATTGCCGCCCACACCCATTGCCATGCCTAGCAAGGAATCTCTTCTAGCGGTTATTCACCCCGCTCGCAGTGATGCAGTCTACTTTGTGGCTCGGGGTGACGGTACCAGCCATTTTTCCAAAAGTCTTAAAGAGCATGAAAGTGCTGTAGATCTATATCAGCGGAAACGTAGTGCATCACCTAAAACTATTTCACAGTAACTGTTATGACCGCTCACTTTCCAGGATATTTCATTAGCTTTGAAGGCATCGATGGTGCCGGTAAGAGCACCCACATCGAGTCGTTTTGTAAATTATTGAAAGTGCGTTTTCCCGATCATGAAATAGTCATGACAAGGGAGCCGGGCGGCACGCAGTTGGGTGAGCAGCTCCGCGCCTTATTACTCGATGCGCCCATGAATTTAGAAACTGAGGCGTTACTGATGTTTGCAGCACGTCGCGAACATATTGCACAAGTTATTGAACCTGCCTTAAGCGCTGGAAAGATCGTTATCTCAGATCGCTTTACTGATGCCAGCTTCGCTTATCAAGGCGGAGGCCGCGGCCTCAGTCTTGAAAAATTAAATGATTTAGAGCGCTGGGTTCAAGGCCAGCCAGATGGTTCTTTATTGCAGCCCAACCTCACAATCTTATTTGATCTACCTGGTTCAGTTGCTGAATCCAGAAGATCCAAAGCCCGTACACCTGATAAATTCGAGAAAATGGATTTAGACTTTTTTGAAAAAGTTCGCCAAGAATATTTGCGTAGAGCAACAGCAGATCCCAAGCGCTTTCATTTGGTCGATGCTACCAACACTCCAGAGGTGATCTGGAGTGACTTGCAGTCTCTAGATATTTCGCTATAAATGAAGGGGTTAAAGGTTCCAAGTGCAGCAGCAAATAGATTGGCTCCATGGCTTCAGCCCATCTGGGACGACATCGACTTAACCGCCTTTCCGAGCGCAGTGCTGTTACACGGTCAATCTGGAATTGGCAAATTCGAATTTGCAATTGAGTTAGCAAAAGCACTTCTTTGTGAATGCACATCAACCAGCCCAAAACCTTGCAACCAATGTGACGCATGCCAATGGTTTAATTCTGGCAATCATCCGGATTTTATAGCTCTTGTTCCCGAAACCCACCGCAAGCTTTTGCCTCACGGTGATTTCAATGATGCTGGGGAGGTCCCTAAAAAATCCAAGTCAAGCCAGACTGAGGGGGATAGTGAGGCTTCTGAGAAAAAAGAAAAGAAGAATATTTCCATAGAAGAGACGCGGAGCGCTATAGAGGGCCTCTCGATTGGTTCACACCGCGGTGGTAATCGAGTAATTCTCATTTACCCATTAGAGATGCTCCGTTCGGATTCTGCAAACACCTTACTCAAATCTCTTGAAGAGCCGCCAGCCAAAACTATTTTCATTTTGCTGGCCGACCGCCTTGATCGTGTGTTGCCAACAATTCGCTCCCGATGCCGATTGTTGTCCGCGCCAAGACCGGATCGCTCTGCCGGTTTGCAATGGTTGCGCGGTCAACTTAATGCTATTCCGGATTTAAAAATCACTGATGCTGACGTTGAATCCATTTATGACGAGCAGGGTGGGGCCCCTTTTGCCGTTTTGGACTCGCTACTCGCACGCCACAATAAAGATGAAAAAGATGAGCTCTCTATAGCCATCCAAGCATCTCGTTATTTACTGCAAGCAATGTCGCAGGGAATTCGCATCAATTGGTTGGATGTGGCCGAAAAGACGCAAAAGGCTCGGTATTCAGTATTGTTGGCAACGATGCAGCGCTGGGTCTCAGATATACAAAGTTCTGCGCAAATGGGCGCACCGCGGTATTTTCCAAAGCACGAAGCGACTATCAAAGCATTGTCGCAGCAGGTGCGCCTACCTAAATTACTCCTCCTCTGGAAGACTTTAATTCAAGCACGTCGCCATGAAAACCACCCTCTGGCTACCCGCATCCAATTAGAGGCCTTGCTTTCCCAGTACCAACAGGTCTTTGAAGACTAAAATAATGAGTCATGTTTATAGACTCGCATTGCCACCTAGATTTTCCTGAGCTCCAATCCCGCTTGCCAGAGGTGTTGGCAAATATGGCCGTCTGTAAGGTCACTCACGCCTTGTGCGTTTCGGTGGATATCCCAGACTTTCCAAAGGTTCGCAAACTAGCCGAAGATCATGCCCACTTATACGCATCAGTTGGTGTACACCCAGATTATGAAGATACACCTGAGCCAAGTTTTGAATTTCTTGTGGAGCAGGCCAAGCACCCAAAAATTATTGCTATCGGTGAGACGGGCCTTGATTACTTCCGCATGGGAGAGCGCAGCTACGAGTCGATGGAGTGGCAAAGAGAGCGTTTTAGGACGCATATCAGGGCATCCATAGCCTCCAGGAAGCCCTTAATCATCCACACCCGCGCATCTTCAGCAGATACCCTCAAAATCCTAAAGGAAGAGGGCGCCGATCAAATTGGCGGGGTGATGCATTGCTTTACTGAAAGCACTGAAGTAGCAAAAAAAGCCATCGATATGGGCTTCTTTATCTCATTCTCCGGGATTGTGACATTTAAAAGCGCTAAAGATTTACAGGAAACCTGCAAGCAGGTGCCATTAGAGCGGATGCTGATTGAAACGGATTCGCCATATTTGGCACCAATTCCTTTTAGAGGTAAAACTAATGAGCCGGCCTGGGTTTCCAAGGTTGGCGAGTTTGTGGCAGATTTAAAGGGCGTCCCTGTAGAGCGCCTTGCCGAACAGACTTCTAATAATTTTTTCCAATGTTTTCAAATAAATAGAGCGATTTTATGAGAAGTCAATTTAATTTAACCATTGCTTTCAATGTAGCTCTGTTATGTTTTTCTTCCTGTCTTTTTGCACAAACAGCAGATCAAATCACGAATTTCACGAAAGCGGCTAAATTCGATGATGTTTCTGAGATCCAATCGCTAATTAAGGCTGGCGTGAGCCCAAATACAGTGGACCCCAAAGGCAATCCCATGCTGATTGTGGCCATTTTAGACAAATCATACAAAGTGATTGATTTACTTCTTGCGGACAAGACTACAGACGTCAATTTACCCAACAAAAGCGGTGAAACCCCGCTGATGATGGCCTCAATTGAGGGTGATTTACCGCTGGTTGAGACTTTGGCGCTTAAACATCAGGCTGATATCAATAAAACGGGCTGGACACCTTTGCATTACGCCTGCACAACTGGAAGGCTGAGCGTTGCACAGTTCTTGGTTGCTAACGGTGCCAATGTAAACGCATTAAGCCCCAGCGACACCACGCCGTTGATGATGGCCGTTAACTCTGGAAATGAGCAACTCATTAAATTTTTATTGGATAACGGTGCTGATCTTCGCATGCGCAATCATGAAGGCTATTCAGCCATTGATGTAGCGGATTTATTCAGTAAAACAGATATCCGCATGGGTTTGATATCACGATGGGAGAAGCTTTATAAGCAACCATATCCAGGTGGTCCAAAAAAGCTTCCCTCATAAGTGATACAACCATTACTTGCGTATAATCATTATTATGTCAAATAAGAAATTAATCTACTCCAGCCCACCCAATTAGCCAGCCCCAATGTTCATACTTGACCATATAGCCAACCTGCCTGGCTTTGATAATCTCCCAAGCTTCGCTACGCTATTTTCTGAAATTAATACGGATATGGGCAATAGCGAGATCTGGTTTGTCTTGATATTGGCATGTCTTATGTTGACATTTCATGGCATTGCGGTCTTGATGATTGCCGGAGCATTTCATTGGGTTGATCGCAAGCTAGAAAATAAGCGTGTGTATGGAGCCAACTTCTTATCTTATTTCATTGCGATTTTGCTAATTATTGCTAGCCATTTAATTGAAATCGTGGCGTGGTCATATGTTTGCGTTGCCTTACGAGTATTCCCAACCAATCCCCAAACCTTCTATTTTGCTGGTGAGATGTACACCACAGTTGGCTACGGCGACTACACACTATCAGAACGTTGGAGAATTCTCCCAATCATTATCTCGTTCTCAGGCATCTTTGCAGTATCAATGTCTGGAGCCGCTCTGTACTCGATGATGGGGGCTTTGCTGGGCCGCTCCAATCAAAATCCCAAATCGGGATCTGGATTCTGATTAGACTCGAACCCAAATAGTCATTACCACTAGTCAATCAGGCAAAATACACTGATTACATGAAAAAAATTGCATTTTCAATCTGGCAGTTAAAGCCTGTGAAATGGCTCCGTCGATTACGGGGTCTTAGGCTGGTCTACACCCCATTAATAGCTATTGTGATTTTTACGGGGGTCATGGGCATTATTCTAGGGACATTGCAGCTCCAAGAAAAAAACCAGCAAGAGGCAGCGCTGTTCAGGGAGCTCTCATTCGCAAAACAACGTATTCAATTACGATTTGCCAACAACACAGATATCTTGCAATCCATGGGGCGAGAATATCTCGGCTCTAGTGACTCTTCGAAATTAAAAGAGAATATTGTTATTCAGGCAGAAAATCTTCTGCAGAGCAATCATGAAATTGCAGAAATTATTTGGATTAATGAAAATGAGCAACGGCAGTGGAAGGTTCCCACAAACAATTTAAAGGTAGAGTGGTTTAATAAGACCGAGAATGCGACTGCCATTAATCATGCGCTCCGAAAATCAATTGAACTCAGCAAAGCAACCAATAGACCGGCATTTAGTCAATTTATTACCCTAGAGCTACCTAGCGATGAACCCATCGCCAAGGAGATTCGCACCGTTTTTTGGCAAACAGTCCCACAAATCGCTGGAAATGAAACTAAAGGCATATTGGCCGTGCTGTACACCACACAAGGCCTACTTGATATGATTCCTGGCGAGCTTAAGGGTCTATATCGATTCACATTAATCGCTGATGACGAAAAAGTAGTGGCGATTTCATCCGACAAAAATATCCCTAAACGCGCCTTCAGCAATCAAACCAGTCTTGATATCGGCGTACTTAGCCCCAATCTCAGCTTACGAATCGACACCTACCCTCCTCCCACAAACTTAACATTCCGGATGTTGATTGGTGTTGTGCTTGGGCTTAGCGCATTCGTAATTTGGAGCTTGTGGTCTGTATTAAAACAAATGCAGGTTCGGCAAGAGGCGGAGGCCAATCTTCGAGCAGAAACCAATTTTCGTAGCGCGATGGAAAACTCCACCCCCGTGGGCATTCGTGCTCACGATATGAATAAATCCATCACCTATGTCAACCGCGCATTTTGTGAGATGACGGGCCGGTCAGCCGAGGAGTTGATTGGCCAAAACCCTCCCTTTGCCTTCTGGCCTGAAGGGCAAAGGGCTGAACTCTCTGAAAAGATGAGTAAGGCGCTGAAGTTAGCCTTAAGTCATGAGAAAAATATTGGCGTAGAAGGCTCCATCACTCATCGCAATGGAAGCGTAATTCAAACAAGAACATTTATTGCGCCGTTGATTGATGAAAAAGGCCTGCAAACGGGCTGGGTTACTTCTTTAATCGATATTTCTGAGCCGAAGAAAATTCGTGAAGAGTTAGCGGCCTCACAAGATCGCTTCATTACAGTTCTTGAAGGTTTGGATGCGGCGGTATCAGTCGTGTCTAACGAAACTGGGGAGCTGCTATTTGCCAATCGTTTTTACCGGGAACATTTTGGTGACACCTCCAAGGGGCATTTTGAATTATCGGGTGGTGAGATTTTTCGAAATACGATGCAAGCGTTGAGTGAAGCGTCTGGCTATACCACTTCAGGTATTCCACCCTCCTCCTTGTATCAAGAATCTGATTCTGAAGAAATTCAATTGCTTGATGAGATTACGGGTGCCACAAAATGGTATGAGGTCCGTCGTCGTTTTGTTCCTTGGGTGGATGGGCAGGTAGCGCAACTCC
>CANCBK010000060.1 GCA_947374315.1 Burkholderiaceae bacterium | reverse complement strand
TCTCTGTATTGCTGATGGAGTGGGGCGCAATGGAATCTGGCTTGCCAAGCAAGGGATGAATGTCACTTGCTTTGATGTATCGGATATTGCCCTTGCTAAGGCAAAGCAATTTGCTCAAGATAATCAAACCAACATTAAATACAGTCTTTGCGACACAGATGGTTTCGATTGGCAAGCCAATAGTTATGATGCAGTGATTGGAATCTTCATTCAGTTTGCTGATCCGGCTATGCGGTCGAGAATATTCCAGCAAGTACAGCAGGCTTTGAAGCCGGGCGGCATATTCATCCTTCAGGGCTACACACCTAAGCAATTGGAATATAAAACTGGTGGGCCGGTCTTGCTTGAGCATCTATACACTGAAGAGATGATCCGTGAGCTTAGTCATGGGTTAGAAATTTTGAATCTTCATTGCTATGAAAAGGAATTGTCAGAGGGTGCTAGGCATGCTGGTATGTCAGCCCTGCTGGGAATGGTTGCCAAAAAACCTAATTGAGTCTAATCAACTCCTGAAATCTACGCGGATCATTGATGGGTCTGAGCGGCATGATATGAATCTGACTACCATCTAATTCAATATGCATTAGCTTTCCGACTTCAATCTGCAGTCGCTTTAATTCAGCAGTGGATGCTTCCCACTCAATCGTATTCAAACTATTTTCAACTTGAAATTTAATGACTGCAATTTGACCTAAGCTGCTCATTTTTTCAACATATGCAGGGACGGTAATGCTCGAAGGCGCATTATGTGCGCTTAGCCCGCTTTGCGGGATTACCCAGGCGACCCTCGCATTCGGTGGAATCTTGCTCTTATCCATGACTTGAAATGTTTGACTGCAGCCATCCCAACTTAGATTGCCGCAATTAAATACTCCATGAAACATGTTGTTGATTCCAACTAACTCTGCAACCCGTGAATTTCTTGGCTTTTGAAATAATGTTTGTGGTGGGGCTGTTTGTAAGCCGATGCCCTGGTCTATCACGGTGATGCGATCTGCTAGCAAGTCAGCTTCGCGTAAATCATGCGTCACCAAGAGGATTGGTATGCTCAACTCCTTGCGTAGCTCCGCTAAGATTTTGTAGAGACTTTGGCGGGTTGGGGCATCAATGGCTGAAAAGGGTTCATCTAGCAATAGTATTTTTGGTTTTCTGACTAAGGCTCTTGCCAAGGCGACTCGTTGCTGTTGACCTCCAGATAGCTGATGCGGAATGCGGGTTGCCAACTCGGATATGCCCATCCTCGATAGCCACTCTCTGGCAGCGGCTTTGCGCTCATGCTCTCTGAGTCCGGAATTCTGAAGTGGGATGCAGACATTTTCTAAGGCAGTAAGATGTGGAAATAGTGCGTACTGTTGAAAAAGAAAGCCACAAGAGCGTTCCGCTGCTTTCAGTGAGTTGCTAATGCCATTGATTTCATCACCTTCAAACCAGAGTTGAGAGTCGCATTCAATCAGGCCTGAACTCGCGTTTCTTAAGCCGGCAATCGTTCTTAAGACTGTTGTTTTTCCACTGCCAGAAGGGCCCACTAAAGCATGCAACTCTCCAGGTACGCATTCCAAATTAATCTGGATTGGCATGGGCTCACTTTGGGATAGTCTAACTTTTAGCATTAAGATCGCCCTCGTGCTAACTGTGTTTGCTTGGGTCCAAAAATTCCGTAGGATATTCCAATAGCTATTAAAGAGGTTGCTAGTAACAGCATGGCAAGTAAGTCTGCGCCGGCAGTATCAAAGCTTTGAACTTTGTCGTAGATTGAGATTGAAACTGTTTTGGTTTCTCCGGGTATGGCACCACCGACCATGAGAACAACGCCAAACTCTCCCAGTGTGTGGGCAAAGGTGAGTACTGCGGCGCTGGTAATGCCTCGCCAAGCTAGAGGCAGCTCTATTAGGCGAAATATTTGCCAATTCGTTAGTCCGCTCACTTGTGCTGCTTCGATAATCTCCGGATTAATTGCTTCGAATGCTCTTTGTATTGGTTGAATCGAAAAGGGGAGATTTACTATTAACGAGGCTAGCAGAATCCCAAAGAATGAGAAAACCAACGGGAAGCCTAAAAGGGTTTTACCGCCTAGACCTACTAAAAAATAATATCCCAAAACGGTGGGCGGCAAAACCAATGGTAAAGCCAGCAAAGCCTCTAGCCAAGGGCGGCTCTTACTCAACCTCATAAACTTATGGGCAGTCCAAATACCAAATGGCAAGATTATGGCCATTGTCCAAAAGGCGAGCTTCAGAGAGAGAAGGATTGCATCTATATCCATGATTTGAATTGTATTAGTTCGGGGCTAGGGTATGTCACTATTTAACCACCCGGAACTTAGGCGTTAAATATATATACATACATACGCATATATTGTTTATTCAAGTGAGCTCAAAGCCTAAAGCAAAGAAAGCACTAGTTAATCTATCCCCGGCATCAATGGAGCTGGTGTTTGCTCGCGTTGCCGAGTACTTTAACGTTTTATCTGAACCATCTCGTTTACGCATTATGTACGCTGTTTGCAGTGGAGAAAAGTCAGTTTCTCAAGTTATTGAGTTGTGCGGCTCTAGTCAGGCAAATGTTTCTCGCCATCTTTCCGCATTACATAAGGCGGGGATTTTATCGAGGCGAAAAGAAAAAACCACTGTTTTTTATTCAATTTCTGACAATGCAACTGTAGAAATGTGTCAAGCGGTGTGTTCGAAGATTGCCGAAAGTTTGCATTAATTTTTACGCCATCTATTCATCAAATTAGAGACTCCATGACAAATAAACAAATAGAGATCAGTTCGCAAGATATCACTGTGGTTGAAAAGCCAAGCAATCGAGCCCGCTTGGTAAAGGCGCCTGAACACTTTATTTCGCAATACTTAATTACCGATATCAATACAAATGGCCTTGATGAAAACCGACGCGGTTTTTTGCGGAAAGGCTTTATGTCCGCCATCGGTGGTGCGGCAGCTGGCCTTGCGGCTCCACTAGCAATGGCAATAGGTGAGGGCGACCCTGCAATTTTAGAAAAACAAGAGTGGCAAACTACTCTTGGCAAAAACGTGGCAACTATGCCTTATGGCTCGCCATCAATCTATGAGTCCAATCTCATTCGCCGTGAATCCCCGGGGTTAACACGAGTATCGGCTGCTTCGGTAGCCTTTACCCCACTGCAGGGTTTGTTCGGGACGATAACGCCAAACGGTTTGCACTTTGAGCGTCATCATCAAGGTTGGTACAACTTGAATCCTGAAACACATCGCTTGATGATTAATGGTTTAGTCAAAAATCCACGAGTCTTCACGATGAATGACTTAATGCGACTGCCTTCTATTTCTCGAACCCACTTTATCGAGTGTGGTGCTAATACAGGCTTAGAGTGGGGCAATGTCGCTGTACCTACCGTCCAGTACACGCATGGCATGCTTTCTTGCTGCGAATTTACAGGCGTACCTTTGAAGGTGTTGTTAGAGGAGTGCGGTGCAGATTTTAAGAAGGGTAGGTTCATGCTCGCGGAAGGTGGTGATGGCTCAGGCATGACTCGCACTATTAATTTGGAGAGCTGCTTAAATGACGCTATTGTTGCTTGGAGCATGAATGGTGAAATGTTACGTCCAGAAAATGGGTTCCCGCTACGCTTGGTTGTGCCTGGTGTTCAAGGTGTAAGTTGGGTGAAATGGCTGCGACGCCTAGAGGTGGGTGATATGCCATGGAATGCAAAAGATGAGGCGGTTCACTATATTGAACTCATGCCAGATGGCATGCATAGACAATATGCCTCAATTCAAGAATGTAAATCTGTCATCACGACGCCATCTGGAGGTCAGCAGCTTTTGGATAAAGGGTTTTATAACGTTAGTGGTATGGCTTGGTCTGGTCGTGGAAAAATTACTCGAGTTGATGTTTCTTTTGATGGTGGCAATAACTGGCGTACAGCGCGCCTGGAAACTCCAGTACTAACTAAATCTATTACACGCTTTAATATTGATTGGGTATGGGACGGCTCACCGTCAATACTGCAGTCTCGTGCAATTGACGATACTGGCTATGTTCAACCCTCAATCAAGATGCTTCGAGATGTCAGGGGTAATCGTTCGATTTATCACAACAATGCAATCCAATCATGGAAGTTGGATTCAAACGGCGAGGTTAGCAATGTTCAAGTTGGATAAACTCTACGTTCACTTTGCTATAGCTACTTTGATTGCTATTAATATTCAGGTGGGCTATGCTCAAACTAGCTCTGAAAAGTATCCCGGCATCGGTAGGTTAGCCACTCCTGCAGAAGTTCAGGCATGGGATATTGATGTCCGCCCTGACTTTAAGGGCTTACCAAATGGCTCCGGCTCGGTGACTCAAGGTCAGGAGCTTTGGGAGTCTAAATGCGCCACCTGTCACGGCGTCTTCGGAGAGTCGAATGAGATCTTTACTCCAATTGTCGGTGGCACCACTGCTGAAGATATTAAGACTGGCAAAGTTGCATCTTTACGCGATCGCAAGCAGCCTCAGCGAACTACCCTCATGAAGGTGCCAACTGTGTCCACTTTATGGGATTACATTTATCGTGCGATGCCATGGAATGCGCCAAGATCGTTGACTCCAGATAATACTTACGCTTTGGTTGCTTACATCCTGAATCTAGGGGAGATTGTTCCCGATGATTTTGTTCTGAGTAATGCAAATATTTCAGAGGTACAAAAGAGGATGCCTAATCGAAATGGCATGACTCGTAAACATGGCTTTTGGAATGCAGCTGATAAGCCAGATGTTCAGGCTGTGGCATGTATGCATAATTGCGTTCCATTTGTTCAGATCGGCTCAACTTTGCCTGATTTTGCCCGTAATGCACACGGAAATATTGCTGAGCAAAATCGCCTGTATGGCCCTTATCGCGGATCCGATTCTACTAAGCCACCTCTTGCAACATTGCCTGGAGATATGGGGGTGGGCTTAGCTCATGCTTCAGATACACACGCAGCCAGCACAAAAGGGCCTGCTGCCATGTTTAAAACTGAAAACTGTACGGCTTGCCATGCCACTAATGCCAAGCTTGTTGGGCCATCAATTGTAGACATTGCTAAAAAATATGATGGGCAAAGCGGGGCCATGGATAAGTTAATGGCTAAAGTCAAGGCTGGTGGTTCTGGTGTCTGGGGGGCTATACCGATGCCGCCTCAAGCTCAGCTATCGGACGAAGATCGCAAGACTTTGGTATCTTGGGTGCTATCTGGTGGGAAGTAAGTATAAATTTGGCAGTTATTTATGGGTTTTGAAGCAAAATAGCGAATACAAGTAGGTCAAGATTAATAAAGGAGTTTTTATGTATCAGCAGCGTCGCAGTCTATTGAAGTACTCAGCAGTATTTGGTCTGATGGCCTCAACAGGCCTCATTAGCGTAGCGCAAGCGCAAGAATGGAATAAGGCTGCATTCGAAGGCAAGAGCCTTGATGATGTTTTCAAAATTCTCGGCGCTGGCAATCCAGATAAATCATCCGCAGTGACTTTGAATGCGCCAGATATCGCTGAAAATGGCGCAGTAGTGCCAGTTGGAATTGCAACTACATTGAAGGCCGAGCAAATGGCCATCTTGGTTGAAAAGAACCCAAGCGCCTTAGCTGCTCAATTTTTCATCCCTGCTGGAACGGACTCATTTGTTACTACTCGCATCAAAATGGGGCAAACATCCAATGTTTATGCCTTGGTAAAAGCGGATGGCAAGTGGAATATGGCTGTTAAAGAAGTCAAAGTAACGCTCGGTGGTTGCGGCGGTTAATTCTGAAGCGCATCAAATAAACGGTATACATTCATAAACAGAATAAAAGAGGAACAAAATGGCTGATCCAATGCGCGTAAGAGCTACTGAAAACGGTGGCACTGTAGATGTAAAAATTTTGATGAAGCATGATATGGAGTCTGGCCAGCGCAAAGACGCCGCTGGAAAATTAATCCCTGCATGGCATATCACCGCAATTAATGTGAAAGCGAATGGTAAGGATGTATTGAATGGACAATTTGGCACGGCGGTTTCTAAGGATCCATTTTTGAACTTCAAGTACAAAGGCACTAAAGGTGACAAGATCACCGTTACCTGGATTGATAGCAAGGGTGACAAGCGTACCGATGAAGCAACTGCTTCTTAATTTAGTTTTAGCATTAATAAATCTTTACCGCCTCCGTGGTTTTGAAAGGGCAGGAAATGCAGCGTAAATTGACCTTAGGGTTGGCTACTGGTTTTGTAGTAGCTTTATTGACGATGACATCATCAGTGTCAGCACAAAAAAGTGCTACTGACGATATCGCAAAATATCGTGAGATGATTGCTGATGGCAATCCTGCAGAACTATATGAGGCGGCCGGTGAAGAGTTATGGAAAAAACCAGCTGGACCAAAAAATTCAACCCTTGAAAAGTGCAATCTAGGGTTAGGCCCTGGTGTTGTAAAAGGTGCGGCGGCTCAATTGCCGCGCTACTTTAAAGATACCAATAAGGTTCAAGATTTAGAGTCCCGCTTGATGACTTGCATGCAGGTACTTCAAGGTCGTAATCCGCAGGAAATGATTGATGCACCTTTTCAGCAGGGCCCCAAAAAGGATATGGAAGCAATCGTCGCTTATGTGGTGACCTTATCCAAGGGTGACAAGATCAAGGTGAGCACTGTTCACCCAAAAGAAAAAGAAATGTATGACCTCGGTAAGCGTGCCTTCTTTTTTGAGGGTGGTCCGATGGACTTTTCTTGCGCATCTTGCCATGGTGAGAATGGCAAGCGCATTCGCTTGCAGGACCTACCTAATTTGACGGAACAAAAAGGCGCCACATTAGGCTGGGGTTACTGGCCTGCTTATCGCGTTTCTAGTGGTCAGTTCTGGACAATGCAACAGCGTCTGAATGATTGCTTCCGTCAGCAACGCTTCCCATTCCCAATCTATGGCTCGGACGTGACTATTGCTTTGTCTATGTATATGGCAAAGAATGCTAATGGTGGCACTGTTGAAACACCTGGCTTAAAGCGTTAATAGATAAGAGATCAAGGTTATGAAAAATACAAACATCAAAAAACTCTTAGCTATCGGTGGATTTATCCTCCTTGTAATTACGTTAAATACAAATGCTATTGCGCAACAAAAGAACGATCCAAGATTTAATAAAATGATGCAAGACAGCTTTAGGGCTGAAGGCATTGCTGGATTGAATCGCATTGACCAAGATGAAACTCAAAAATTCTGCTCTGATCCTAAATTTGCCAATAGCAAGCAAGCGGAGGCAATGCGGGAAAAAATCCAAAAAATGAATATGGACTCTATCCAGCAACCCACTGATGGAAAGTATATTGGCGATTGGAAAAATGGAGAAAAAATTGCGCAAAGTGGCCGAGGTGCGACTTGGTCGGATAAAGCAGATACCCCGATCGGAGGCGGTTGCTATAACTGTCACCAGATTGATCCTAAAGAAATCTCTTATGGAACAATCGGCCCCTCGCTGACGGGCTATGCCAAGTTGCGGGGCTACTCCAAAGAGGTGGTTACCTATACTTGGAACCGCATTAACAATGCCAAGGCTTACAACGCCTGTAGCAATATGCCACGAATTGCCCATTTTAAACTCCTCAATGAGCAACAAATTCAGGATGTCATGGCCCTACTACTGGATCCAGAGTCACCTGTTAATCAATAACATTTCGAAGCAGGCCGCATGGCCTGTTTTCATTGGGGAAATACTATGTCATTAAATCGCCGGGAATTTCTTCAGGCATTAGCGATTGCATCAGCAGGCGGAATGAGTTTGCAGTCTGATTTTGCTGGCGCTCAAAGTACTGCTCAAAAGTTCTACGATTTACCAAAATTTGGCAATGTACATTTTCTGCATTTTACCGATTGTCATGCCCAACTTTTACCGATTTACTTCCGCGAGCCCAATGTAAATATTGGCATTGGCAATCAAGAGGGTAGGACGCCACATTTGGTTGGAGAGTACTTCCTCAAGGCAAATGGTATTGCTGCAGGTACGCGCGATGCCCACGCATTTACCTATTTAGATTACGTTGCGGCAGCACAAAATTACGGCAAGATGGGTGGCTTTGCACATATGGCGACGCTCATTAAGCAGATGAAAGCAAGTCGACCAGGCGCTCTATTGCTAGATGGTGGCGATACTTGGCAGGGATCTGGAACGGCGCTTTGGACCAATGGTCAAGACATGGTTGATGCGGCATTGCTCTTGGGGGTTGATGTCATGACTCCACACTGGGAAATGACCTTGGGCGAGAAGCGAGTGATGGATATTGTCAATGGCGATTTCAAAGGCAAGGTTTCTTTTATTGCTCAAAATATCAAGACTGCAGACTTTGGGGATTCTGTATTTAATCCCTATGTTATGAAGGTTCAGAACGGCATTCAGGTAGCAATTATTGGCCAAGCCTTTCCATATACACCAATTGCAAACCCCCGGTACTTCACACCTGATTGGACTTTTGGTATTCAAGAAGAGAATTTACAGAAGACGATTAATGAAGTGCGCACTAAAGGGGCAAAGGTAGTCGTTTTGCTGTCTCATAACGGCATGGATGTTGATTTAAAGATGGCATCGCGCGTTAGCGGCCTGGATGCAATCATGGGTGGTCATACGCATGATGGCGTGCCTATTCCGGTCAAGGTTAAGAATTCCGGTGGAATAACTCTCGTTACAAATGCAGGCTCTAACAGTAAATTCTTGGGTGTTCTAGATTTCGATGTTAAGGGTGGTAAGCCGGTTGATTTCCGCTACAAGCTTTTCCCCATTTTCTCAAATATGATCCCAGCAGACCTTGCGATGAATCAGTTGATTGCCAAAGTGCGGGCGCCATACGAAACCAAGCTAAACGAAAAATTGGCTACTACCGATGGACTTCTCTATCGTCGTGGTAATTTCAATGGCAGCTTTGATCAGTTAATCTTGGATGGTTTGATGGCCCAGAAGAATGCAGAAATTGCGTTCTCTCCAGGTTTCCGCTGGGGAACCAGTCTGTTGCCAGGTCAAGCAATTACCCGCGAAAACTTGCTGGATCAAACCGCTATTACTTATCCATATACCACCATCAACAATATGACCGGTGAAACTATCAAGACCATCCTTGAAGATGTCGCCGATAACTTATTCAATCCCGATCCCTATTATCAGCAAGGGGGCGATATGGTCCGCGTTGGTGGTATGCAATACACGATAGATCCGGCAGCAGCTGCAGGCAATCGAATAACTGATATGCGCTTGAATGGCAAGGATATTGAGCCCAGCAAGACTTACAAGGTTGCTGGTTGGGCTCCTGTAAGCGAAGAGGCTAAGAATATGGGTGGAGAGCCGATTTGGGATGTGATCGAAAGACATTTACGTGATGTTAAAGTGGTTAAAGCTGTAAAGCTTAACGAGCCAATCATCAAGGGCATTAACAATAATCCCGGCATGGCTTCACTTTAATCAATAGTCCCAAGATCAATCATCATGAAAAAAATTCTTCAGCTTATATTGTCAACATTGTTCATTTCCTTGGCCTCTATTGCCTCTTCTGTGAGTGCTGCCAGCCCCACTGAAGTGGTTTATCACATCGATGATGCTGAATCTCAGGGCATTAAAGGTCTACGAAATATCCGCAATCATCTAGATGTTGCCCCGCAGACCAAGATTATTGTGGTCACACATGCCAATGGCGTAGATATGATGATGGAAGGCGCTAAGGATAAAAAGAATGGCATTGAGTATGCTCCGCTAATCTCTGCATTGAAGTCTCGCGGGGTCCGTTTTGAGGTTTGCGAAATCACCTTAAAAAACCGCAATCTCAATAAAGATCAGTTCATTCTTGATTCTGACTTCACCCCCTCTGGAGTTGTTCGGATTGCTGACCTTCAATATCAGAACCACTTTGCTTACATCAAACCCTAATTCTGTATGCAGAGAGTTTCATGAGTAAAGTGAGTTTGCTACAAATTTCATTTTTTAGTATGCTGCTCGTTGGTAGTGTGGCCAAAGTTTCTGCTGTAACTACCGCCGATAAACCATTCCTTAACCCAGTTCAGGTAGCGCCCCATACCTATTTCGTTCAGGGCTTGCCGGAGATGGGTAGCAGTCAAAATCAAAACTTTATCTCCAATGCTGGTTTTGTCATCACCCCCAAGGGGGTTGTAGTTGTTGACGCACTGGGTTCGCCAATCCTTGCGAAGAAACTGATTGCCGAAATCAAAAAGCTGACCCCGCAAAATGTAGTGGCGGTTATTGTTACTCACTACCATGCGGATCACATTTATGGTCTACAGGAGTTTAAAAAAATCGGAGCGAAGATTTATGCTCAAAATCAAGGGTTGAGCTACTTAGCCTCTGAAACGGCTAGGCAAAGATTAAGCGCCTCCCGAGTGGATTTTGCCCCATGGGTTAATTCAAGCACTAAACTCATGGCGGCCGACATCTGGATTGATCAAAATCATACGCTGACCATTGGTGGGGTGGATTTTAAAATTAGTAGGGTAGGGCCAGCCCATACGCCCGAAGATTTAATGATTTTTGTTCCGTCCGAAGGGGTCTTGTTTGCCGGGGATTTAGTGTTTCGGGGTCGCATCCCCTTTGTGGGTAGCGCAGATAGCAAAGGGTGGTTATCTGCCTTAGATGCTATAGAGCAGCTCAATCCCAAAATCGTGATTCCCGGGCATGGAGATTACTCAATACAGCCAACTGAAGATATTGCCTTCACACGGAACTACCTGAAATATCTTAGAGAATCAATGTCTAAGGCTGCCATTAATCTAGATCCTTTCGATGAGGCTTACAAACAGGCGGATTGGTCTGAATACGATGGCATGCCCTTATTTAAGGCGGCAAATCACATGAACGCTTATAACGTCTATCTCTCCATTCAGGCGGAGTAGGGCAGATTTATCGTCTGGGCTTTAAAATAGTCATTTATTTGGCTAAATGACTGATTTCTAGTGAAATTACCGCTACAACGACTTGCTTATGGATTCTTGGTGCTTCTAGCCCTGCATATGCCCGCTTACTCATCTCCAGATATTTCCAGTGGGATGGCAATTGATCAGCAGAAATGCTATGCCTGCCATGCCAAGAAGTCAGGCTTTGGCAATGGGGACATGATTTATACCCGTAGCGATGGCAAGGTAA
>CANCBK010000059.1 GCA_947374315.1 Burkholderiaceae bacterium | reverse complement strand
GCTGAAAGTTGGGACAGCAATGATCGACTTGAAGCCGAGTCGCCTGCTGCCAATATCTACGCCGAGGGTGGTTTATCTCGTTTACAAACCTATGCAGCAAATCAAGTTTCGGGGAAAAAAGTGACAGCTTCTTGGCGTGCCGCTTTGGCAGTTCGCGATGCCGGACCGCCGGCAATGTTGCGCAGTGTGCGCCCTAATATTGTGCAATCTATTCGTGCGTTCCGCACTCCTGACCTACAGGAAGCGGCTACTGAGCTTGGCCAGCATTACATTTACGCTCATTGTGCAAATGCAATGACCAAAGGCGAAGTCTTGGAGGCGATTGCAATTGCTTACTCATTTACCAAACAACAAGCGAAGAATTTTGACCCTTTGTTAGATGCTTTGACGACTACTGTCGATAAGTCTGGGCCTCAGCCAGGATTCGTAGTGGTACTTGAAGGCTTGCCTTGTACTCAGAAGTTTGACAAGGAAGCGCGTGAAACTCTTTTAGATGTTTTCCGTGATGCGGTTGATTTCTGGTCCGAGCGTCGCACACCCTATCGAGTCTTTTACTCTTTTGCCTAAAGTGCGGCTTTAATTAGCCCGCAGCAGTAAGCAAATCAAAATCGCCTCTATTTGAGGCGATTTTGCATTTCTGGGTCCCAAATAGTGTGTACGGCTGTAATTGCCACGATACCTGCGGTTTCTGTACGCAAGACTCGGTCCCCCAAAGAGACTATTTGATAGCCGGCTGCTTTGGCTTGAGCTTCTTCTTCTGGAGAGTGGCCGCCTTCAGGCCCGATCATCAGGATGATGTCTTGAGGCGGGTTGCTTAGTAGTACTGAATACAGGCTTTTGTCGGTATCTGGGCTTAAAAGTAGTTTAAGTGCTGCTTTTTGATCTATCTTTAGATAACTCTCAAATCCTTGTATAGGCTCAACTGAGGCCAGGACAGTGCGATCACATTGCTCGCAGGCAGCTTGAACAATGCCTTCCCAATGTAAAAGCCGTTTTTGGGCTCGTTCAGCATCGCTAGAGCGCGTTAATTTGATGACTGAGCGCTCACACTGCAACGGAGCGATGACTTGGGCGCCAGTCTCTATAGCCTTTTCAACCACCCAATCCATCTTATCTCCACCCGCAAGTCCTTGCGCCAGAGTAATGGCATAGGGGCTCTCACGATGGATATCTTGATGAATGTCACTAAGCTCGGCTTCCCCAGATTTATTGCTAAGGGAGAGTAGTTTTGCCTTTGCTACGTGACCTTTTCCATCAAAGATGGGGAAGGATTCGCCGACTTGGATGCGGCGAACCCGCAAATGGTGAGCGAGCTCAGGAGTGAGGGTATTTGGCTTTTGGTTTTCCCATGGCCCGGGAAGATAAAATTGAGGCATTACTGAAATATAGCTAATTAATTTCCAAGAGACCCAATTTACGATGTCAAACCTTCAAATTCGTATGGCCAATGCCATTCGCGCTTTATCCATGGATGCAGTTCAACAAGCCAATTCCGGGCATCCTGGAATGCCGATGGGCATGGCCGATATTGCTGTCGGTCTTTGGAATGATCATTTGCAACACAATCCGACGGATCCGCATTGGATGAATCGTGATCGATTTGTTTTATCAAATGGCCATGGATCAATGCTGCTGTATTCCTTATTGCACCTCACGGGTTACGACTTGCCTATTGGTGAGTTGAAAAATTTCCGGCAATTGCATAGCAAGACCCCAGGCCATCCCGAATATGGAATTACTCCCGGCGTAGAGACGACTACGGGTCCTTTGGGTCAGGGAATTTCTAATGCAGTTGGTATGGCGCTGGCAGAAAAATTATTGGCCGAAGAATTTAATCGTCCAGGCCATGATGTTGTTGACCACTACACCTATGTATTTTTAGGCGATGGTTGCTTGATGGAAGGTATCAGCCACGAAGTATGTTCATTGGCTGGCACACTCAAACTCAATAAGTTGGTTGCTCTGTGGGATGACAATGGCATCTCGATTGATGGCAAAGTAGTGTCTTGGTTTAACGAAGATACGCCTAAACGTTTTGAGGCTTACGGTTGGAATGTTCTGCGCAATGTGGATGGTCATGATGCGGAAGCCATATCGGATGCGATTGCTAAAGCCAAGAAGAGCGATCAGCCTACCTTGATTTGTTGTAAGACCGCGATTGGGCAAGGCTCTCCCAATATGGCTGGTAGCGATAAGGTCCATGGTTCACCATTGGGCGCTACCGAGATTGCTGAAACCCGTGTGGCATTAAATTGGCCGTACGCGCCATTCGAGATTCCAAATGATATTTATGAGGCGTGGGATTTCAAGAAGCGCGGTCAAGCTGCTGAGCATGAATGGAATAAAGAATTTCAGGCTTACCGAAATAAATACCCTGAATTAGCTTCTGAATTACAGCGTCGTATGCAGGGTGATTTATCTAAAGATTTTTCAACTACTTTGGATGCCTATCTCAAGACATGCCAAACCAAAGCGGAAACGATCGCGACTCGCAAAGCGAGTCAAAACGCGATTGAAGCATTGGCGCCAGCCTTGCCAGAATTGATGGGTGGCTCTGCTGACTTAACGGGTTCCAACTTAACGAATTGGTCTGCATGCAAAGCAGTGCGTGCTGATCAGTGGGGTAACCACATCAATTACGGTGTTCGTGAGTTTGGTATGAGTGCCATCATGAACGGTATCGCCTTGCATGGTGGATATATTCCCTTCGGCGGCACTTTCTTAACCTTCTCCGATTACAGTCGTAACGCATTGCGCATGGCTTCTTTGATGAAGTTGCGCAGTATTTTTGTCTTCACGCATGACTCTATTGGCCTGGGTGAAGATGGTCCAACACACCAATCTGTAGAACATGTTGCCAGCTTGCGTCTCATTCCAAATTTGATGGTGTGGCGTCCATGCGATACCACTGAGAGTGCGGTTGCCTGGGGCTCTGCGATTGAGCGCAAGCATGGCCCAAGCGCATTAATCTTCAGTCGTCAAAATTGCCCATTTGTTTCTCGTGGCACTCAGCAGATTAAAGATATTGCTCGTGGTGGCTATGTGCTGCGCGACCCAAAGAAAGCAAAAATCGACGCAGTCATTATGGCCACTGGCTCTGAAATTGCATTGGCATTGCAAACAGCGGAACGCTTAGGGGGCGAAGGTTTTGGTATTCGCGTGGTATCGATTCCCTCAACTACGGTATTCGATCAACAAGACGCTGCGTATAAAGCAAAGGTATTGCCTGCTGGTATTCCGAGCATTGCTGTTGAAGCGGGCGTTACTGATTTTTGGTGGAAGTATGGTTGCGCAGCGGTACATGGCGTTGACACTTTTGGTGAATCAGCGCCGGCACCCGTGCTCTATGAATATTTTGGTTTAACTGTGGATCAGATTTCTAAAACAGTGAAGCAATGCATTGCAAAGAAAAGATAAAGTTTTCTGTTTAAGAATTTAATATTAGCAAGGGGAATGGAATGACAATTCGTGTCGCAATTAACGGTTATGGTCGTATTGGTCGTATGGTCTTACGTGCTTTGTATGAAGATCAAGTCAATGGTAAGCCAAGACGCGATATCAAAATCGTAGCGATTAATGCGATGGGTGATATCGATATCAATGCACACCTTACGCAATATGATTCTGCGCATGGTCGCTTCCCTGCTGAAGTCAAAGTAGATGGCGATTGCATGGTGGTGAATGGCGATCGCATCAAGATGTTCTCCACTCGCAATCCCTTAGAAACCCCCTGGGGTGAATTAGGTGTGGATTTAGTTTTGGAATGCTCAGGTAAATTCACCTCAAAAGAAAAAGCCATGGTGCATATCTCCCAAGGTGCGAAGAAGGTATTAATTTCCGCTCCAGGTGAAAAAGATGTGGATGCCACCATTGTCTATGGCGTCAATCAACAAGTACTTAAATCAAGCGATATAGTCGTTTCTAACGCTAGCTGCACCACCAACTGTTTAGCTCCATTGGTTAAACCATTGCTAGAAAAGATTGGCATTGAGTCTGGCTTGATGACAACCATTCATGCTTTCACCAACGACCAGGTGCTGACTGATGTGTATCACAAGGATATGCGTCGTGCGCGTTCTGCCGTGACCAGCATGATTCCAACGAAGACTGGTGCCGCAAAAGCAGTAGGTTTGGTGCTGCCAGCATTGGCAGGGCGCTTTGATGGTTTTGCTATGCGCGTGCCAGTGATTAATGTTTCCGTAGTGGATTTAACTTTTGCCGCTAGTCGCGCTACCAGCGTAGATGAGGTGAATTCGATCTTGAAGGCTGCTAGTGAAGGTGAATTGAAGGGCATTCTAGGCTTTAATACTTTGCCACTTGTTTCGATCGACTTTAATCACGATCCACGCCCCAGTATTTACGATGCCTCCCAGACTCGCGTTTCAACAGACGGCAAGTTGGTAAAAGTCTTGGCTTGGTATGACAACGAGTGGGGCTATTCAGTTCAAATGCTCAATGCTGCAGAGGCATTGATGGCTGTGAAGTAAGCAATTTTTAGGGTTTTGGCGATAACAGTCGCTAAAAATCAGTTTTATATGTAGAAATGACCTCAATTGAGGTCATTTTTCATTATCTACAGATATCTTTTAATTCATGCCTTTGGTTTGTTGCGGCAATTCTTCTTTTGGCAGTGGCCATACATGGCTAATGAGTGGTCCTGGAGCTTAAAACCCAGGTTTTTGGCAATATCGTGCTGCCTTTTTTCGATGGCCTCATCTACAAATTCCTCAACATGCCCACAATCTAGGCAAACGAGATGGTCATGATGTTGGCCTTCATTCAACTCATAAATGGCTCGACTATCACCCTTGCTGGACTCAAAGTGACTGCGTAGCAATAGCCCTGCTTGTTCAAACTGGGTAAGCACCCGGTAAACAGTGGCTAAACCAATCTCTTTGTCATCCTTGGCAAGGGCCATGAACACATCTTCGGCGCTGAAGTGGGTGCCGCCATTTTGATGGAAAAAGTCCAATATTTTCATGCGAGGGCCGGTGGCTTTTAGGCCAATATCGCGTAAATCTGCAGGAGTGGGGTTTTGGTTCATATTCATGGGTTTGCGAGCTAAAATCAATGTCTTAATGATACGGCCTGCCATGCAAAATTGCCTTCAACTTTTTACTAGACTATTGAACTTCATTTTTGGAGTTTTCAACCTTACTCGCTCAGGTTTGCTGATCGCTGCTTTTGGCGGTCTCATTCTCGCTACGGGCTGTACCAGCGCCGTAGATAACACCCAGCGTGCCTGGATGAATAAAGTCTTTAGGCCGTACGTTCCAGATGTGGTTCAGGGAAACTTTATTTCTAGCGAGCAGTACGCTAAGTTACAAGTGGGTATGAGTCGCGAGCAAGTTCGCCAAATTCTTGGTACGCCCTTGTTGGCTGATTATTTTCACGCCAATCGTTGGGATTATGTTTTTGAATTCAAACGCGCAGGCCAAGTCATGGGCAAGGATCGTCGCGTCACAGTATTTTTTGATAGTGATAAGTTATCCAAGTTCCAGGGCGATGCATTGCCAACTGAAGTTGAGTTGGTTGCCGAGATTGATGGCTATGCAAAGACTAAGCGTTCCTTTTGGGATGTGATGACTGGATCCAATAAGCCCCCAGTAACACCTCCTTTGCAACAACCTGAGTTGCTGGTGCCGAGCAAAACAGATAACTTGCCAGCAGGTGTGGCCGTGCCTGCGGCTAGTACTGCCAGTAGTTCGTTTTGGGATTTTTTCAGTTTCTCAAATAAGCAGCCAGAAGCTCAGCCTGAATCTCAACAGTTAGGCCCTGGCGCTCTCAATGTTCCGCAGGCTGGTGAAGCTAAATAAAAATTGCTTTTGTGTTGGTGCTGAGTCATTTCTTTCGGCAACCTTTAATAAGAAACGAAGATATCAATGATGAAAATCGCAATTGCTGGTGCTACCGGCCGCATGGGCAAAATGTTGATCGAGGCTGTACTCAATAGCCCTGACGCTCAATTAGTGGGCGCGCTTGAACATGACTCCTGTCCTCAGTTGGGCGAAGACGCTGGCGCATTCTTGGGTAAAAAAACTGGTGTCGCGATTACAGCTGATATTGCTCAGGCTTTGAGTGATGCCGAGTACCTGATTGATTTCACACGTCCAGAAGGCACGATGGCGCATCTTGCGGTGGCGCAAAAAACTGGCAGCAAAATGATTATTGGTACTACAGGTTTAAGCCCCGAGCAAATCGATGGTCTTCAGAAAGCTTCCGCCAATTTGGCCATCATATTTGCTCCAAATATGAGCGTGGGTGTCAATGTGACTTTTAAATTACTGGAGATCGCTGCAAAAATGTTGAACGAGGGTTACGACATTGAAATCATTGAAGCCCACCATCGCCATAAAGTAGATGCTCCATCTGGTACTGCATTAAGAATGGGTGAAGTGATTGCCGATGCCCTTGGTGAGAAATTAGATGATGTAGCTGTGTATTCCCGCGAAGGTCATACCGGAGAGCGCAAAGAAGGTTCGATTGGTTTTGCAACGATTCGTGGTGGAGATATTGTGGGTGATCACACCGTCTTATTCGCAGGTGAGGGTGAGCGTATCGAGATTAGCCATAAGTCTTCTAGCCGTCAGTCATATGCACAAGGTTCTTTGCGTGCCGCACGCTTTTTGCAGGGTCAGAGCTCTGGCTTGTATGACATGCAAGATGTGCTTGGCCTGCGTAAGTAAATTCAGTCAATTGAGTAAATCAGAATAGAAGAAAAGAGTTGTATTGAATGAGTAAGGATTACGACCACCGCAGTATTGAGGCGGCAGCGCAAGCTGACTGGGAAAGCACGCAAGCTTGCAAGGTTGCCGAGAACGCATTAGATGCTTCCGGCAAGCCAAGGCCAAAATACTATGCTTGCTCTATGCTGCCTTATCCATCTGGTAAGTTGCATATGGGTCACGTTCGCAACTACACCATCAATGATGTCATGGCGCGTCAACTGCGTATGCAGGGTTATAACGTATTGATGCCAATGGGTTGGGATGCGTTTGGTATGCCCGCCGAAAATGCAGCCATTCAAAATAAAGTACCGCCGGCCAAATGGACATACGACAACATTGCTTATATGAAAAAGCAAATGGCGGCGATGGGTTTAGCAATCGACTGGTCACGCGAAGTGGCTACTTGCAGTCCTGACTACTATCGTTGGAATCAATGGCTCTTTTTGAAGATGCTCGAAAAGGGAATTGCCTATCGCAAGACCCAGGTAGTCAATTGGGATCCAATCGATCAAACGGTATTGGCTAATGAGCAAGTGATCGACGGGCGCGGGTGGCGGTCTGGTGCTTTGGTTGAAAAGCGCGAGATACCGGGCTATTACTTCAACATTACAGCGTATGCAGAGCAATTACTTTCTGGTTTGGATGACTTGGGTTGGCCTGAACGAGTCAAAACCATGCAACAGAATTGGATTGGTAAAAGTCGCGGCGTACGTTTTGCGTTCAAACATGAAATTGCTGATGCGCACGGTAACTTGGTTCAAGATGGTCAGATGTATGTGTTTACTACGCGTGCTGACACCATCATGGGCGTCACCTTCTGTGCTGTCGCTGCTGAGCATCCGTTAGCAACATTGGCTGCCAACAGTAATCCCGAATTAGCTGCCTTTATCGAAAAATGCAAAACAGGTAGTGTGATTGAGGCGGATCTCGCCACTCAAGAAAAAGAAGGCATGTTCACAGGCTTGTATGTGACGCATCCGCTCACCAATGAATCTGTACCGGTTTGGGTCGGCAACTATGTGTTGATGTCCTATGGTGATGGTGCGGTCATGGGCGTTCCTGCGCATGATGAGCGTGATTTTGCGTTTGCACTTAAATACGACCTCCCAATTAAGCAAGTAATCGCTTTACGTACTCCTTCTGAAATGTTCAATACCAGCCATTGGCAAGATTGGTATGCGCAAAAGGATGATGTCGTTAGCCTGAATAGCGGTAAGTACGATGGCCTGTCACATGAAGAGGCGGTTGATGCAGTTGCCCAAGATCTAGAAAAAATGGGTATTGGTGAAATCAAAACCACCTATCGTTTGCGTGATTGGGGCATTTCTCGCCAACGCTATTGGGGTACACCTATTCCGATTATTCATTGTGGCGATGAGCAGCATCCAGGTTGTGGAGCAGTTCCAGTCCCTGAGGCGGATTTACCAGTAGTGTTGCCTGAAGATTGTGTGCCTGATGGCAGCGGCAATCCTCTGAATAAGCGTGCTGACTTTTTAAATGTCCAGTGCCCAAAGTGCGGCAAGCTTGCACGTCGTGAGACTGACACGATGGATACCTTTGTCGACTCCTCTTGGTACTTCATGCGTTATACCGGTCCAGATGCTAAGACTATGGTGGATGGACGTAATGAGTATTGGATGCCGATGGATCAATACATTGGCGGTATTGAGCATGCGATTTTGCATTTACTCTATGCGCGCTTCTGGACCAAGGTGATGCGTGACCTTAATCTCATTACTTTTGATGAGCCATTCCAAAATTTGCTGACACAAGGCATGGTGCTGAATGAGACCTATTACTCTGAAGAGGCTTCCGGTAAAAAGACTTGGTTAAACCCCTTAGATATAGAGCTCGATCTTGATGAAAAGGGTCGCCCGCGCAGCGCTAAGTTGAAGGGTGATACTTCAGGCACGCCAGTCATCATTGGTGGTGTTGAGAAGATGTCCAAGAGCAAGAACAATGGCGTTGATCCGCAAGCGTTAATTGATCAATACGGTGCCGATACCGCACGTCTATTTGTGATGTTTGCAGCGCCACCAGAGCAACAACTTGAGTGGTCTGGTGCGGGCGTGGATGGTGCTTCCCGTTTCTTGCGCCGTGTTTGGGTGTACTCCAGTAGTCAGGCGGATGCGATTCGAGCTGCAGGGGAAGTATTGCCAGCCGACTTAAATGATGCTGAAAAAGCATTGCGTCGTGAAGTGCATACTATTTTGAAGCAAGCTAATTTTGACTATCAACGTCGCCAGTACAACACCGTAGTTTCTGCGGCTATGAAAATGCTCAATGTTGTAGAGCCCGTGAAATTGGGTGATAAGAGTACGGTGCGACCTGCTGTATTGCGTGAGTGTTTAAGTATCTTGATACGGGTGCTGTACCCCGTAGTGCCGCACTTAACCCATGCCCTCTGGAAAGAGATGGGTTGCGAGAAAGCGTTTGGCACATTGCTAGATGCACCTTGGCCTATGGTTGATGAAGCTGCGCTAGTACAAACAGAGTTGACCATCATGTTACAAATCAATGGCAAATTGCGTGGAGATATTCGTGTGCCCGCAGATGCTAGTAAAGAGCAAATTGAGGCTTTGGCCTTACAGAGTGAGCCCGCAGTGAAAGCATTAAATGGCGCGACCCCTAAAAAAGTGATCGTGGTTCCGGGTCGCTTAATTAATATTGTTGCTTAAGTTGCCAACGCATTATTTTGAACGGACACTAATCACATGAGCATAAATCCTCTTCGACGTGCCATGCTTGGTGTATTTGCTTTAGCCCCAGTGAGTGGCTTGATGGCGTGCGGCTATCGTTTGCGCGGCATGGTGGATTTACCATTCAAGACCATTGCCATTACTGGCAATCCTTCGCCACCCTTGCGGGCTGATTTGCAAACTGCAATTTTGACGGGTACCGATGCAAAGGTAGCAATCAATCCTAAAGATGCTGATCTCACTTTGGAAATTACTAGCGACCTCAATGGTCGCGAGATCTTGGCTTATAACTCCAATGGTCAAGTATCTGCCTATCGCTTGAATATGCGGGTTGGGTTTAGAGCGTATGACAATACTGGAGCAGATGTCGTGCCTGAAGCGGAGATCTACATGACTCGCGATATGGATTTCTCGGTCTCGACTGTTTTGGCGACCGATGTTCAAATGCAGCAATTTCTCTCCTTGATGCGTCGAGATCTTGCGGTGCAGATTTTGCGTCGTGTTTCTGCTTCTGCGCGGGCACCACAGGCTCGAAGCTTTTAAAGAATGATGGCCCAATCGCATGGTTAAGAGCGATGCCCTCCAGGTTCATTTGAAGTCGCTGAATTCCGCTACTTCATTAAAGCCTCTTTATATTTTTAGTGGTGATGAGCCGCTCCTCATGATGGAGGCAATGGATGCATTACGGGCCACTGCCAAGAAAATGGGCTATACCGATCGCGAAGTTCTCTTGCAGGAGCGTGGCTTTGATTGGGGCGCGCTGTTAAGTGCCGGACAAGAGATGTCTTTATTTGGAGATAAGCGCTGGGTGGAATTACGCATCCCTACGGGCAAGCCAGGACGGGATGGGGCTGAGGCCCTTAAACAATTCTCAGCTCAAATTGAGTCACAGGCAGTCGGGTCAGAAGGTCCTGATACGATTTTTTGCATCATTCTTCCAAAGTTAGACGGCAAGACCAAAACCTCTGCATGGTTTAGCGCTTTGGATGAGGCTGGCATGGCAATTCAATTGGATTCATTAGATCGCGCTCAGCTACCGCAATGGATTGCGGGGCGCCTAAAGAAGCAGGGTCAAGAGGTGCAGTCAGGCGCAGAGGGTCAGCGCGCCTTGAGTTTTATTGCTGAGCAGGTGGAGGGTAATCTCATTGCCGCCCATCAAGAAATTCAGAAGCTGGGTTTATTACATCCTACTGGCGTGCTGACTGAAGAACAAATTCGGTCGGCCATTTTGAAAGTAGCGCGTTATAACGTCTTCGAGCTTACCGAGGCGATGCTAGCCGGTGATTTGGCACGGCTGAATCGAATGCTGGATGGGCTCAAAGGCGAGGGTGAGCCTTTGGTGCTGATTCTGTGGAGCGTGACTGAAGAGCTTCGGATACTATCAAAACTCAAGGCCGCTAGCGATGCGGGAGAGTCAGTCCAAAATTTAATGCGTGCCAATCGTATCTGGGGTAATAAGGAGCGTTTATATCCTTTGGCCTTAAAGCGCATACAGCCTTTGAAGTTGCGAAGAGCAATGCAGGTGGCCGCTGGGTTGGATCGCCAGGCTAAAGGCTTGCATGCGGCAGAGTTGCCGGCAGATCCTTGGGATGGTTTGCGTTTGGTAGGTAATTTATTGCGCTAGGCGCATCAAGAAGAAATAGTAGATAACCAGTTTCATTACAGACATAGTTAAAACATGAGCAATTCAATCAAACTGATGATGCAAGATATTGGCCGACGCGCTCGTCAGGCATCGCGTGCAATGGCGCGTGCATCGAGTGAGCAAAAAAACCAAGCGCTATTGCACATAGCCAAGTTAATT
>CANCBK010000058.1 GCA_947374315.1 Burkholderiaceae bacterium | reverse complement strand
GGGTGGACTTCTCATCCGCCGTTTTTTTCTTCGGCTCTTGCTTTGGCTTTGGCTTTGGTGGGGTTGTCGCTGGAGTGGCTTGTGGTTGTTTGGCGGCCTCTGGGCTCACGAGATTGGCCATCACCCGCGTATCGTCTAGGTTGTCATTCTCTGGCTTCATGCTGCTTTGAAAGTGAATCAAGAAAAGCAGATGCAATGCAATGACGATGCCAATAATGATGCGTTCGGTTTTATTAAACGGCAGATGAGCGCTCACTCGAGTAAAAAAATGACTCACTTATATGCGCTCATTAAATGTGAGCACTAAGCGCGACTCAATGTGATGTTCGCTGAGATCGGATTGCATTAATTCTTGCGCCATTTGAAGTAGGGTTGCCGCATCTTTGCTGCTAATGAATGTAACGGAGCCAGACTTACCATCGTCCAAGTGTTTGCCCTGCGCTTCTAATTTCCGTTTGAGTTGGCGCACCACGGCATCGCTCGTATCGATGAGGTTAATCGAATCGCCCAGTAATTTACGAATCGCTTTTCTCAGGAAGGGGTAGTGCGTGCATCCTAAGACAAGCGTGTCGGCACCCGCATCCTGAATAGGTTCAAGATGTTCAGCGAGCAGTTCTAAGGTTTCTTCGCCATTGGCTTGACCTGCTTCGATGAAGGGGACTAATCCGGCGCCAGCTTGTTTAATAAATTGACAGTCATTTGGGAGTGTCGCCAATAAAGCGTTGAACTTATCGCTTTTAAGTGTGGCTTCAGTGGCGAGTACACCAACGATGCCATTGGCAGATTGCATGGCCGCAGGCTTAATGCCGGGCTCCACGCCAATGATGGGAATATTGCTGAGTTCAAAGCGGATACGGGCAATCGCTTCAGCGGTTGCGGTATTGCATGCCACCATGATCGCATCGCAACCTTGCGCCGCTAGATACTGACAGAGTTCCATGCTTCGGGAGGCAATCCATTCACTAGACTTTTCACCATAAGGGGCATTGATAGAGTCTGCCAGGTAAATGTAGTGATGCTCGGGAAGCTGGCGCAGAGCCTCATCCAAAATGGATAAGCCTCCAACGCCAGAATCAAAAACCCCGATGAGTGCCAAGTAACAGTCGCTTAACTATGAATCGCCAATGAACTTTTGCCTTTAAACAATCTTGACTGGAATATTGCCAATCTTCGCTTGCCATTCTTTTGGACCAGTCTCATGCATGGAGATTCCTGCGGAGCTCACAGCCACCGTGACTGGCATGTCCTTGACATCGAATTCATAAATGGCTTCCATGCCTAAGTCGGCAAAGCCCACAACCTTGGCCGTCTGAATGGCTTTAGATACCAAGTAGGCGGCGCCACCAACGGCCATTAAGTAGGCAGACCGATGTTTTTTGATGGCTTCAATCGCAGCAGGGCCACGCTCGGCTTTACCAATCATTGAGATCAAGCCAGTCTGAGCAAGCATCATCTCGGTGAACTTATCCATACGAGTGGATGTCGTTGGGCCTGCAGGGCCAACAGCTTCATTACCTACTGGATCTACTGGACCAACGTAATAGATCACGCGATTCTTGAAACTGACTGGCAATGTTTCGCCTTTGGCGAGCATGTCCTGAATGCGCTTATGGGCTGCATCGCGACCTGTCAAAATTTTGCCGTTTAGTAGCAATGTTTCGCCTTCTTTCCAGCCGGCCACTTCTTCAGCGGTGAGCGTATCTAAGTTCACGCGTTTAGATTTCTGGGTATCTGGTGTCCAAGTGACATCTGGCCAGTCAGACAATGAGGGTATTTCTAATTTTGCAGGACCATCACCATGCAAATGGAAGTGAACGTGGCGAGTAGCGGCGCAGTTCGGAATCATGGCAACGGGTAATGAGGCTGCATGGGTTGGGTAGTCCATGATCTTGATGTCAAGAACTGTGGCTAAGCCACCCAATCCTTGGGCGCCAATACCGAGTTTATTTACCTTGTCGAAAATCTCCAAACGCAGCTCTTCGATGCGGTTTTGTGGGCCACGCGCAATCAACTCTTGAATGTCTACAGGCCCCATCAGGGATTCTTTAGCCATCAACATGGCTTTTTCAGGGGTTCCGCCAATGCCGATTCCCAAGATGCCAGGAGGGCACCAGCCTGCACCCATAGTAGGTACTGTCTTGAGTACCCAATCCACAATGGAGTCAGAAGGGTTGAGCATGACCATTTTGGCCTTGTTCTCTGAGCCTCCGCCTTTAGCGGCGCAAATCACCTCAACATCATCCCCCGGGACGATTTCATAATGAATAACAGCGGGGGTGTTATCCCCTGTATTTTTACGTTTACCCGCTGGATCGGCTAATACCGAGGCGCGAAGTGGGTTCTCTGGGTTCAGGTAAGCGCGACGAACCCCTTCATTCACCATCTCGGTCACGCTCATAGTGGCGTCGCCCCATTGGACGTTCATGCCAATTTTGAGGAATACAACAGCAATACCGGTGTCCTGGCAAAGCGGGCGGTGGCCTTCAGCGCACATCCGGCTATTGGTCAAAATCTGAGCAATCGCGTCCTTGGCAGCAGCGCCTTGTTCAAGCTCATAAGCCTTACCCATGGCGGAAATGAAGTCCTTGGGGTGATAGTAAGAGATGAACTGAAAGGCGTCGGCAACGCTTTGAATGAGGTCGTTTTGTTTGATATTTGTCATGATAATTTGCTTAATTTAGTAAGGTTTTTCCTATTTTAAGGGTTTGCCATAGAGCAAATCCTGCGTGTTTTCACTTATCTTATTAGCACTTGGGGTTACTGTTCCCTGATTCTGCGTTATTTTCATCGACAAGATGACTGATTATTAAATAGAAGGGCTGTGAAGCATGGATCCATTAATGCAAGAAAACCGCGTATTCAACCCACCTGCAGACTTTGTTAAGGGTGCTGCTATTTCTGGGATGGAAGCCTACAAAAAGCTCTGTGCTGAGGCTGAAAAGGATTATGACGGGTTTTGGGGTCGTCTTGCAAAAGAAAATCTGTATTGGAAGAAACCTTTCACTAAAGTACTTGATGAATCCAAAGCGCCTTTCTACAAATGGTTCGAGGACGGCACAACCAATGCCTCATATAACTGCTTAGATCGCCAAATTGAGAATGGCTTGGGCGACAAAGTGGCCATCATTTTTGAAGCCGACGATGGCACGGTAACCAAGGTTACTTATCAAGAGATGCTGGAGCGCGTTTGCAAGATGGCAAATGCATTACGCAAGATGGGCATCAAGTCTGGTGACCGCGTCATTATTTATATGGCGATGACCATCGAAGGCATTGTTGCCATGCAAGCGTGTGCCCGTATCGGCGCAATTCACTCTGTGGTGTTTGGTGGCTTCTCGGCTCAAGCTTTGCGCGATCGCATTATTGACGTCGGCGCAGTTGCAGTGATTACGGCTGATGGACAGTTCCGCGGCGGCAAATCATTGCCGTTAAAGGCGATTTGTGATGAAGCCCTTTCCAATGGTGAGTGCGGCAATGTGAAGCATGTCATTGTTAGCAAGCGTACCGGTACTGATGTCACCATGACAGCGGGCCGCGATGTTTGGATGCAAGAAATTATGACTAATGAGGCTGCTACTTGCGAGCCAGAGTGGGTCAGCGCTGAGCATCCCTTATTCATTCTTTACACTTCTGGATCCACTGGTAAGCCAAAGGGTGTCCAGCACTCAACAGGTGGTTACTTGCTGTGGGCTATTCTCACCATGAAGTGGACTTTTGACATCAAGCCAAGCGATGTGTTCTGGTGTACTGCTGATATCGGCTGGGTAACTGGCCACTCCTACATTACCTACGGCCCACTCGCAGTAGGCGCCACGGAGATTGTGTTCGAGGGCGTACCGACTTATCCAAATGCAGGCCGTTTCTGGGACATGATCCAGAAACACAAAGCAACGATTTTCTACACGGCGCCAACAGCGATTCGTTCTTTGATCAAGGCGTCTAGCAATGATCAGGCAGTGCATCCAAAGAGCTATGACTTATCCTCATTGCGCCTCTTGGGTTCAGTAGGCGAGCCAATTAATCCAGAGGCATGGATGTGGTATTACGAGAATGTAGGTGGCTCACGTTGCCCAATCGCAGACACCTTCTGGCAGACTGAAACGGGTGGTCACATGATTTCACCTTTGCCTGGCGCTACACCAATGATTCCTGGTTCCTGTACTTTGCCATTGCCGGGCATCATGGCGGCGATTGTGGATGAAGCGGGCGCGGATGTGCCAAACGGTCAAGGCGGTATCTTGGTGGTGAAGCGTCCATGGCCTTCAATGATTCGTACTATTTGGAATGATGCTGATCGTTTTGTGAAATCCTATTTCCCAGAAGAGTTGGGTGGCACGTTGTATTTAGCTGGTGACGGCGCGATTCGCAATAAAGATACTGGTTACTTCACTATTACTGGCCGTATCGATGACGTCTTGAACGTTTCTGGTCACCGCATGGGTACGATGGAAATCGAATCATGCCTAGTGGCCAATCCATTGGTTGCTGAGGCGGCAGTGGTGGGTCGCCCTGACGATATGACTGGTGAGGCCATTTGCGTATTCGTAGTTCTCAAAGGCGGTCGTCCAACAGGTGATGAAGCTAAAAAGATTGCTACTGAGTTGCGCAACTGGGTTGGTAAGGAGATTGGCCCAATTGCCAAGCCAAAGGACGTGCGTTTCGGCGATAACCTGCCTAAAACCCGCTCTGGAAAAATCATGCGTCGCTTGTTGCGTGTGATTGCTAAAGGCGAGGAAGTTACTCAAGATACTTCAACCCTGGAGAACCCAGCGATTTTGGACCAGCTCAAAGAGGCGCTCTAAGCAAATCTACTCACACCCTTCTGTTAATCGTATAATCGATGTTTTCCGGAAGGGTGGATGAGCGGTTTAAGTCACACGCCTGGAAAGCGTGCGTAGGTTTATAGCCTACCGCGGGTTCGAATCCCGCCTCTTCCGCCAGTAGTGCCCTGAGAGCCCCTATCCATGGGGCTCTTTTCTTTTTCAGGGCTTTCTACCCACCACTAAAACATTGTCTGAATTTGCTGTTCTGGATGGATCGGGAGGGAGCATTCTGGATAAATAACTGGATTCCAGGCAAATCTTTGATTGGTGCCTTGAAATCACCATCAATTCCTTCTGTAGGCAGGCTAATGCCGAGCCAAGGAGGGTTGCCACCATCAGACATTCAGCCTCGCAGAGTGTCCAGCCTATGCAGGCGCGAACAGCAACTCTAGGCGCACCTTTGGCCAATTCTGAGCAGCCCATGGATCGCATTGCTCAGCACCTAGGAAATATGGGTATTTGATATTTATATCAATAAAATCAATTAATTAACATACTTTATTTCTTATTAACATAGTTTATGTTAATAGGTAAAAACAGTGTTAAAATGGATGCATGAAGAATGCACATGAACTATTTAACCAAGCAGGCATCTACTTGCAGCAAGCCCTAGGAGAGGATTTGCTGCAGGAGGGCGCTTGGGAGAAAGGGGTGCAATTACCACGCTATCTTGCCCAAACATACGATATGGGCAAAGCTAGGCTGGCTGGGATCGAGGTTCTTTTAATGGCCAATAAAGACGGGGTTCAAGCATTGCCAGCGTTACTTAAACAAAGGGCACTTATTCAGAAAGAGGCTGGGGTGCCGGTCATTTGGGTTGGAGATGCTCTTCAGGCTTATGCGCGTAAGGAAATGGTTGCAAGGCGCATGCCTTTCATCATCCCCTTTAAACAGGCCTACTTACCTCCATTGGGAGTGGAGTTCCAAGAGCGCGCATTGGCAACAAGGGTCGATGCCAAAGAAAAGCTACATGTGGCAACCCAAGTATTTTTGATTAATACGCTGCTTGGCAATTTGCCTGACACATTAAATCCCAAAGAGATTGCCATGTACTTGGGCTATAGCCTCATGACTATGACTCGCATTAAAAGCGAGTTGATGGAGCATGGTTGGCTGGATGTTGGCGCATACAAGAATGAGCGAATTTGGCGCCTGAATCTTCAAGGTGACGAGCTATGGGATGCCGTCAAGCCTTGTTTGAAAAACCCTGTGCGGAAGCGAATTTGGCTTCGTAATCCGCTTGATAAGTTTTTGCAGTTACCTCTAGCGGGATTAAGCGCACTGGCAGGGAAAACCATGTTGGGTGAGCCGCCAAACGTAGTCCGAGCTATCGGTGAAATGGAGTGGCGCAGTGCGCAAAAAGAGTTGGCTGGCGAGCAGATATTACCTGAGGCAATTGAAGGTGCTCTAGAGCTAGAGGTTTGGCGCTATGCGCCTGCACGAACTCAATTTAAGCAAGAGAGAAATGACTATGTAGATCCATATTCTTTGCTCCTGAGTTTAGAGGATATGAACGACGATCGAGTGCAAATTGCATTAACTGAAATTGGAATAGGGGTGAAGTGATGGCTGGACCAGTGGGATTAGAGTTATTCCAAAATACATTTCGAGGCCATGAGAATCAGTTTGTATTGATTGGTGGTACGGCGACCTATCTTGCTACAGAGGAGGCTGGACTGCCGTTGGGGAGGGTTACCAAGGATTTAGACATTGTTTTAATCGTAGAGGCATTGGATGTTAACTTTGCAAAAAGTTTTTGGAGTTTTATTAAAGCTGGTGCCTACGAGAACAAGATGAAGGGCGATGATGGGAGGCAGTTTTATCGCTTTAGTCAGCCCCAAACATCTGGATACCCTAAAGAGATTGAGTTGTTTTCGCGTAAGCAGGATATCTTGGTGGATGGGGAGCCGGGTGATATTACGCCTATTACATTTGATGATGAGGCATCAAGTCTTTCAGCTATCTTGCTTGATGAGGATTATTACGAATTAATCCGAAGGGGGCTACGGGATGGAGTGTGCTGGGCTGATGCATCAACACTAATTCCCCTGAAGGCAAAAGCATGGTTAGACTTGCGCCAAAGAAGTGAGGGCGGCGTGGCAATAGACTCCAAGAAGATTCGGAAGCATTTGAGGGATGTTGTTTTGCTGCTGGCAACCATGCCCGAAAATCAAAAGATTGTCGTTCCAGCATCTATTCAAGCTGATATCAATGAGTTTCTTGTTCAAGCCGCAAAAGAAGCAGTTGACTTAAAAGAGCTTGGACATGCTAAAAGCATTACATATTCACAGGTGCTTGAACAATTACGAGCTACTTTTTTATAGAAGTTTAATTAGCTAGGTCTGAATTCCGTCAAGGGCACCCCATAGGCGTGGCTTGCGAGCTGGAGGGCGGGTGGTAATGCCCCTTTATCCACGCAGGGACTTGTTGTCTTTTTGATACCAAAAAATGCTGTTTTAGGAGCTTCAGAGCCCATTTATTGATATTTATTACTCTTTTCTATAAATATATTGCACTGCCACATTTTTTATCTTAGAATGGTGCATTGCAACAAATTAAATCCATTTATTTTATTAAGGAAAACATCATGTTCCAGAATCAATTAAACGACCAACTCGCACAAGCACAAACTAAAGCCGTTGAAAACGCTAAGTATTTGGCTCAAGTAGCTGTAGAAAGCGCACAAGAATTAGCCGAAATCAACCAAGCTGCCGCTAAGGATGCTTTGGTTGTTGCCCAAGAAGCTAGCGCTCAAATGATGGCTATTAAAGACCCGCAACAGTTGGCAAAATTGGCTCAGCCAGAAGTTGCTCAAGATGCTGCTAAGTACGCTGCTGCTTATCAAGCCAAAGTAAACAAAGTGGTGCGTAACGGCAATAAAGAAGTTGCTCAAGTAGTTGACGCCTCTATTGATGATGCACGCGCTGATATGGTTAAGTTTGTTAAAGAAGCTACTAAAACAGCTCCTGCTGGTTCTGAGGCTTTTGTTTCTGCGTTCAAAACCGCATTTGAAACTTCACTCCAACAGTTTGACCAAGTTCGTGCTTCAGCAACTGATGCTTTCGCAAACTTTGAGAAGAGTGTTGATGCTGCATTGGCAAACATTCAAGGTCAATACGCTGTTGCTAAACCAGCAGCAAAAAGCCGCAAAGCCGCTTAATTCGTTTTAGCTGCTTTACTCAAAACCGCCTACGGGCGGTTTTTTCTTTTCTAATTGCCGTAAGATCGAGGCAGTAATGTAAAAAGAAAAGGAAAGAACATGATCTTTGTAATCCTCTTAATGGATCGTCCTGGAACAGCAGAATTGCGTATTCAGGTGCGCCCTGAGCACCGCGCATATTTGGCAATGCAGTCTGAGCGGATGGCTTTTGCTGGCCCGTTAACATCTGAAGATGGCAAAACCACGGTGGGTAGTTTGCTAGCAATGGATTTTCCAAGTAAGGCTGATGTAGAGGCTTGGCTAAAAGATGAGCCACTCACCAAGGCAGGCGTCTATGAAAAGCCTGTGATTCATGTATTTAATAATATGTGGGCTCAGAAGATGGGATTTCCGCCGGCATAAGGGATTGACTAAAAGAGTAAGGCAAAATCAAAGCCACAAGAGTGGCTTTGATTTATTTGCTAAGCCTGGTCAAAGTTGCTTAATTTGGACCTTCTTAAATTTGATCACTCCGCCCGCTGATTGCAGGGCAATTGGGCCATCGGCAAATTTGCTGTCTTGCCCATCAGCAACGGTAACCTCACCATTGAGTGTCACTTTAAAGTGGGAACCATTGGCAACGATCTCCATCGTATTCCAGCGACCACCCGCTTTAGGAACAGGATTTACTTTGGCAACATCGACAATTGCACCGGTTGCATAAGCTTGCTCGGGGCGCGTGTCCCAGATATTGATTTCATAACAGGTGTTTTGTGTCACCTTGCTGGGGTCTTGGCAGCGTATAAAAATACCGCTATTGGTATTTGACTCAGCCCAAAATTCCGCTTTGAGCGCAAAGTTTTTGTAAGACTTGCTGCTGACTAAAAATCCGTTAGGTTTATTGCCTTCAACCATCTCATTGCCAATCACCCAGCTAGCATTGCCAATGATGTTCCAGCCAGACAAACTGACGCCATCAATCATATCGATAAAACCATCTTGATTTTGAGCTAGCGCGAAGCCGCTGAATAGGGCTACTTGGGCGCAAATAATCAGTGGGGCGAGGAATTTAAAGGCTAGCTTCATTAAGGTCTCCATTCGATTTATATTGTTTCTTTTGCAATGGATTTCATTGTTGCTGATATTGGCCCTCAAAGACAAGTAGAGGCTTTCCCTCAAATACCTCTTTATGAATGACCCCCAGTCCCCTCGATGTTGGGCGCGGAATCTAGTAGACTTGAGCTATGAAATTGACAAAAATGCGCCTTTCCCCGATTTTCGCCATCCTTGCTGTGCTATCCCTTGTTGGCTGTGAGTCTATTCAGCAAGCTGCCCAAGATGACTGCACCTCCATTGGTTGGACCATTGGTAGTCCGGGGTATAACGATTGCTACAAGGCGCGCGTGTATGAGCGTAAGTTGGATTACTCGCTTCCGGCTGGCGATACACCATCCCCATCGGTCATTTAATTTAGGGTTTACCCTTATCTGGATTGACTTGAGCGCCGTCAAGGACTTGAGGGCGGAAATAACCCAAAATCATTCTTGATTTTGGGAATTACCTATATATAGCGAAATACACGGTTTTCGTTAATTGAGGCATTCTCAATATATGCATTCAGCATTATTTTGATTACATAAAGAATTAGCAATCCTTGCGACTAGACATTAGAGACTACAGACCATGAATCACCCCAAACCTTCTGAAGAAATCAGGGTTGTTGCGTTAGCAACAGCAGATGACTTAAGAGAAACTATTCGTCGCAAAAGCAAACTCAAAGGTCGTCAAGCAGATGATATTTCCTTGGATGAGGTTCGCCAGTTAATTGGTGTGGCGCCACATCGCCGCGATTTGCTGATTGAAAATTTGCATAAACTCAATGATGAGTATCGCGCTCTGCATGACCGTCATTTAGTTGCCTTGGCAAAAGAGATGAACCTGCCAATGGCAGAGGTATATGAAGTAGCTACTTTCTACCATCACTTTGAGGTAGTCCGCGGCAATGATCCAGTGGCTGATATCACCGTGCGCGTATGCGATGGCATTGCCTGTGAATTGGCGGGCGCACAAAATTTACTCGCTAAACTCCCGGCCATTTTAGGAAATCCCAAGGTTAAAGTGGTGGCTGCACCATGTGTGGGACGCTGCGAACAAGCCCCTGTAGCAGTAGTGCATCAATACCCAGTTCTATTTGCAACGGTAGACAAGGTAGCTGCTGCCGTTAAGAATGAAATGACTACGCAACCTATGGGTGTTGATGGTGCTGACTTTGAGCCAGCTCTATTGGCGGAGAAGGGCGTTTCACCACAAGGCGAACATCAAGCGGTATCGCCGGATTATGTTGGTTACGAAACTTATCGCGCTAAGGGCGGCTATGCCTTGGCAAAAGATATCGCTGAAGGTAGGGTCGACGGCGAAAGCATCATCAAGGCCATGGAAAATTCTGGCTTACGCGGTCTGGGCGGTGCAGGCTTTCCGGCAGGACGTAAATGGCGCATCGTTAAAGATCAAGTGGCTCCGAAGTTAATGGCAGTCAATATTGACGAAGGTGAGCCAGGCACATTCAAGGACCGCACTTATTTAGAGCGTGATCCTCATCGCTTTCTGGAGGGCTTGTTGATTGCCGCCAATGTCGTGGGCATTGATGCTTGCTACATTTATTTGCGTGATGAATATCATGGCTGTCGTGAGTTGCTAGAAGCGGAATTAGTAAAGCTCAAAGCAAATCCACCATTTAAATTGCCTTTAATTGAATTACGTCGTGGTGCCGGTGCCTATATTTGCGGAGAAGAATCCGCCATGATTGAAAGTATCGAGGGCAAGCGCGGTGAGCCGCGGATGCGCCCTCCTTATATTGCGCAGGTTGGACTGTTTGGTCGCCCAACCCTTGAACACAATTTTGAAACGCTCTATTGGGTGCGTGACATTGTGCAGCGCGGTCCAGAGTGGTTCAGCTCCTTCGGTCTCCATGATCGCAAGGGCTTGCGTAGCTATAGCGTCAGCGGTCGCGTAAAAACCCCCGGTGTGAAATTGGCGCCAGCGGGCATCACTATTCAGGAGCTTATTGATCAGTACTGTGGCGGTATGCAAGATGGTCACCAGTTCTATGGCTATCTTCCTGGTGGCGCGTCTGGCGGTATCTTGCCAGCCACCATGAACAACATTCCGCTCGACTTTGATACCTTGCAACCTTACGGTTGTTTTATTGGCTCAGCAGCGGTAATGGTATTTGGTGATCAAGATAAGGCCCGCGACATGGCTTTAAATGTGAT
>CANCBK010000057.1 GCA_947374315.1 Burkholderiaceae bacterium | reverse complement strand
TAGCGCACCGTGTCATAGCCGAAGTAGCCAGCAAGCCCACCGCAGAAGCGTGGAAGCCCAGGCTGCAATGCCACTTTGAAGCGCTTGAAGTAGGCGTCTACAAAATCTAGTGGATTGTCATGATTGGTTTCCACCACCTGGTCATTGAGTAAAACTTCAGTAAGCGGAGCGGCTGGCGTACCCACTGTTCTTAAAACAGTTTTAGCGGGCAGGCCAATAAATGAGAAGCGACCAAACCGTTCACCACCTAAAACGGACTCGAGTAAGTAGGTGTTCTTTTGGCCAAATGCTTGTGTCAATTTGACGTAAAGCGAAAGAGGCGTTTCTAGGTCGGCTAAAACTTCTTTTACCAATGGAATGCGATTGAAACCCTGTTTTGCTAGGGAAAGAAATTCTTCGTGCTGCATTAGGCTTTCCCTAACATCGCTAGCTCTGCACGCATTGCTGTGATTACATCGGCATAGTTGTCTTTGCCAAAGATTGCGGAACCGGCAACAAAAGTATCTGCGCCCGCTTTTGCTACTTCAGCAATGTTGTCAACTTTAATTCCACCATCAACCTCTAAGCGAATATGGCGACCTGTTTCCTGCTCATGGCGATCTAAACGGGTACGTACTTGAGCAATTTTATCCAGGGTGCTTGGAATAAAAGATTGACCGCCGAAGCCTGGGTTCACCGACATTAGTAAAACAAGATCCAGTAACTCTAGGGTGTGGTCTAAATGATGAAGCGGTGTTGCTGGATTTAGAACCAAGCCGGCCTGACAACCTTGATCGCGAATTAAATTAATCGAGCGATTGACGTGAGGACTCGCCTCCGGATGAAAGCTAATCAGGTTCGCCCCAGCTTTTGCAAAATCGGGAATGAGGCGATCAACCGGCTCAACCATGAGGTGGACATCAATCATGGCTGGCTTGCCATCTTTTGTTGCGTATGGGCGAATGGCCTCACATACCAATGGGCCAATCGTCAGGTTGGGGACGTAGTGGTTGTCCATCACATCAAAGTGAATCCAGTCTGCGCCTGCCAAGAGAACATCTTGAACTTCTTTGCCAAGACAGGCAAAGTCAGCCGACAAAATGGAGGGGGCAATGAAAAACTGGCTATTTGAGGGTGATTTCTGGCTATCCATCCCTAGATTCTAGCTTGCAGTTGCCTCAGGGATGGAGCAGAATTCGAGCATGAATCCTCATCAAATCAGCATTACGGTCAAAACCCAGTACTTGCCTGAGCAGTCGGACCCAGATAATCGGCAATTTGCCTTTGCTTATACCATCACCATCAGGAACACGGGTGCGGCCAGCATTCAACTAATCGCCCGTCATTGGTTCATTACAGACGGGGATAATGATGCTCAAGAAGTCCGTGGCCTGGGGGTTGTAGGGCAACAACCGCTTTTGCGGACGGGTGAGCAGTTTGAATACACTAGCTGGGCGACTTTGCCAACGCCAGCAGGCACGATGCGTGGGGAGTACTTCTGTGTCACTGAGGAAGCTCAGTTTTTCCAGGCCCCCATTCCTGAATTTGCCTTGGTGATGCCTAGAACCCTGCATTAAGCTCTGAAAAAGCCCTATTTTTTACCCTTACCAGTCCAAAGGACAATAAAGAGGAGTAGCGCTAAAGCTATGCCCCCCTCTAGGACAAACAAGATCATTGGGTATTCATCGAGTAAATTGGCAATCATGATTTCCATATTCAAATTAATAAGTCGCCAGAAAGCTGCGCGGATCCTGGGTTGCAGTGTATTCGCTGTAGCCATTGTGAGTCTAATAGTGGGTTGCTCTACCCCACCCACCCGAGGGTCTAGTTACCGCTCTGGTGGTACTGCACCCACTTCTTACGGCTCTCCAATTGCCAGCTTTCGATCGGTGTCGTGGGACTCTCTACCTGGCTGGCAAGAGGATGATTTAACACAGGCTTGGCCTGCATGGCTCAAGAGTTGCGATGCTTTACGCAAGCGCAATAGTGAAATCAATTGGCGGCAAGTGTGCACTCACGTTAGTGGCGTTTCAGCTCGAGATGGGCGGGCGATTCGTCAGTATTTTGAGGCAAATTTTCAAGTATATGAAGTGCGCAATAGTGCCACTGGAAATGAGTCTGGGCTGATCACGGGCTATTACGAACCCGTCATGAATGGTTCGCAGACTCGGACTGCCAACTACACTGTTCCCTTGTATGGCCTGCCGAGTGCTTGGAGAGGCTCCAAGCCAAGCCCAGGGCCGACACGTGCAGAGTTAATCGGTTCTGGAGTTCTTAAAGGCTCTGAGATTGCCTGGGTACAAGACCCTGTAGCAGCAGCATTCATGCAAATTCAGGGCTCTGGAAAAATCCGCCTTGAAGACGGACGTGTTTTGCGATTGGGCTTTGCCGGCACCAATGATCAGCCGTTCAGGTCCTTTGCGCAGTGGCTGCTGGATCGTAAGGAAATTACCCGTAGTGAAGCAACAATGCAGGGCATCTCTGCATGGGCCAAGCGCAACCCTAGTCGCGTAGAGGAAATGCTCAATGCCAATCCTCGTTTTGTCTTCTTCAAAGAGTTACCTGGCAATGTGAGCGTGGATCTTGGTCCTAATGGCGCTTTGGGAGTGCCTTTGACTTCTGAACGTAGTATTGCAATTGATTTGAAAGCACTACCTTTGGGTGCTCCAGTCTTTTTAAATACCAGCAAGCCTTTAAGCAGCCAAGCCCTGCAAAAATTGGTGATGGCCCAAGATACGGGTAAAGCTATTGTGGGCGGTGTTAGGGCGGATTACTATTGGGGGTCAGGAGAGTCTGCTGGAGAATTGGCGGGACGCATGAAGCAAGATGGCAAGATGTGGTTATTGTTGCCGCGCTGAACCAATGAATTTTTGAAAGAGATTGATGACTTACAACACGATATTGACTGAGGTAGATGGCAAGGTAGCCGTGATTACCTTAAATCGCCCTCAAGTATTGAATGCGCTGAATGACGAGTTAATGGACGAGTTAGGCGCAGCCTTGTTGGGGTTTGATGCCGATGACAATATTGGTTGCATCATTGTGACTGGTAGCGAAAAAGCCTTTGCCGCTGGTGCTGATATTGCCACGATGGCGAAGTATGGATTTGGTGATGTCTATCGTGGTGACTTTATCTCCCGAAATTGGGAGGAGATGAAAAAGGTACGCAAGCCAGTGATTGCTGCGGTGTCTGGTTATGCTCTTGGCGGCGGCTGTGAATTAGCCATGATGTGCGACACCATTATGGCGGCGGATAGTGCAAAGTTTGCGCAACCAGAAGTGAAGTTAGGGATTATTCCGGGCGCTGGTGGTACGCAGCGTTTGCCACGCGCAGTCTCAAAAGCAAAGGCAATGGATCTGGCGCTGACGGGTCGCATGATGGATGCCTCTGAAGCAGAGCGCTCAGGCCTTGTTGCGCGTATTTTTCCTCAAGCGGACTTACTCAAAGAAGTCAAAGCCATAGCGAAAACCATTGCTGATATGCCTTTGCTAACGGCGATGATGGTCAAAGAATCAATTAATGCCGCTTATGAAACTACGCTCTCCGAAGGCATTCATTTTGAGCGTCGCTTATTCCATGCTTGCTTTGCGACCAATGATCAAAAAGAGGGGATGGCTGCGTTTATGGAAAAGCGCCCAGCCAAATTTACTCACTCGTAAAGCACTTGAGCTCTAACAACGCAATTTATTTTGCTAAATAGCGTTGAGCGAGCTTAACCCAGTAGCTCACGCCGACTGGGATCAAGGCATCATTGAAGTCATAAGATGGATTATGTAGGTGACATGGACCCATGCCATGACCTACGGAGCGATGATCGCCATCGCCATTCCCTAAGAAAACATAGCAACCGGGTTTCTCGAGCAACATAAAAGCAAAGTCCTCAGCTCCCATCGTTGGGTCGATTGAGGTATTGACGTTTTGCGCTCCAACCAACTCACTCATGACTTCGCTTGCAAACCTCACCTCTTGATCGTGATTAATGAGTGGGGGATAGTTGCGAACAAAACTCACTTCGGCTTGGCAATCAAAAGCACAGGAAATGTTATGCGAGATTTCTTTTAAGCGCTGCTCTATCAAATCCAATACTTCTAAAGTAAATGTGCGAACAGTTCCGCCGATAAAGGCGCTATCCGGGATAACGTTGCTTGTCTCACCCGCATGAAACTGGGTAACGGATAAAACCGCGGCATCTACTGGACGTTTATTGCGAGTAATAATGCTTTGCAGTGCTTGCACGACTTGAGCGCCCGCAAGAACAGGATCAGCGCTATTGTGTGGCAAGGCAGCATGACCGCCTTTGCCACGAATGGTAATTTCAAAAGTATTGCTGGATGCCATCATCGGGCCAGAAGTGACGCCAAAGTGCCCCTCAGTAAGACCTGGCCAGTTATGTAGGCCAAAAACGGCATCACAGGGAAATTGCTTAAAGAGTCCATCCTTAATCATTTCATGCGCACCAGCGCCACCCTCTTCAGCTGGCTGAAAAATGAAAATGACTGAACCTTTAAAGTCCCGATGATTGGATAAATACTGGGCTGCCCCCAAGAGCATGGCAGTGTGGCCATCGTGGCCACAGGCATGCATCTTTCCTGGGTTCTTTGAAGTGTGTTCAAAGGCATTGTGTTCTTGCAGCGGTAACGCATCCATGTCGGCGCGTAGACCAATCATCTTTCCTGGACCTAGATCGCCATCCAATCTACCGACAACACCAGTCTTGCCTAGTCCGCGATACACTGCGATTCCCCAGCTCGAAAGCGCTTCCGCTACGAGATCGGAAGTGCGATTTTCTTCAAAGCGCAATTCTGGATACGCATGAATATTGCGACGAATCTCTTGTATGGCGGATGCGGAGTCTATGATTTCTGGAAGTAATCGCATAGCTTCATCTTATCTGAATTTATTCGGGTAGCTTTATATGCTGTGCAGCAAATCCCAGAGCTTCGATGGAGTAGGAAGTATTTTCGGGCTTCTGAAGTGATTTGGGAAGGCTCGGAATCAACCCTAAAAATGGGGCAAATATGCGGTCTTTTAAGGTTTGGAGATTTTCTTCCAGAAAGGGCATTTCCTCTGAAAGCGTATTTGCCACCCAGCCTGCAATCGTCAATTGGCGCGACTGAATTGCTTCACAGGTAAGCAAGGCATGGTTAATACAACCCAAGCGCATACCAACCACCAGGATCACCGGTAAATCCATTGCCTGCGCTACATCCCCCAAATCTTCTTGCTCGTTGAGGGGAACTACAAATCCGCCTGCGCCTTCAACAACCACTGAATCAAATTTTTGATTCAGTGCATCTAGAGCATCCAGAATGAGGGTGGCATCTAAATGGATGCCCTGTTTCTGCGCAACGAGATGTGGGGCTGCTGGTTCATCCAAAATATAGGGGCAAAGACTTTGCTCATTGAGGCTCAACCCTGAAGCAATGCGTAGCGTTTCGAGATCTTCATTGCGCTTTTGACCGCTTGAGTCGGTATAGGTACCCGCTACAACCGGTTTGAAGCCCGTCACATTGAGACCCACTTCTCTCAATTTTAGGATTAAAGCCCCGCTTACTAAGGTTTTCCCAACCTCAGTATCAGTACCGGTGACAAAAAAACTGTTCCGTGAGTTCAAGGCGGGGACTCACTTTCTACTTGTTGTTCAATCATCTTTAATGTCTTGATAAGTTCTCTCAAGTCATTGGCTGTGTGGTTAGCGGAAAAAGTAATGCGTAAGCGAGAGCTACCAGTAGGAACGGTAGGGGGGCGTATCGCAGGAATCCAGTATCCCGCTTCATCCAATAATTTGGCTGCAGCCAATGCGTTGGCATTGCTACCTAAAATAACTGGCTGAATCGGAGTCGATGAGGGAACTTTCACCCAGCTTGAGAACGTCATTTCTTCTTGCCATATTTGAATGAGTTGATGCAGTCGTTGTCGACGACGACTGCCCTCGTCACTTGCGATCAGATCAAGGCTGGTGAGTAAGGTATGCGCAATTGCTGGCGGTGTCGCAGTACTGTAAATATAAGGGCGACCTTTTTGAATAAGCCATTCAATAAACGGTGCTGCTGCGCAAATAAAAGCGCCGCTGACGCCCGCAGCTTTGCCAAGTGTGCCGATATAAATTAAGCGATCAGAGTGCGCATTCAATTGTTCGAGAATGCCGTGACCATGCTGCCCTAGAACGCCAAACCCATGGGCATCATCAACCATCAGGAGTGCATCATATTGTTCAGCGATTTGAATCAATCGTTCAACGGGCGCGAGATCTCCATCCATACTAAAGACACCATCGACCACAATGAGCTTCAGTGAGCGCATATCTTGCTGAAGTGCTTCTATGAGTGAGTCAAGACTTTGGTGGTCAAATAAAGTAACCTTCGCTTGAGTTTGCCCGCTAGCTAGACGCACGCCATCAATGAGGGATGCATGATTGAGTTTGGCTGAATAAATACTGGCCTCACCTTGCTCGGCAAGTCTGGCTAGGCCGGTAATGGCATTCATGTTGGCAAGATAGCCGGTGCTGAAAAATAAGGCCCGTGCATGAGGAATATGTTTACTCTCAAACGCAGCTAATTTTTTCTCAAGCAAGTCATGGGCAATGCTATGCCCACTAATTAGGTGGGATGCACCGCTACCAACGCCATACCGCTTGGCGCCTTTAGCAAGTGCCGCAATCAAATCAGGGTGATTGGCTAAGCCTAAGTAGTCATTGCTACAAAAGGCCTTGAGTTCTCGTTGGCCCACAATAGCTTTGATATCGCAGGGGGATTGGGTAATACGCAGCTTACGCCTGAGTAATTGCGCATCTAAATCTGCAAGCTGATGCTCCGCCAAATTGAGCGCATTAAATGTTCCGCTCATCCTAACGCTCGATCTAAAGCGTGTCGAACGGATACGCCCATTTGCATCGCTTCTTCAGGGGAAAGGATATACGGGGGCATGACATAAATCGTATTCGCGATTGGTCTGATGAGAATTCCCTTCTCAAGACTTGCTGTAAACATCTCCCGTGGAAAAGTATTTGGACGTTTCAGTGATTCTGGTTTGATGTCAAACGCCAGGATCATGCCCTGTTGTCGCCAATGTTCAATACGAGAATCTTCTTTTGCCCAGGCGAATGCTTTCCCAAGATCGCTACTACGTTCAATATTGCTCTCAAGAACAGATTCAGTTTCAAAAATCTCTAAGCAGGCGAGGGCAGCAGCGCATGCCAGCGGATTACCTGTATATGAATGAGAGTGCAAAAAACCTTGTTGGGTTTGATCGCCATAAAATGCACGATAAATCACATCGGTCGTCATGGAGAGCGAGAGCGGAAGATAGCCGCCACTGATACCCTTTGATAGCGTTAAGAAATCTGGCCAAATTCCCGCATGCTCGCAAGCAAAAAACTTGCCTGATCGCCCGCAACCTACGGCAATTTCATCAGCGATTAAATGGATGTTGTAGCGGTCGCAGAGTGATCGAACGATACGCAGATATTCCGGCGAATACATCGCCATTTGTCCCGCGCATTGAACTAAAGGCTCAACAATCATGGCGGCAATATTTTGATGCTCTGCTTCAAGCAGGGCTTCTAATTTTTTGGCAGCGTACCTAGCAACATCTTCGGCAGATTCACCGGGTTGTGCTTTTCGTGCATCAGGTGAAGGCACGGTAAATACCTCTTGCAAGAGGGTGCCATACGCTTCACGAAAGATTGCAACATCAGTCACCGCTAGCGCACCTAATGTTTCTCCGTGATAGCCATTTTCTAGGCAGACAAACTTGTTCTTTTGAGGCTGGTTATCTAGGCGCCAGAAGTGATGGCTCATCTTCAAGGCAATCTCCACGGCAGAAGCGCCATCAGATGCGTAAAACACATGGCCTAAATGCCCTCGGGTTAAGTCGGATAATTTTTCTGAAAGCGCTACTACAGGCGGATGAGTAAATCCCGCGAGCATGACATGCTCAATTTTTTCGAGTTGATTGCTAATTGCCTGGTTGATACGGGGGTTGGAATGGCCAAATAGATTTGTCCACCAAGAACTAATGCAATCTAGTAGTGCGACTCCCTTTTCATCAAAGAGCCAAGGACCCTTACCTCTAGTAATGGCAATTAAGGGTAATGACTCGTGATGCTTCATCTGAGTGCAGGGATGCCACACGGCATGTAGGCTGCGATCAACCAGGGTGGTTTGATTTGGATCAGTAATAAGCTTCATGTTTGGTATTTGAACACTAGTTTTTCCTAATTTAAGCCTGTATCTGTTATGTTTATGCCTTGAATTGATCTATTTTCTGGAATTCGACCATGCAGGCCACCCAAACTACTGAAAAACCCCTCACCCACGTTAAATCCCAAAAAGATTTGCATAAAGAGGTTGACGCATCAGGCGCTTGGTCTGTGGGTCAAATTGAAGCACTGTTTGCCCTCCCATTTAGCGATCTGATGTTCAAGGCGCAAGAGACTCATCGCGTGAATTTCCCTGATGGCGATGTCGAATTGGCTACCCTCTTGTCGATTAAGACCGGTGGTTGTCCTGAGGATTGTGGGTATTGCCCACAGGCTGCTCGTTATGACACAGACGTTAAAGCTAATAAGTTGATGGATTTGGATGAAGTGCTGGAGGCTGCTAAAGCCGCTAAGGCTGCTGGATCTAACCGTTTTTGTATGGGCGCTGCTTGGCGGGAGCCTAAAGATCGCGATATTGAAAAAGTTACCGCCATGATTAAGGGCGTGAAGGCTCTAGGCCTTGAAACCTGTGCCACCCTGGGGATGCTGGAAGCCAATCAGGCCCAAGCCCTTCAAGAGGCTGGCTTGGACTTCTACAACCACAACCTAGATACCAGTGAGGATTTCTATCGCTCTGTAATCTCTACAAGAGGCTATCAAGATCGTTTAGACACTATTTCCCATGTGCGTGCTGCTGGCATGTCTGTCTGTTGTGGCGGCATTGTGGGTATGGGCGAGTCACGTGAGCAACGTGCGGCATTTTTAGCCCGCTTAGCTAATTTAAATCCATACCCGGAGTCTGTTCCCATTAACCACTTGGTTCCAGTGGCGGGTACTCCACTAGAGGATCAGAAGCCTTTGGATCCGCTGGAATTTGTGAGAACCATTGCCGTAGCCCGTATCACCATGCCGCATGCACGAGTCCGTTTATCTGCCGGTCGTCAAGAACTCGGAAGGGCCGTTCAAGCCATGTGTTTTCAGGCTGGCGCCAATTCTATTTTTTATGGTGAGCAACTGCTCACTACCGGCAATCCTGAGGCAGAACAAGACCGTGAGCTCTTGGCTGAGCTGGGCTTAAAGACCAAGCAGAGCTGTAAAGCAGAGGTTTTAGTCTAAGTTTTTACAGCTTATGGCTCTGATAGATCGCTTCATTATTGAATTTGATACGGCCTTACGGTCCGTAGTTGGGGGCGCTCATGCCCATCGCTTAACCCCGGGATCGGAGGTTCAGGCAACTGGGTTGTTGGATGCTCATGAGCGGGCCCATGCTGCCGGGCTAATGCGTGTGAATCACGTGGGTGAAGTCTGCGCTCAAGCACTCTATCAAGCGCAAAAATTGGTGGCTCGAAACCCAGAAATTCAGCAAATGTTGGATCATTCCGGCCAAGAAGAAATGGACCATTTGGCTTGGTGCGAAACTCGCCTCCAAGAGTTGGGATCGCATACCAGCTATCTCAATCCTATTTGGTATGCTGGATCCTTTGCAATTGGCTTACTAGCAGGTTTAGCGGGCGATAAATGGAGCTTGGGATTTGTGGCGGAAACGGAAAAGCAGGTGGAAAACCATCTGGAGAGTCACCTCGAAAAATTACCCAAAATAGATGATCGCTCCCGTGCCATTGTTGATCAAATGCGCATCGATGAGATTGAGCATGGACAAGCGGCCATTTCTGCTGGTGGCGTAGCCTTGCCAGAACCGATTAAGAGGGCAATGCAAGCGATGTCTAAGGTAATGACAACAACTGCTTACAAAATCTAGAGATAAATTAATTTTTTTAGTATATTTTTATTCAATATACTGTTCATTAATACAGTATATTTGCTGAAAATCGGGCTAAATAGCTAAGATCTATTCTTAAGTATATTTTCCAAGCCATTGTTTCAAGTAGCATTTTTATAGCCACCATTTTATCAACACATGACGCTAAGTGTTTGTAATCACTAGGGAATTTCCTAAAAAATTACCCAAAAACACTTGACCCTCTTAGTGCGATCCTCTAAAGTGGGAGGAAGTGTGAAAAAGTGGGGTAAATGGTGTTTCAAGGTGCGTCAGCTCTCAATTTGGATGCAAAAGGCCGCATGTCTGTGCCGGCAAAGCATCGTGACGCCTTGTTGGTACAGGGCGAGGGCCGAATTACGCTTACAAAACATCCCGACGGCTGCTTACTTCTCTTCCCAAGACCAGAGTGGGAAAGCTTCAGGACAAGAGTTGCGCAACTTCCTATGGATGCGCATTGGTGGCGCCGTATTTTCTTAGGGAATGCAGTAGAGATGGACTTGGATAGCGCTGGTCGCGTATTGGTCAGTCCAGAATTGCGCGCAGCAGCAGGAATTGAAAAAGAAGTGATTTTGCTCGGCATGGGTAGTCACTTGGAGTTGTGGGACGCAGCAACATACGCTGCAAAAGAACAGGCTGCCATTGCACAAGGCATGCCTGAAGCACTCAAGCAATTTAATTTTTGATGACAGGGTGCCATGAATATTACTCATCGCCCAGTGTTACTGGCCGAGGCGGTGACGGCGCTAGTTGGCGGTCCGCTGATTCAAAATCAAAACGCATCAAACAATATTTTGGTAATCGATGGAACCTTTGGGCGCGGCGGTCATACGCAGGCATTACTCAAAGAATTGAATCCTGCTGCGCGCATGATTTCATTCGACAAGGATTTGGATGCGATTGCAGTAGCGCAAAAAATCAACGATCCACGATTAAGAATCGTGCACGACAGTTTTGCGCAGATGGATCAGTACGCAGAAGCGGAATCAGTGGATGGCATTTTGTTGGACCTAGGAATCAGTTCTCCTCAAGTAGACGAAGCACATCGGGGATTTTCTTTTCGCCGCGAAGGCCCGCTCGATATGCGCATGAATACCGATCACGGTTTGACGGCAGCGGAGTGGTTAGAGCAAGCGCCGCCGGAGGAGATCACACGCGTGATTAAGACTTACGGAGAAGAGCGCTTTGCATTCCAGATTGCGAAAGCCATCGTGGCTAAGCGCGAAGAGGGTTTGTCACCCAAAACCACTACTGAACTCGCTACTCTAGTAGCGAGCGTAGTGCGCACCCGTGAAGCGGGGCAAGATCCAGCAACTAGAACATTTCAAGCACTGCGTATTTTTATTAACCGTGAGCTAGAAGATTTGGAGCTTGGTTTAAAGGCTGCCTTGAAATTACTAAAACCTGGCGCAAGACTTGCGGTGATTAGTTTTCATTCTCTCGAAGACCGTATCGTGAAGCAGTTTATGCAAGCCCATGCA
>CANCBK010000056.1 GCA_947374315.1 Burkholderiaceae bacterium | reverse complement strand
CTGTGTTCCTGTTTGCCCACCCAGAAAGTTCACAATGTTGTAGCTGGCATAGAGCTCGCGCACTAACTTCATGCCATTGCCGTGCAACATCCAAGCAGATTGCTGACGCGCAGTCATTCCAAAGGGGGCGGCAGTATCAAAGATAAAAGCGCTATTTTTTCCAACATAATAGTAGCTTGCAGTATGCCCACATTCAACTGTGCCGTTTTGAACGGCATCAAGAACCTGTAACGCAGGAACTACCTCACCTGCAGCAAATACTTTTACATTAAACTTGCCATCGGTAGCCTTACGCAAAGCACTAGCAAATACTTCAGGGGTACCAAATAAAGTATCTAAGGATTTTGGAAAGCTAGAGACTAAACGCCAATTGAGGGCTGGCAAGCTCTGCGCAATCGATGGGGTGGCCAACGCTGCTGCGCCCGCACCAATCGTGGCTTTTTTTAAAAAGGAACGTCTTTGCATCACCCTCTCCTAAAAAATAAATTGTTTATTTTTTGTTTAGTTGTTTGTTTTGGTTTTGTGGCTCTGCTTTATTTTCCGCCAACAGTCATTGAGCCAATGAGAATTGAGCCGGTCTCTTTAGTCCCACGGATCAACGAGTCACTACCAATCATTTGAATATCTAAAAGCATATCGCGCAAGTTACTAGCAATCGTGATTCCCTCTACCGGATATTGAATTTCACCATTCTCAACCCAGTAACCAAAAGCGCCACGAGAGTAATCACCAGTGACATAGTTCACGCCCTGCCCCATAAGCTCCGTAACCAATAGGCCTGTACCCATCTCCCTCAAGAGCGCAGGTAAGCCACCCTTCGGAGTCTTACGACTTTGCAAAGTGAGGTGATGTGAGCCGCCAGCATTACCAGTAGTTTTCATACCCAGTTTTCTGGCGGAATACGTCGACAAGAAATAGCCTTGCAATACACCCTTATCCACTACCGTTCTTGCGGCAGTCTTGACACCCTCTTCGTCAAATGGAGCGCTTCCAGTCATGGCTTTCAGGTGCGGGTTTTCAAAGAGGCTGACATGCTTTGGCAAAACTTGCTTACCTAAACTATCCAACAGAAAGCTCGAGCGACGATACAAAGCGCCGCCAGATACAGCCTGTACGAGACCTCCGAGTAAGCCTGCAGCCAACGGTGCCTCAAAAATCACTGGGCAACGACGGGTGGTTAAAGATCTCGCTTTGAGGCGCGAGAGTGCGCGCTCTGCAGCGTATTTGCCAATCGCCGCTGGATCGGCCAACTCTTCGGGAATGCGGGAACTGGAATACCAGTCATCTCTTTGCATGCGAGATTTTTTACCGCCCTCATTTGCAATCGGCGCGCAAGAAATGTAGTGACGTGAAAAGGGATAACCACCCATAAAACCGTTGCTAGTCCCCATCATGAAATGCGCATGATGGGCAGACACCGATGCGCCATCACTATTTTTAATTTGTTTGCTCACTGCAAAAGCAGCGCCTTCAGCGCTACGAGCAATTTCAATTGCGGTGGCAGAATCCACATTCCACGGATGAAATAAATCAAGATCTAGTGGATGTTTTTCTAGTAATGATTTTTCTGCCGGTCCAGCGCAAACATCCTCGGCGGTATATTGAGCAATGCGATATGCAGCCTCCACAGTTGCACGCAAAGAATCCTTGGAGAAATCGCTTGTACTAGCATTTCCACGACGATGACCCAAAAAGACCGTGACACCCACTTGTTTATCCAAGCTTTGTTCAATAGTCTCCACCTCGCCTTTGCGAACCGTGACTGAGAGTCCCTGACCTTCAGAAATCTCTGCCATCGCATCCGAAGCACCCCTTCTTTTGGCTTCTTTGAGCATGAAATCAATGATTTCTTGAAACTGGTTTGATGAGTATGTAAACATGCCCTAATAATAGCTAGAATAGAAACATGAAGCATACCGAAGCCTTGAAACGTTCCCGCCCTAACGAAATCAAAATTGGCCTGGTCTCAATCTCCGACAGAGCCAGCAAAGGGATTTATGCCGATGAGGGGGTGCCAGCCCTTCAGGAATGGCTACAAAATGCCATCAGCACCCCTTGCGCCTTCCATCAGCGCCTGATTGCTGATGAGCAAGAGGTTATAGCTGAAACCATCGTCGAGCTATGTGATGAACTGGGTTGCGATTTAATCCTCACTACGGGCGGCACAGGACCCTCCAGCAGAGATGTGACCCCTGAGGCCACATTAGATGCCGGAACCCGCGAAATGCCCGGATTTGGCGAGCAAATGCGTCAAATTAGCCTACGCTTTGTGCCAACCGCCATTTTGTCTCGCCAGACTGCCGTTTTACGAGAAATTGAGGGGCATACCGCCCTCATCATTAACCTGCCCGGCCAACCAAAATCCATCAAGGAAACGCTTGAAGGACTCAAGGATGCCGAGGGCAAATCAATTGTTCCCGGGATCTTTGCTGCTGTGCCCTACTGCATCGACCTGATTGGCGGCCCCTATATTGAAACTAACGAAGCAATCATTAAGGCCTTTAGACCTAAAAGCGCTCTAAAGAAATAGTAGGTCTAGCGGAAAAAATAAGGGGGCCTAGCAATAGACCCCCTTATTTTTCATGGCGCTAGAATTTACTCTGGTAGCGGCACAATAAATTTATCGCGGTAGTACTTCAACTCTTCGATAGACTCCTCGATATCAGCCAAAGCGGTATGGGCCTGATTCTTAGTAAAGCCTTTGACTAATTCTGGATGCCAACGCTTACAGAGCTCTTTCAGGGTTGAGACATCAATATTTCGATAATGAAAGAAAGCCTCTAGCTTGGGCATGTATTTCGCCATAAAGCGTCTATCTTGACCAATGGTGTTGCCGCACATCGGCGCAATACCTGGCTTGATGTATTTCTTGAGGAAAGCAATACATTCAGCTTCGGCAGTGGCCTCATCGGTTGTTGAGGTCTTGACCTTATCAATCAGACCAGATCGTCCGTGGGTACCCTTGTTCCAAGCATCCATTGCGTCCAATAGAGCATCCTCCTGATGAATCACCCATACAGGGGCGGTTGCAATCGTATTGAGATATGCATCGGTCACTATCACGGCAACCTCCAAAATGCGCTCTTTTTCAGGGTCTAGACCTGACATCTCCATATCCACCCAAATAAGGTGTTCATTGGCTGGAGCCGTCTTAGGTGCTGGGGTACTTATTTGTTCGCTCATATCTATAATCATCTCATGACATTCACAATTGTTTTTCTAATCGCCTTCATTTCCAGTTTTGGTCTGCGCCACTGGTTATCCCAACGCCAAATTCGTCACGTCGCGATGAACCGCAATGCGGTGCCATCCGAGTTCTCATCTCAGGTTTCTTTGACTGAGCATCAAAAAGCTGCCGACTATACGATTGCCAAACTTAGACTAGGCATCTTGGAGAATGGTGTCAGCGCCTTTATTCTGATCACCTTCACCCTTCTCGGCGGATTACAGATTCTCAATATGGCTCTACTGCAATTATTGGGCGAAGGGATTCCCCAGCAAATTGCGCTGCTGGTTTCAATTGCGCTGATCTCTGGTGTTGTCGACCTGCCCTTTTCCTGGTACAAGCAGTTTTATTTAGAAGAGCGTTTTGGCTTTAATCGCATGAACAAAAAATTATTCTTTAGCGATATGCTGAAGGGCATTGGCGTTGGCGGCATCATTGGCATCCCCCTCCTTTGGGTCATCCTCAGCCTCATGGCACAAGCAGGTGATTTATGGTGGCTATGGGCTTGGGCAGTTCTCACGGCTTTTAGCCTTTTAATGCAATGGATCTTCCCTACATTTATCGCTCCGATTTTTAATAAATTTCAAGCCCTCGAAGAAGGTCCACTGAAGTCTCAAATTGAAGCTTTATTACAGCGCTGTGATTTTGCAAGCCAGGGCCTCTTTGTCATGGACGGTAGCAAACGCAGCGCCCATGGAAATGCTTTTTTTGCCGGTATGGGTAAGGCAAAACGGATTGTCTTTTTTGACACCCTGATTGAAAAACTCAATCCTGGCGAAGTTGAAGCCGTGCTTGCCCATGAACTCGGTCATTACAAGTGCAAACATATTCGCAAGCGCTTGCTGGTTTCTTTTGCCCTGAGCTTTGCGATGCTTGCACTCTTGGGCTGGGTCAGTACTCAGCCCTGGTTCTACAACGATCTTGGTGTAATGCCCAACCCAAATGGCTATAACGGCGGCTTGGCTCTAGCACTTTTCATGCTGGTATCGCCGGTCTTTAGCTTCTTCCTTACCCCGCTGTCAAGCTTGGCCTCGCGCAAACATGAATACGAAGCAGATGGTTTTGCCGCTGACAAATCCTCTGCGACTGATTTAATCTCTGCCTTAGTCAAGTTATACCAAGACAATGCTTCAACCTTAACACCCGATCCGATCTACACCGCCTTCTATAGTTCGCATCCGCCTGCACCACTGCGCATTGCTAACCTCAAGCGATTCAGTTAAGAGCGCCAGGAATTCATTAAGTCAATGGAACAATTTCACGCGCTATTAACCGCCTCTTACGGAAGGCACTACTTAGCGCAGCGCTTAGTTAAAGATGCACTTGGAAATGAATCCCCGGTTGGTGAATTAATTCAGGTGAGTACACCAGCAAAACAGCACATTGGCGCAGTCGGCGATCGGATGTTGCTAGAGATGACTTCTGTCGATCAAGCACGCATTATTCGTATTGAGCCGAGAGAAAATTTGCTGTATCGATCTGATGCCTTCAAAAGCAAATTGATTGCCTCGAACGTGGATCAAATATTAGTCGTACTGGCTACCCAACCGGCCTTCTCACCCGACCTTTTGGGGAGAGCGGTAGTTGCTGCTGAAACCAACCAAATTGGTTTACATATTCTGCTCAATAAATGCGATCTCAAAGATAATTTAGAGCATGCTCGCAAGATGATTGCGCCCTATGCGCGCATGGGCTACCCAGTCACTGAAGTGTCAGCCAAATTTGATGCTGCTTCTATCGAAGCCCTACGCCCCGCTATTCAGGGAAAAGTATCCGTCTTTGTTGGCCAGTCCGGTATGGGTAAGTCCAGCTTACTCAATGCATGGGTACCCAATGCAGCGGCGATTACCCAAGAGTATTCAGTGCGCCTAGACACCGGAAAACACACCACTACAGCCTGTCGCTACTTTGAGTTACCTGAGGCTTGGGGTAGAGACGCTAGCGGTAAGCTAGGGGCTTTAATTGACTCTCCGGGCTTTCAAGAGTTTGGACTAGCTCACATGTCCGTCAGCGAACTAGAGCATGCCTTTAGAGAATTTCATGAGTTGCTAGGCAAATGCCGCTTTCATAATTGCGCACATCAATCGGAGCCAGATTGTGCAATACGAGAAGCTGTAGATAAAAATGAAATAGCGCCAGAAAGACTAGCGCTATTTAGACAATTGCGAAGCGACTCAAAAACTGCCGATACGCAGATTCAGGGGATTAGCCAAGCCAAAGAGCGATGGTCAGCATTAGCAATAAAGCCATCCAAGCGATAACTAAACGCCACACTAAACCAATGGCTGAACGCATCGTGCGCTCGTTAGGCTCAAGACCTACTTCGTAAACCACTGGCTCGCCTGCCTCAGCCATACGCAACGCTTCATCACTATCCGGCTCACTCATAGGCTCACCCAAACGCACGCCTAGGGCACCGCTACCAGCAGCTAAAATCACGGCCGATAAAGAGTCAGACCATTTTGCCGTCAAGTGCCGCCACGCATATATAGCGCCTTCAAAGTTACCCACAATCGCAAAGCCCATAGCGGTGATGCGTGCAGGCACCCAATCCAACACATAGAAGAAGTGACGGGCTGCTTCACTCAGATTGAAATCGCCTTTTTCTGACCAGCGCTGAGCTGCAGTATCAGCCAAGCGGTAGAGCACTACACCTGCCGGGCCCATTGGCATCAGGAACCAGAAGAGGACACCAAATACGTGGTGATGCGAGCCAATAATGGCGCGCTCCAAGGCAAGTGAAATCACTTCAGTCTCAGTGAGGTCAGAGGCATCTAATTCGGGGCCATACCATTCAGCGAGCGCTAAGCGGGCCGCTGGCAAATCATGATTGGCAATCGCTTCGTGCACCACCGTAAATGAGTGACTAAATTGGCGAAAGCCAAAAAACAAATATGCAATCAGCACATTCCAGAGAAAGCCAAGGATGGGATACGTCACCATAAAGACAACGTAAAGAACAAAGACTAAGAAGGTTGGCAGGATAAAGGCGACTAAACACGCCATGCGTGCGCCAACAGGGCTTGCGCCTTGCTCAGTCTTACCACCGAATTCATTGGCGACCCAATCTAACCAGCGAGCGCTAATGCGCGCGATCCAATGATTAGATGTCACCGGGCGATATTGCTCGGCGATCAGGGCGAAGAGAATAGAAAAGAAAGTCATGCTTTTAATAAATGGTAAAGGTTACGTAACATTCCAGCAGTAGCACCCCATATAAAACGATTCTCATAGGGCATTGAATAAAACCGGCGACTACCCTGATCACTCTCCCAGACCCGCACTTGATGATTGGCTGGATCCATTAAAAAATGTAAAGGCACTTCAAAAACATCCGCTACTTCAAAAGCATCTAAGACATATTCTGCCTGAGGTTTAACCAATCCCACAACTGGCGTGACACTATAGCCCGAAACCGTCAAATACTGGGGCAAATGGCCAAGGATTTCAACGCCCCCTCGATGCAGACCAATCTCCTCTTCACTTTCTCGTAAAGCAGTGTCATTGGGGTCGGAATCACCTGGATCCATGCGACCCCCAGGAAAGCTGATTTGGCCAGCATGATCATGCAAATGGTCGGTTCTTTGGGTTAACAGGACTGAGAGCCCCTCATTTCTCAGAAGCAGAGGAATTAAAACCGCGGCACGGGTGACCTTACCAGCAGCCTGACGCTTCGCAATAATGTCTGCCGCAATCACATGTCGATTCTCATCGGTGATCTCTGGCTGCCATGCGGGGGGATTCTGAAGGCGATCCTTTAGACTCGCTGGATCCAAGAGATGAGTCGCTACTTTAGACTCACTCTCGCAGACCCCATAAATGGGGATTGCCTGCGCATCGAAACCTAAAGGTGCAGCAACATTCAATTTTTGCTCGTGGGGTTTTAGATTCTTTGGCATGAGGATATTTTAGAGCAATAAAAAAGGCGACCTAGGCCGCCTTTTTTCGCATCAAAGCAAATCTTACTCTGCCGCTGCAACAGCAACTGCTTTAACTTTGCGAGCAGGAAGCTTTTCTTTAATACGTGCAGACTTACCTGAACGATCACGCAAGTAGTACAACTTCGCACGACGTACATCACCGCGACGCTTCACTTCAATACTAGCGATCAATGGTGAGAAAGTTTGGAATGTACGCTCTACGCCTTCGCCAGATGAAATCTTACGAACGATAAAACTGGAATTCAGTCCGCGATTGCGTTTAGCAATCACAACACCCTCAAAAGCCTGAGTACGCTTACGTGTACCTTCAACTACATTTACACCAACTACTACAGTATCGCCAGGAGCGAAACTTGGAAGCACTCGGTTAGCACTTAGGCGAGCAATTTCTTCCTGCTCAATTATTTCGATCAAATTCATTATTAATCCTTAAACATCTTGTCAGCGTTTAATCCCGAGACTTTCATCAGCGGACCAGACAGAGGATGCAGTTAAAACCATTTCACTAAATCAAAACACAAACACCCTATTCGCAAACGTAATTACTTACAGCGTACGAAGAAATTGCTCATCTTCTTTACTTAGCAACCCATTAGCTCTTGCTGATTTAATTAAATCAGGTCTAAGCCTTAACGTCAGCTCTAAAGACTTCTGCCGACGCCAATCCGATATTTTAGCGTGATGTCCGCCCAAAAGCACGTCCGGGACAGATAAATTTTCATATATTTCTGGGCGGGTGTAGTGCGGATAGTCCAAAAGTCCATTAATGAAGCTATCTTGGATGGCTGACTCACCATCACCCAAAGCGCCAGGAATAAGGCGAATGACCGCATCCATCATCGTCATGGCTGGCAATTCTCCGCCAGAAACCACAAAATCACCCATAGAAAGCTGTAAATCCACGTTTCGGTCAATGAAACGCTGGTCAACTGCCTCGTATCGACCGCAAATAAAGGTTAAATTGCCGTAATTTAGGATATCTGCTGCTATCTTCTGAGAAAAGACCTCTCCCTGAGGCGCCAAGAGACAGATTGGCCCAGAAAGGAGATTTTGAGCTTGATGGGCAACTTTAACGGCAGATATCGTATCTTCCAAAGGTTTTGCCATCATCACCATGCCGGGGCCACCGCCGTAAGCGCGATCATCAACCGTCTTACGAGGATCAAGACAAAAGTCCCGAGGATTCCAGAGGTTCACGCTAGCCAGACCTCGCTCACATGCGCGACCAGTAATGCCCCACTGCGTTAAAGCGGAGAACATTTCAGGAAACAAGCTAACTACATCAAAGCGCATAGTTGAATGGGGCATTAAAGACTGTGTACATTGGACCTAGAGACTACCAGTCAGCTTGCCAATCCAGTGTAATGCGCTTATTCGGCAAATCAACATTCTGTACGGTTTCTTTTACAAAAGGCACTAACTGTTTCACTGTTTTAGTTTCTAGATCACCAAGCGCAATAATCCCATGTGCACCGTTATCGTTAACGTCAATGACCTCGCCAAGACTTTCGCCCTGAAGATTGATCGCCTTACAACCAATGAGATCAACCCAGTAATAGCTATCACTCTCTGCTTTTGGAAAGACATCTCGGCCAACCAAGATTCGAGCACCCTTTAGGGCTTCCGCCTGATCTCGATCGGTAATGCCATCTAAAGAAACTACTACTGTCCCGCTATGCATCTTGGCCTGCTTTACTTTGTAAAGCGTTAATGAAGCCTGCTCATGAGACGCAGCAACGCCCGCATTCCGACGAGGAATGAGCGATAACCAAATTTCTTTACTAGATAAGAGTGCTACCGGATCGGAAGAATGAGGGCGAACCTTAATCTGACCCTGTAAGCCTTGAGCGTCTTGAACTGCACCGAGCTCAATCAAATCATTCAGGGAAGGTGTATTCATATTGAAGCCACCTCAACTCCCCAAATAACACTACAAGTAAATTCTGCTACCAAAGACTTCATTGTAAAAACAAAGCCTTTGGAATTGAAGTCTTTAGACTGCAGGATTGTTTTTAATCAAACGAACAACGGTTGGAGAGATCTGCGCACCAACACCAGTCCAGTAGGTCAAACGATCTTGAGCAATACGCATTGCTTGCTCTGTCGCTGCTGCCTGTGGATTGAAGTAACCAATACGCTCGATAAAGTTCGAGTCGCGACGATTGCGCTTGTCTGTAGCTACGATGCTATAAAAAGGGCGCTTCTTTGAGCCACCGCGTGCCAGTCGAATGACGACCATACTTATTCCTTAAAATCTAAAATGAAAACAGGTTGATTACAACCCAATGAAATTACTACAAAATCTTGGGCTCCAGCTAACTGAGCAAATTAATAAAACAAATGCACGGTATAGCGGAAAACCTCATATTCTAGACGAAAACCCCTAGTTGATCCACCTATTTAACTGTTTATGCAATCAGCTTCAACAGTAGAATGGAGATCAGTAGATTACAAAATAATGATTAAAAACAATAACTTATAGAAATATGACCTTCAAAATTGCTGTTTTTAGACCATCTCACACTGCATTAAATAGACTATTTCTTGGCATTTCTTGCATAGGATTGGGGTTTTTGACCGCTTGCGCCAACGTCATACCGCCCTGCAATGCCAAAATTAGCCCACCTAGTACCGAGCTTCTCAACACCAAATGGGAATTGGTTCGCTGGAATCTAGCGCCCAATGGTAGAGGCGAAGTTCGCACCCGCCAAATCCCGCAAGGCGAGAACAGCAACCCCATTCAAATTATTTTCGACGCCAATGGCGAACGAGTAAACGGCTCCACTGGATGCAATCGCTTTACCGCACGCATTACAGAAGATGCACGAGGCTTTACGCTAGATAAAATTACGAGCACGAAGATGGCCTGCACCCCACAACGCATGGAATTGGAAAATGATTTTCTATATGAATTAAATGATTACCGTACGATTGTGCGGAATGGTGATCAGCTGCTGATGATTGGTACTGATCGAGAAGTATTGAGCTTCATGCAAAGAAGCAATCCCACTAAATAAATTCATTGCTGAAGGTCCAAATGAAAAAATACAAACTACTATTTTGCTTGCTGGGATTATTTTTTCCAGGAACGGGTTTTAACTGCTTTTATTTGCAAGGATTCAAATCCTTCTGGGGCTGGGCGCAGCTAGTGTCGCTGCTCGGCGGAATCGCTGGATGGCTAATCCTAAAGGAATCACACTTCCACTCTGCTCCCGGTTGGATTCTCATTACCTTCGGATTTATTACTTTAGAAGCTAGCTGGCTCACCACTATCACCTACGGTTTACGCCCCGATGAAAAATGGGATGCGCAGTTCAATCCGGGATTAGATCCAAAGAACGCGACCCAGTCAGGTTGGCCAGTAGTTCTCACTGTAATTTTTTCACTCGTATTGGGTGCCGGCGTCATGATGACATTCCTGGCAATTGCTTTTGAGCAATTTTTCATCTCACAACTACGAGAAGCTAAAAAGCTATCCCAATAATGCGGATAGCTTTTTAGTGGGCGGTGATTTCTAAATCTTAAAACTGGTCGGCCGTAAGTGCGTTAGTCGACTTACCACCCTCTAATATCGAAATTGCCAAGCCTTGAGTCTGTGGCAACAAGTTTTCCGCAAAGAATCGAGCGGTAGCGATCTTGGCAGCAAAGAAGTTTGGATCATCTGCGCGCAATTCTTGGGCAACCAATAAGGCGCGCGCCATTTGCCATGCGCCTAATACCAAACCGCATAAACGCAAGTACGCGAAGCTCCCTGCGTATACCACCTTAATATCCGCCTTTGCATTGGTCACAATGTAAGCAACAGCCATATCAAATGCTGCGCGAGCAATACTTAATTGCTTTAATACTGCCACAGCATCCTCCGTACCGCTAGCGGCTAGCGCCTTCTCTGTTTCCAGAATCCGATCAGAAAAGACTTTTGCAATAGCGCCACCATCACGCACCGTTTTTCGACCAATCAAATCATTTGCCTGAATTGCTGTGGTGCCTTCATAGATCGTCAAAATGCGGGCATCCCGATAATGCTGGGCAGCACCAGTCTCTTCGATAAAGCCCATGCCACCATGGACTTGCACTCCTAAGCTGGCGACATCGATCGACATCTCCGTAGAGAAGCCCTTCACAATCGGTACTAGAAATTCATATACAGCCTGGTTCTGCTTGCGAGCCACCTCATCAGGAGAGGCATGTTGCGCATCATCAGCAGCGGCAGCATAGTAGGCCAAAGCTCTCGATGCTTCAATGTAGCCTCGCATGGTCATCAACATGCGCTTGACATCTGGCTGATGAATAATTGCCACCGGACCAGGGGAGCCAGCAAG
>CANCBK010000055.1 GCA_947374315.1 Burkholderiaceae bacterium | reverse complement strand
CGTAGCGATGGCAAGGTAAAAAATTTACAAGGCTTGATGTCAATGATTGCAATTTGTAATACAGAACTACGTCTTGATCTCTTTCCCGAGGATGAGGCTGACTTAACCGCCTTTCTCAACAAACAGTTTTATAAATTTAAATAATTATCAGCTAAAGAATTTCAATTATGGATGCAGTAGATATTCCCTCTCTCAGCAGAACTGTTTTACTGGCGACATTTGCCGTTACCTTCTTGCTTGGTGCGGTCATGCAGAAAACAGGGTTTTGCAGCATGGGCGCAGTTTCAGATGTCTTCATTATGTCTAGCTGGGATCGTTTAAAGCAATGGTTTTTGGCCATTGGTGTGGCGATCGTTGGCTTTACTTTGATGTCTTATTTTGGAATTATTGATCCTCTGAAGAGTATCTACACAAGCAGTAAATTCTTATGGCTTTCCACTATCGTTGGTAGCACGTTATTTGGCTTTGGAATGGTTTTGGCCTCGGGCTGTGGAAGCAAGACGCTTATTCGCATAGGCGGAGGGAATCTCAAGTCTGTGATTGTATTTTTGGTTCTCGGGCTTTCTGCTTATATGACAATGAAAGGCTTCCTCGGTGTTATTCGCATTAACACCTTAGATTCTGTATACATCGCCCTCAATACTCCTCAGGATTTACCAAGCATTCTTAGCTCAATCACTGGTATTGCCCGTAACAATTTGCACCTTGCCTTAGGTTTGCTGATTGGCTTCGCATTCATATCCTATGCATTGGCTAATAAAGCTTTTTGGACGGGCGAGAATCTGTTTGCGGGGGTCTTTGTTGGTTTGGCGATTTGTGCAGTCTGGTGGATCTCTGGAAGCTTAGGTTATGTGGCAGAGGATCCCAATACTCTGGAAGAGGCTTTTCTTGTTACGAACTCAGGTCGAATGGAAAGCCTTTCATTTGTTGCTCCTTTTGCATACTCCTTAGATTGGTTGATGATGTATAGCGACACCTCGAAGGTAATCACTGTTGGGATTGCTGCCGTGATGGGGATGATTTCCGGTTCAGCCTTTGTAGCATTAGCAACTAAATCATTCCGGTGGGAAAGTTTTCGTAATGCTGAAGATACTGCCAACCATCTAGTAGGCGGCACCCTCATGGGCTTCGGTGGTGTTACTGCATTGGGTTGCACTGTTGGCCAAGGCTTGAGTGGAATATCTACATTAGCAGTTGGATCCTTGCTTGCACTACCAGGTTTTATTTTCGGCGCCTACTTAGCATTGCGTTACTTACAGGTACGCCTTGCTCCAAATCCCTGTGGTTAATTTTTATAAGACATTGGATAAATATGCAGATTGATTGGTTGGCATTCACCCCGGGTCCATCATTATTAGGCGGAATGATCTTGGGCACAGCTGCTGCTTTGTATGTACTTTTACATGGCCGTATTTTAGGTATTAGTGGGATTGTTTCTGGCTTGCTAAATCCAAAGGCGGGAGATTCAAATTGGCGCCTAGTTCTAGTGTTTGGTGTGCTTAGTGCGCCATTTTGGGCAGCCTTATTTTTTGATCTGCATTCCAGTGTCGTTATCGATGCTGACTGGCTTGCCATCATCATCGCAGGTTTATTGGTGGGTTTTGGTGCGCAGTACGGTTCTGGTTGCACGAGTGGTCACGGTATTTGCGGCCTTTCTCGACTGTCACCAAGATCGCTAGTGGCAACCCTCTCTTTTATGTTTTCCGGGTTTGCAATGGTTTATGTGATTCGCCATCTACTGGGCCTATAAATGATGAGAAAATATTTCAGTTTGTATAGCCAATATTTGATTGGCGTCCTCTTTGGATTGGGTCTCATTATTTCAGGCATGAGCAATCCACAGAAAGTGCTTAATTTTCTTGATATCACCGGAAGCTGGGATCCATCTCTGATCTTTGTCATGGGTGGCGCAGTGATCGTGGGTTTAGGTGGCTTTTATTTAGCCTCCAAAAGAACCGAAGCTTTTTTTGGAGGGGCATTGCATATTCCAACAAGGCGAGATATTTCAAAACCACTGGTTATTGGTAGCCTCATCTTTGGGGCGGGCTGGGGCATTGCCGGCTTTTGTCCGGGCCCAGCGATCGTGGCGATTGGGTCTGGTCATCTCAAGGCGCTGGTATTTGTGCTAGCAATGCTTTCTGGTATGGCGCTTTGCAACCGCTTCTTTATGGGTCATAAGCAGTAGGCCTGCTTTAGAATCACTTGTATCAGTTTTTTACATTCTTATTACATTTTAGAGGTCTAGATGAGCCTTCCTATTTCTTGCCATAACGATCAATTTGGAACCCTTGGCCAGATTGATCCAGGTCACTTAGCTGATATTGCCAAGCAAGGTTACAAGAGCGTGATCAACAATCGACCTGATTTTGAAGGTGGTCCTGACCAGCCTACTAGCGCTCAAATTCAGGCGCAAGCTGAGGCCCTTGGTTTGAACTATGCATATTTGCCTGTCATTCCTGGTGCATTTACTCAAGACCAGGTGGTAGAGATGGCGCGTTTACTGAAAACTATGCCTGGCCCCATTTTGGCATTTTGTCGCTCTGGCACGAGATCTACCAATCTGTATCAAATGGCTTTGCAAGTTCGCTAATTCATTTAGCAATTGACCATGCGCATTGAGATTCCAGCGGAGAAAAAGTTTGTTCATCAGATGAATATGCCGATTCGTTGGGGTGATATGGATGCCTATGGGCATGTCAACAATACGGTTTACTTTCGCTACATGGAGCAGGCCAGGGTTGAGTGGATTACCTCTCTTGGCTACAACGTTGCCCCTGGCGACGAATCAATGTTGATGATCAATGGCTTTTGCAATTTTCTTCAGCAGCTAACTTATCCGGGTGAGTTGATTTTAAAAACTTATATTGGCAACATCGGTAGGTCAAGTCTGGATGTCTATACCACTATGGCCCTGACTACCGAGCCAGGAACCATGGCCGCTGTTGGTGGAGCTACGATGGTGTGGGTTGATCTTAGGACTGGTAAATCTATGCCTTGGCCTGATCACGTGACTAGTAAATTACGCTAGGATATTTTTTTGCAACTTAGTAATCCACACATTTTCAATATTGAAAAGCTCTCTTCATCACTCCATGGATTTGATGCCATTATCGATGTGCGATCCCCGGCCGAATTTTCTTTGGATCACATTCCAGGCGCCATTAATCTCCCCGTCTTAAGCAATGAAGAGCGGATTGAGATCGGTACTCTCTATAAACAAGTTTCCCCCTTTGCTGCCAAGAAACTAGGGGCCGCATTTGTTTCTCGAAATATTGCCAAACACTTAGAGAATTCTCTGATAGATTTTCCTCGCGAATGGAAGCCGTTGATCTACTGTTGGCGCGGTGGTGAGAGGAGCGGGGCCTTTACCCATGTGTTGAATCGCATAGGCTGGAAGGCAATGCAACTAGAGAGTGGTTATCAAGGTTTTAGACGTCTGGTGATTGATGGGCTTGATCAATCGGCGAAAGATTTCTCTTTCCAAGTCATTTGCGGCATGACGGGCAGTGGCAAGACCCGCATTCTGCAAGAGATTGAATTGCTAGGTGGACAAGTTCTCGATCTAGAGGCGCTGGCGATTCATCGAGGCTCAGTATTGGGTAATGAACCAGATATTGAGCAACCTTCACAAAAAGGCTTTGAAACGAAACTGTGGAATGCTTTGAACTCGCTTGATCACTCTAAAAGTGTTTTTGTTGAATCTGAAAGTAAGAAAGTAGGGGGTCTGCACATTCCCGATGCGCTAATGGAATCTATCCGTAATGGAAAATGCATTGAGCTGCGCTCTAGCACTAGCACTCGGGTATCTTGGTTATTGCGAGAGTATCGCCATTTCCTGGTCGACCCCATTAGCTTCAAGACAAAGCTAGGTTTACTGACTTCGCGCTACGGAAAAGTCCAAATTGATAAATGGGATGAAGCCATTGATGCGGGAGAGTTTGAGAGCCTCGTTGAAGAGCTGCTAGTAATGCATTACGACCCCTCATACCAATCTTCAATCGTGCGTAATTTTCCAGCTTATCGAGATGATCACTATGTTTATCTTGATAACGATAGTGATGATGCTTTCATAAAAGCTGCAAAAGACATCATCACCAAGGTTGGTGCTTAACTAAAAGCTTGTATGCCGGTTTGCGCTCGACCCAGAATGAGGGCGTGAATATCGTGCGTGCCTTCATATGTATTGACCACTTCCAGATTAAGCATATGACGAACAACGCCATATTCATCTGAGATCCCATTCCCACCATGCATATCTCTCGCTAAGCGAGCAACATCCAGAGACTTTCCACAGGAGTTGCGCTTCATTATGGAAGTGATTTCTGGAGCGGCAATGCCCTCATCTTTCATGCGGCCAAGACGGAGACATCCCTGCAGGGCCAGCGTAATTTCTGTTTGCATATCAGCCAATTTCTTCTGAATCAGCTGATTGGCGGCAAGAGGGCGCCCAAATTGCTTGCGATCCATAGTGTATTGGCGCGCAGCATGCCAGCACCACTCAGCCGCACCTAGCGTCCCCCAAGCAATACCGAAGCGGGCGGAGTTAAGGCAGGTAAACGGACCCTTAAGACCAGTAATTTCCGGAAACTCATTCTCGGCAGGCACGAAGACTTCATCCATCACGATTTCACCAGTAATAGAGGCGCGTAGACCCATCTTGCCGCTAATCTTTGGCGCTGTTAAGCCTTTCATCCCTTTTTCCAGGATAAAGCCCCTAATCAATCCTTCATCGTTTTTAGCCCACACTACAAATATATCGGCAATCGGGGAGTTTGAGATCCACATCTTGGCTCCAGACAATGAGAAGCCACCGGGAACCTTTTTGGCGCGCGTAATCATGCCACCAGCATCAGACCCATAGTTTGGCTCGGTCAAGCCAAAGCAACCAATCCATTCGCCAGTGGCGAGTTTGGGTAGGTATTTTTGCTTCTGCGCTTCGCTCCCAAACTCATTAATGGGGACCATGACGAGCGAGGATTGCACGCTCATCATCGAGCGGTAACCCGAGTCAACCCGCTCTATCTCGCGGGCAATCAGACCATAGGAAACGTAATTTAGATTGGCTCCGCCATATTGCTCGGGAATGGTAATCCCCAAAAGACCTAATTCACCCATCTCGCGGAAAATAGCTGGATCAGTTGCCTCATTGCGATAAGCATCGTGAATCCTGGGCATGAGGCGACCTTGGGCATACTCGGCTGCTGCATCACGAATCATGCGCTCTTCTTCCGTCAGTTGTGTATCGAGGAGTAGTGGGTCTGCCCAATTAAAGCTAGCTTTACTCATTGTTCTTAGTCATCCTATTAAGATTTTTAATTTATGCCCTGCGAATAGATAAGAATGCATATATTCTTGTTTCTATTATCCATTTTTCCGGACCCATGGACCCATCTAGACACCATCACCGCTATTACGACTTGATATTGACAGCCTTTGTCGTGGTCCTACTTTGCTCTAACTTTATCGGTGCTGCCAAAGTCTCGGAATTTGAGCTTCCGTATTTTGGCAAGGTGATCTTTGGCGCCGGAATTCTGTTTTTTCCCATTTCATACTTTTTTGGTGACATCCTGACCGAGGTCTATGGCTATGCTTATGACCGCCGAGCCGTTTGGGCTGGTTTTGGAGCGCTTGCATTTGCCGCCATCATGGCTCAAATTGTGATTGCTTTGCCGGTTGCCCCCGGATCTTATATGGCCAATTACCAGCAGGGGATGGAAACCGTTTTTGGCAATTCTTGGCGAATAGCCCTGGCTTCGATGCTAGCCTTCTGGAGCGGTAGCTTTGTTAATAGCTATACGCTTGCCAAAATGAAGATTTTTACCCGTGGCCGATTTCTCTGGATGAGGACGATCGGATCGACTGCTGCTGGTGAGCTGGTGGACTCCTCCTTGTTCTATATATTGGCTTTTTATGGTCAATGGTCCTTAAAGGAAGTTGTTGCCGTTGCTTTTGCGCAATATGTTCTTAAAACAGCCTGGGAGATTCTAGCTACCCCATTAACCTACTGGGTAGTGGGCTACCTAAAGCGCAAAGAAAATGAAGATCACTACGATATTCATACGAATTTCAGCCCATTTAAGCTAAAAGTCTAGTTCTAGGGGCTTTTTTAGTTGCAAGCCGTTAAAATAATGCTCTTTGATGCAAACCCGCATCTGCACCCTCGTATTCACTATCAGAAAGCAAGAACCCATCCGTGTTGTCAGCATCTAATATCACTATGCAGTTTGGGGCTAAGCCCCTGTTTGAAAATATTTCTGTCAAATTTGGCGGTGGCAATCGCTATGGCTTGATAGGGGCCAATGGTTGCGGTAAGTCTACTTTTATGAAAATCCTTGGTGGCGAGCTAGAGCCCACTAGCGGCAATGTGAGTTTGGATCCAGGGATTCGTTTGGGTAAATTGCGCCAAGATCAGTTTGCTTACGAAGATCAGCGTGTATTAGATGTTGTGATGATGGGTCACGAAGAAATGTGGAAGGCCGCCGCTGAACGCGATGCTATTTATGCCAATCCCGATGCAACTGATGAAGATTACATGAAGGCTGCAGAGCTTGAGGGTAAGTATGCTGAATACGGAGGCTATACCGCAGAAGCAAAAGCGGGGGAGCTACTATTAGGCATTGGCATTCCTATTGAGCAACACAACGGCCCAATGAGCAATGTGGCTCCAGGTTGGAAATTACGCGTACTGCTAGCGCAAGCATTGTTCTCTGACCCGGACGTGCTTTTGCTAGATGAGCCAACCAATAACTTAGATATTCACTCAATTCATTGGTTAGAAGATATCCTCAATCAAATTAAAAGTACGATTGTGATCATCTCCCATGATCGCCATTTCTTAAATCAAGTCTGCACGCACATGGCCGACATGGACTTTGGGACTCTTAAGGTTTACCCGGGTAACTATGACTCTTATATGCTGGCATCTGTACAGGCAAGAGCGCAGCAGTTAACTTCGAACGTAAAAGCCAAGGAAAAGATTGCTGAATTACAGGCTTTCGTTGCGCGGTTTTCTGCAAACGCTTCTAAAGCGCGCCAAGCAACTTCTCGTCAAAAGCAGTTAGAGAAGATTGAGATCACCGAGGTGAAGCCTTCTTCGCGCCAGAATCCATTTATTCGTTTTGATTCTGAGAAGAAACTTCACAATATGGCAGTTGAATGTAATGCACTTTCTAAGGCCTATGACCGTCCTATTTTTAAGAATTTCAAAATTGCCATTCGTGCAGGTGAAAAAGTTGCAATTATTGGTCAAAACGGCGCTGGTAAAACAACTCTACTCAAAACAATTCTCAGCAAACGCTTTAGTGGAATTCAGGCAGACAGTGGCGATGTAAAGTGGGCTGAAAACGCGAATGTAGGCGTAATGCCGCAAGACAACACCGAGCTATTTGCCAAAGATGAAACTCTGATGGATTGGATGAATGAGTGGCGCAATACTGGTGATGATGATCAAGTGATCCGCGGAACCCTAGGTCGACTCTTGTTTTCTGGTGACGATATTGGCAAGTCGGTAAAGGTGCTCTCAGGTGGCGAGAAAGGCCGCATGATTTGGGGCAAGTTGATGCTTCAAAAATATAATGTGCTCGCAATGGATGAGCCAACCAATCACATGGATATGGAATCCATTGAGAGCTTACAAATTGCACTTGAGAAATACGAAGGTACTTTGATCTTCGTTTCTCACGACCGCGAGTTTGTTTCCGCTTTAGCCAATCGTATCTTAGAGGTCAAAATGGATGGAACGATTGTTGACTATTCGGGCACTTATGAAGAGTATTTACGTAGCCAAGCTTTAGCCGGCTAGTTGCCTTCTTTGGCTTGACGTTGGAAGCGCATGGCCGTGTCGTCTGCACGGATGCGTTTCCAAACCATATCTTTTTCTTCTTGACTGAAGAATACCCAGTTGCTCACCTCATTGAGGGTGCGACCACACCCCTGACAAATTTCATCATAAAGAGTGGTGCATACACCAATGCAGGGCGAATCTGAGGCGTCATCCCCGACCGCTAGGGAATTAGAACCATCTTGGTCAGCTGATTTATTGCTTGAATTGCTCATCCCTGTACTGTAGTCGATTTCAGCGGTAGATGCTGCTCAAGCTCATCTATGTAAGAGTTCATACCTTCATGTTCGCGCTCTAAAAAACGCTTAATCGCTTCAGAAAATGACTCATCCTCTATCCAATGCGCAGATTGGATCGTCGTCGGTAAAAAGCCTCTAGCCATCTTATGCTCACCCTGAGCGCCACCTTCAAAGAGTTGGATGCGCTGCTCAATGCAGTATTCAATAGCCTGGTAATAAGAGAGTTCAAAATGAAGGCAGGGAATATATTCGATTGCGCCCCAATAGCGACCATATGCCTTTGAACTTTTTTTATCTATTACTAGCAAAGATGCGGCAATTGGTTCGCCAGCTTGATTAGCAATAATCAAATGTAAATTGTCAGGCATGCGCTGTGACCATAATTGAAAAAATTCTTCTGTGAGATAGGGGTTAGACCTGTGCTCTAGATATGTATTTGCATAACAGTGATAAAAGAACGCCCAATCTTTTGCACTAGCTGAACCTCCCCCCAGATGCTGATACTCAATATTGTGTTGCGCCACTTCAGCACGCTCTCGCCGTATATTTTTTCGGCGCTTCATGGTTAGGTCTGCTAGAAATTGCTCAAAATCTAGATAGTTACGGTTATGCCAATGGAATTGAACGGAATCGCGCAACATGAAGCCTTGCTTTTTAAGTTCCGCCAATTCCATGTCCTCGGGAAAGAGAATATGAGCAGAGGAGAGTCCATTCTGATTAACAAGCGTCTTCAGAGCGGAAATTAAAATAGCTTGAATTTCACTGATATTTTGATGCGGTGAGGCCAGGAACCTAGCTCCACGAACTGGAGTGAATGGAATGGCGCACAGCGCCTTCGGATAGTAGGCCATGTTGTTTTGTTGATAGGCCTCTGCCCAGGACCAGTCAAATACGAACTCGCCGTAGGAATGCTGCTTCAGGTAAAGCGGCATAGCCCCAATCAATTGGGATTGATTATTTTCAAGCAGAATATGCGCGATTTGCCAGCCTGTATTTCCGCCGACACATCCAGTTTGCTCTAGAGTAATGAGAAACTCATACTTGAGAAAGGGGCCAGCATCAGCGGGAAGGAGAGCATTCCAATCACTTTCAGAAACTTCTGAAAGACTTTGTGTAATCCGAATTTGATGGGAGTCTGAATTCAAAAATCGAGAGCTGATATCAATATTGGATTAATTCAATCTTGTAACCATCGGGATCTGTAACGAATGCAATGATGGTATCTCCGCCCATTACAGGGCCAGCTTCTCTGCTGATGTTGCCACCAGACGCTCGTATTTTTTCACAAGCAGCGTATGCATCGGAAACGCTAATGGCAATATGCCCATAGGCATCGCCTAATTGATAGCTATCAACACCATGGTTATAAGTTAATTCGATTTCGGATTGCCCGTCAGTATTGCCTGCACCAAAACCCACAAATGCCAGTGAATACTTTTGCTCGGGACGCTCAGTAGTGCGCAGCAAGTTCATCCCCAGCACTTTGGTATAGAAATCAATCGAGCGAGCCATATTGCCGACTCTCAGCATGGTGTGAAGAATCATCATGAGTGCAAATATAAAGCTTATTGTAGTTTTTCGTTGAGAATGAAAAACCCCAGGGACTTAGCCTGGGTTTTGGGTTGGGCGGTAAGACTTATTGAATCTTGGCTTTAGCGCGTAACTTTTGCATCATTTCGGAGAACTTCGCTTTTTGCCAATTCTGATCTGCAGTAATCATCTGCTTTAGCTGGTCCTTCATTTCTTCCATGCTTGGTACCGCGACATCGCGGATGTCATCCACCTTAATGATGTGCCAACCATATTGTGTTTTTACTGGCTTATCGGTAGTTTGACCTTTTTTGAGTTGAACCATGACCTTTGAAAAGTCAGGTACAAGTGATTTGTCGCTTACCCAGCCAAGATCGCCACCATTGGGCGCTGAGCCAGGATCTTTTGATTTCTCCTTGGCGATTTGCTCAAAGTTACCACCAGCCTTTAGTTGAGCGGTGATGGCCTTGGCATCAGATTCTTTTTCCACCAAGATGTGCTCAACATGGTATTCCTTGCCAGAAAATTGACCTTTAACCTGCTCGTAGGCGACTTTTAAATCCGCTTCGGCAACACCCTCCCTGTCAATGTAGTCCTCGAAAACAGCAGCAATGAGAATGCCCATTTTGGATTGCTCAAGTTGCTCACGCACGGAATCTTTTTGCGTCACGCCGCGATTACTGGCTTCTTGAAGGATTAGCTCACGAGTAACCAACATTTCTCTTGCTTGATCGCGTACCTGCGGATTATCGGGCTGCTGCGATTTTTGCACCAACTTATCTAACTGAGATTTAGGGATCGACTTGCCATTCACAATGGCTGCATTTTGCGCAAAAACCGCGGAAGAGAGAAATACAGCGCTAAGGGCGCTAATAGTCAAAATTTGGCGTGTGTTCAACATGGGATCTGATCGTTAATAAAAATGAATGAAAAGCAATATTAAAGGAAATGACGGCTAATTAGTGCTTTCACTAGGTGTGAAGGCTGCGATTGTGAGGGCATGGATCTCAGCAGGAAAATATTTATTCAGGGTTGCATAGATGGCGCGATGACGCGCTACCGTATTGAGCCCTTCGAATTCCGGGGCAACAATCGTAAGCTTGAAATGACCGCCACCGCTAGCAGCGCCAGCATGGCCGGCATGGAGGTGGCTTTCATCCGCGATGCTCAACTCAAATACCTGAAAGGCATTTCGCAAGTCAGCCTCGAAGTGATCCATCCGATCTTGGTTAATGCTCATTCTGCTGGGTGCTCCATATGGCGGCTAAGCCAAACCCCCTGAAGAATAACGAACACTACCAATAGGCCTGTGCTACCAAATAGTTTGAAATTGACCCACGCCTCTTCAGAATATTCAAAGGCTACGTAGAGATTTAAAGCGCCCATCAGGAAGAAGAACAGTGCCCAAGCCATATTCACTTGATGCCAAACTGATTTTGAGCTGTGCGCTTTAAGAGTGATTTGTTTACCCATGAGGACCTGAATCCAATTCTTCCGGAAGAATTGGGCACTAATTAATAGTGCGCCTGAGAACAGCCAGTACAAAGCGGTTGGCTTTAGTTGGATAAACGTCTTATTGTGCAAGAAAATTGTCAAGCTACCGAAGACCAGGATCATGACTAAGCTGACCCATTGCATGGCATCGATTTTGCGATGAAGATAGTAGACCCATAAAATTTGTCCAATGGTGGCAACCATGGCGACGATGGTTGCGGTGTAAATATCGCCAAACTTGAAGGCAATAAAAAAGAGGATGATGGGGAAGAGGTCAAATAAAAATTTCATACACGCATTATCCCGCTATTCTTAAGTTACTCATTTTTAGTAGTCTGAACATTCTCTGAGGGCTCAAAACTCAAAGAGGCGGAATTAATGCAGTAACGCAAGCCTGTAGGTTGCGGTCCATCATCAAAGACATGGCCAAGGTGAGCATCGCATTTG
>CANCBK010000054.1 GCA_947374315.1 Burkholderiaceae bacterium | reverse complement strand
GTAGTTGAAGGACTAAAAGCCATGGGTCATGAAGTGACTGTGATGCCAGCCAACAGTTTGGATTTTGGAAGCGCTCAAGCTATTGCGCTATTAGGAGAAGATACAGGCGCTGCGTATATTGCTGGTAGTGATCATCGCCGCGATGGGTTGGCAGCGGGCTTCTAAAAACTCACCACTCTAAATTTTCATCCTCTAGATTCGAAAATTCACCAAGAATCAAATGATCGTCGCCATCCTTGGCGATGGCTTTTGAACTTTCGCTCCAATCGGCTCTAAGCATCCTCTTTTCCTGATGCAACAGTTTCGGAGCGCTGCACGTCGTACCAGGACGCCCGTTATTTTTACCAAGATCTTTTTTCATATAACTCAATAGGTAGGAATATGAGAAATTCTAACGGAGGGTACCACTCAATCTTTTTGAGTTTAATTCCACTCTTTAAATTATGGGTTAATGAATCTAATCACTTTTGGAATTTCTCCGCAAGAAAATGGCAAAAACAGTTTAACTAGGTAAACAGTTCAGATAGAAGCGCTTCACCTCTTGGTCGCAGCTCACATCCTTGGGTTGGATTGGGCGCTCTAGGGTGATACCTTCAATCGAGGTGCAGCGACTCAGGGCCACATAGACCTGCCCCGAAGCAAATGCTCCTGAAGATAAATCGACTTTGATCTTATCGAGGGTCTTGCCCTGACTCTTATGAATAGTTACCGCCCAAGCTAGCATTAAAGGGATCTGCACGAAGGTACCAATGATGTTGGGTGAAATCTTGCCGGACATCATATCGTGGTCATAACGATAAGATTCCCACTGATGACCTTTGACTTCAACTGTATTTGAGTAAGGGCCATTCTGTACCATCACCTTTACCGTATTGGGTAGCAACTCACGCACTACCCCGATGGTGCCATTCACCCAACGCTTAGGAAAGTTGCTATCGGTTGCCGTAAACATCACCTTAGCGCCAACCTTCAGGGTTAAATGATTAGGCGACGGCAAATTACGATCATCTACATTGAACTTACCAGTGCTATTGCCGGTGTAGACCTTGGCATCAGTAGTTAATGCTCGTAGGCCCGCGCCATTAATTTGATCTGCGCGCGCATTAGTTGTGGTTAAGGTAATGGTTTGTTCGTCAGCCTCTTTTTTGGTTTCATAACAAACAGCATTTAAGGTATCAAGCTCTTCATCAATATCTTGATTAATGCGGATTTGATTGAGTAGGCCTGCAAAGTGCGCATCTTTTTGGCGGAAAATCTTGGATAACTCCACCATGGTCACATCTTTACGATGCAAGGCCATGGAACAGAAGAAGTATGGTCCTTCGTATCCGCGCTCAGCGAGCACTTGCATATCAGCATTGGAAACCACGGGAGGCAACTGGAATAAGTCCCCCACAAACATCACCTGAATGCCACCAAAGGGCTGGCTCTTGTGCGGGCCATTGGCGCGCAGGAATAAATCCATCGCATCGACTACATCTGCTCTCACCATGGAGATCTCATCAATGATGAGTAGGCGGATATCTTTATAAAGACGCTTGTCTTTTAAGGGCTTGATATCCTCTTCTGGGAATATCAAGCGTGGCGGTAAGCGAAAGAAAGAATGAATCGTGACACCCTTCACTTGAAGTGCAGCCACACCAGTTGGCGCCACTACCACTACATTGCCGAGAATGTTCTCTCGCAGGTAACCAATTAAGGTTGTCTTGCCAGTGCCCGCCTTACCGCTCACAAAAATATAAGGGTCGTGACGCTCAATGGCGTCGATTACGTCCTGGTATTCAGGAGTAATTTCAATGGCGGATGGATCGACTACGGAATTGGTCATCCCCTATTGTTTCATGGGATCAGCTCACGCAGCGAAAGCCTATATAAACCACCCCAATATCAGCCGGCTTAGACTCCACATCGGACTCCTTTTGTCTTTCTGGTCCGTACCACCAGGAGGCACCGCGGGTAATGAAGCCGCCATTGCGCTCAGTAGCCGTCCACTCCCAAACGTTGCCACCCATATCTAATAAGCCATTGACGCCTGGCTTGGTAGTGCCTGTGGGCACATGTCCAGTACCGCGGTTTAATGCGCCCGCTGGCGCCACACCCTTATAGTCACCACATCCGCTTAAGCAATGCGAGACCTCTGGAGTAGCTCCGCCAGGAAATGGATAACGCTGACCTTTGGTGAAGCCGACTGGAGGAGCTTCTCTTTGCTCAAGAAAAGCTGCAGATGTCCACTCAGCTTCAGTAGGTAATCGTTTGCCGTAGAAGCGACAAACAGATACCGCTTCAGCTTGATTCAGATGCACCGCAGGCTCACTTGCTTTTGCAGGAACACCATAAGGCGCTTTCCAAGTCCAACCGGGTTTCTTCACAAAGCCTGCTTCATAAGAAAGTCCGCCGCCGTTTTTCTCTGCCTGACTTACAAAGCCAGTGGCATCAGCAAATGTTATGACATCGGCAATCGTCATCTCGGTTTGATCCCAAGACACAGTGCCGACTTTTATAACGGGAATGGTTGATGCAGGGGCGCTTGTCGCAGTAGATGGTCGCAACATGAAATACAGCGCAATAACGGAGAGCAACAAGCCAAAGAGAATAGTAAGAAAGTCGAATTTTTTCATGGATGAAATCTAGAAAATAAAAAAGCCCCACAAAGGGAGCTTTAGGATACTGCAGTATTCGGTGGGGCGAACGACGGGGCTCGAACCCGCGACAACCAGAATCACAATCTGGGACTCTACCAACTGAGCTACGTCCGCCACTGAAGACATAGATTATAGCTTTTGAGCCAAAACCCTGTCAAAAATGGCTTAGATTGTGCGTTTAGACGCTTTCGAACTCAAAGGCAGCCCAATCCCCAAGGCACAAGCTCGCATCAATAAAGAAATCCAAAATAGCAGCTTTACTTTGAACCTTAGCCAGAGCGTGATGATCTGAAAGGCGTTGACGCCAATAACGTGAGCCCGCCCTGCCATGAGCCAATCCCAAAATATGCCTTGTAAAGGCGCCAATATAAAAAGGTTTGCCTTTGGCCTGACATTCATCAAACCAAGCCTGTACCTGTTTCACCAATGCAATTTGAATGCGATGCCATTCAGTCTCACTAAATAGATATCCAGCGGCATCTCCATCCGTATTGATCATGTCATCCCAGCCTAAGAGCAATGCCGGAAAATGGTATGCCGCCCTACCCACCATAAAGCCATCAAAGTCATCCCAATGACCAGCAATTTGGTCATTGGTTTCTAGTCCGCCATTCAGCAATACTTTTAGATTCGGAAATTGCTTCTGGGCATCTAGACGAAGCTTAGCTGCCACCTCATAACGTAGAGGTGGTTTGCTGCGATTTTCTTTCGGAGATAAACCTTTGAGAACGGCATTACGTGCGTGAATGGTCACCTGACTAGCACCAGCATCAGCTACAGCAAGAATAAAGTTGAGAGCAAATTGATAATCCGCTTCAGAATTGGCGGCATCCATCGAATCCAAACCAAGTCGATGCTTTACGGTAATCGGAGTGTCAACAGCCACCTTCATTGCTTTGACGCAATCTGCAACCAGTTTTGGTTCTGCCATTAAACAAGCGCCAAATGCTCCTCGCTGAACACGCTCAGATGGACAGCCGCAATTGAGATCAATCTCGTCATAGCCCCACTGCTGGGCTAATTCAGCAGCCTTAGCTAAATCGGATGGCTCAGAACCACCCAGTTGAAGAACGACTGGATGCTGATCTTGCGAATAATCCAAATGACGAGGTACATCACCATGAATAAGCGCGCCGGTAGTGACCATCTCGGTATAAAGAACCGCTCCTTTAGTAAGTGTGCGATGAAAAGAGCGACAGTGACGGTCTGTCCACTCCATCATGGGCGCGACTGCTAAACGTTTCTTTGGGGGCTTGCTCATAAACTTCAATATAGGTTGATATGCATGACATTTTAAATGGATAAGGGCAACCGAAGCTGCCCTTACTAACGTCACTTTCGCAACTTAGTTACTTTGCGAGCTTTGCCTCTAATTCCACCGCAAGATCCAAGGCACCCATGTAGCCGGACTTCAGGTGACTCGGCAAATCGGGGTCACCCACCATAGCACCCAAAGTTTCCACCAAGCTAAAGACCAGGCCTTTAGCTGCGCTTGCAGCAATCGTATTATTTGCTACAGCCTCATCAATGTGATTAACGGCATCCAAGAAATAGTCATGTCCCGGAAGGCCATCTGCCCCTAAAATTTCTTTACTCATATTCACTTTCCTATGAAATGGTGATTTACATCATTCGTCCACTGTATAGAAATCTTCGACGTATAGGTAGAATTTTTTATCAACTGGGCAATGAAAAAATACTTAATACTTGATTGCTAATAAAATGACGTGCATTACCGGTAACGGGATCTAGAAATGCAACTTCCCTAGCTAACAACTGTAAGGGCTTAGAGAAGTCCAAATCGTATTCCTGATAAGGGGTCAGGATGGGATAGATCTGGTCATGGCGAATAGGTATTCCCAGACTATTGAGATGGCAACGTAATTGGTGCTTCTTTCCACTGCCAGGGGTTAGGCGGTATCTAGCCCAGGGTTTAGATGCTTCAAGTAACTCAATCAAGGTATCAGCATTAGGCTCGCCTTCCACCTCTTGCATCTGCAGAAAGTGTTCGGACTCCTCTAACCTGCTTTGATAAGTCATCGGCAATTTATTAATGAGCTCTTCTGAATACGGTGCGATAGCTTCATAGACTTTTTTGACTACACGATCTCTGAACAGATTTTGATATTGCGCTCGCTCTTTCGGATTCACTGAAAAAATAACTAAGCCAGCAGTGTCTCGATCAATCCGATGAATTGGACTCAGATCTTGAATACCTGTCTTTTTCTTCAAACGATTCAGGAGGGTTTGGTGCAGATAAAGACCGCTTGGTGTAACCGGTAAAAAATGGGGTTTATCAGCAACCAAAATATGCTCATCCTGAAATAGGATGACTTCCTCGAAAGGAATTTCTGGCTCTCGAGCCAAGCGCCTGAAATACAACAAATGCGTATTCGGAAGATAAGTATCATTAGCCTGGACTGGAACTCCGTCCGCAGTCATTACCAAACCTTCTTCAAAACGAGCTTCCCACTCACCTTGGTCAATATGCGGGAAATTAGCAATAAAGAAGTCCAGCAAACAAGCATGGCTCTGCCCAGCTGGCAAATACACCCTCGACGAGGACACCCCTTCAGAATTGACTTTCATATGAGCTAGATTATCCAGTCAATCCAGCTGGAGCACCATTCTGATTGCACCTTAATAAAACCCCTCTAAAATAGGCTGGCACTACTTAAAAGAACTAGAAGAACAAAAGACACTATGTTTGAACTCTCCGTTTTCGACCTCAGCTTGTTGTTTGCCTGCGCCTTATTTGCGGGTCTGGTTGACTCCATCATTGGCGGGGGCGGAATGATTCAGGTCCCAGCGCTATTTGCAGTACTGCCAGGCTTTCCACCGGCTACCCTGCTGTCCGTTAATAAGTTTGGCTCAATCATTGGGACGATTGGCTCAGCTATTCAGTACAGCCGCGCCAATAAGAGTCCATGGGGTCTGGTGATTATCTCTTCAGCGTTTGCCTTCTTTGCTTCGGTTGCTGGAGCATATCTCGTTACCCGTTTGCCGACAGAGTGGCTTAGGGCTGCCCTGCCATTTTTATTGATAGCGCTGCTGATCTTTAATATCAAATCTAGCGCCGGCCTGGTTCATGCACCAAAACATGATCACCGCAAACAAAAAGCGATTGCCTCTACTGGCGCCGGCATCATTGGTTTTTATGATGGCTTTTTAGGGCCAGGAGCGGGCGCCTTTTATAAGCTCTTCTATACCCGTGTGCTGGGATTTGATTTCTTGCGCTCTGCAGCGCCTGCAAAGTTTCTCAATATTGCCTCCAATCTTGGCGCGCTATGCGTGTTTTTCTATCTTGGTTATTTTGACTGGAAACTCGGCTTACTCATGGCCAGCGCCAATCTTGTAGGTGGTCAAATTGGCACCAAGATTGCTATCAAACACGGAAATGCCTTCATACGTAAAGGCTTCTTTATTTTGGTGACCATCCTCATCATCAAAACCTTTTACGACGCTTTTCTAAAATAGCCCCACAATCAATAGATAAATGAATTAGTAGGGTATTCGTATTGCGCATAGATTTATAGTGATTTAAAGAGTATCTTGAATTAATGCAGTTGCAATTTAATCACTATCAGAATTGAGGGCATTATGAAAATACTACTACCGATTGACGGCTCTAAATCATCACTTAATGCTGCAAAGTATGTCGGAAAGCTAGTCAAAGACCTACGCAGTAAAAGCACAGTCACATTGATTAGCGTCCATGACGACATTGGCCTTGGGCACGTGAAGCAGTTCGTAGCGAATAACGTGATTGATGACTACCTCAAAGAAGTGAGCGAGAAAGAACTTAAAGCAGCTCAAAAAGCACTAGATACTGCAGGCGTAAAACACAGCGCAGTGATCCAGCGCGGCAACGTTGCCGAGGAAATCCTTGCGCTTGCCACAAAGGGAAAGTTTGATCTCATTGTGATGGGCTCAAAAGGTAGAACTGGCTTTATTGATGCGCTGATGGGTTCAGTTGCTCAGAAGATCAGCAATACAGCTAAGCAGCCTGTTCTATTAATCAAGTAAGTACGTAACTTCATCATCAGATTAACTTCAATAGGCCGTCCAAGTGACGGCCTATTTATGGATTTCTAAATGAGTCTTTTGCTTCTCTTGTTCGCCCCTGGAATTTTTGCGGTGTACTGGCTAATTCGTTTACAGATATGCCTATCTAGAGCTCGGTATCTAGTAGACACCTACGGCATGGATCGGAAAAAATTACGCAAGTTATCTTGCGGGGAGCTCAAGAAGCTGAGAACATCAATTGATGAACTCAGGCATACGAGCGACGCCTTTGGCTTAGAGGCGCTGGTTAGACCTTATAGAGCATAAGCAAGGCTTATTTTTGGTAATAACGCTCTTTAAACCAGAGCGCCACAGTAACCAATCCAATCATAATAGGCACCTCCACTAGAGGACCTATGACTGCAGCAAAGGCAGCGCCTGAGTTGATCCCAAATACCGCAATAGCGACAGCAATGGCTAGCTCAAAGTTATTGCTAGAGGCTGTAAATGAGAGTGTGCAGCAGCGCTTGTAATCTATACCCATCTTGCCTGTCACAAAAAAAGTCAGCATGAACATGCTTAGGAAAAATACTAACAGTGGAATGGCAATAGTGAGCACATCCATTGGCAAACTCAGAATGAGTTTTCCCTTCAAGCTAAACATCACCACAATAGTGAATAGCAAAGCAATCAAAGTGAGCTTACCGATACGCGGCACGAACTGCTCGTGATAACGCTCTTTAGAAATGAACTTCAACATCACTACCCGAGTCAAGATACCCGCAATACAAGGTACACCAAGGTAGATAAAAACACTCTCCGCAATCTGCCCCATGCTTACGCTGACATTGGATGCGGCCAAGCCAAAGTAAGGAGGCAAAACGGTCAGAAAGAAATACGCATAGACACTGAAGAATAGAACCTGAAAGATGGCATTAAATGCCACTAAGCCAGCCGCATATTCAGTAGAGCCTTTTGCCAAATCATTCCAAACAATCACCATCGCAATACAAGGCGCGATACCAATCAGAATCAAGCCTGCCATATATTCAGGTTGATCCGGCACAAAGGTAATTGCCAAAAAGAACATTAATGTTGGGGCAACAATCCAGTTCATCAACAAGGAAATAAGGAAGATGCGCTTGTCCTTAAAAACATCCGGCAAATCCTCGTAACGCACTTTGGCAAACGGTGGGTACATCATTAAGATCAGGCCAATAGCGATTGGGATGTTTGTTGTTCCCACCTGGAAGGAGTTAATAAACCCCTCAATACCAGGCATGAAGTGGCCTAACCCAATGCCAAAGGCCATTGCAGCAAAGATCCATACCGTGAGGTAACGATCAAGAAAGGAGAGTTTTTTAGTTAAGGTGTTCATGCTTTGACTTAGATTGATGTATGGATTGCTTTAAGGGTCATTGAGTCTAATTTTTCTAGAGGCATGCTAGCCAAGATATCAATCCGTCTCTTGAGGCCATTCATCACGGTATTAAAGGCTGCCCGTTTTTCTAGATCACTACCCTGCACTTGCGAAGGATCAGGAAAGCCCCAATGTGCAGTAGCCGGTTGACCTGGCCAGAATGGGCAAACCTCACCAGCGGCATTGTCACAAACCGTGATGATGAAATCCATCTTTGGCGCATTGGGCTCTGCAAAGACATCCCAGCTTTTAGACTTCAACAGAGTGCGATCCATTCCCAACTCCACTGCAATGTCTGCAGCAATCGGATTAACGCTCGTGCCTGGAGTGGATCCAGCCGAATAGCCTACGAACTTACCACTCGGGTGGGTAGATGCCAAAGCTTCGCCCAAGATAGAACGTGCGGAGTTATGAGTGCAAAGAAAGAGGATGTTGTAAGTTTTCATAGGGCCTTGGATTTCTTGGGAGATTTAATGGGGGTGCAGGGTTGACCACCGCAACAGTTATCCAATAAGAATGCACTTAAGTCTTGCACTAAAGATGCATTGGGACGGTAGATTAGATTACGACTTTGGCGCTCGACAAGCAGCAGATTCGCCTGAACCAACTCCTTTAAGTGGAAGCTCAGAGTCGCATTGGGAATGCCTAGCTTTTCAATGATGTCGCCTGGAGTTAAACCAAGCTCACCGCGCTGAACGATTAGCCGGAATATATTGAGACGGGATTCCTGACCTAAGGCCAAAAAGGCGGAAATGGCATTAGCATTTTTCATATTTCCAATTATATGGAAATATATTACAGATTAATGACAGAGCTCTATACAGCCCGAGGGATAAAATTTAGATTTTGTGGTTCAAAATCAATGGAATCGGCACCATCCATTTTCAGAAGATCGCTAATATTATTTGGCATCCCAGTAGCACATCGGAAATCAGAGAAACTCATCAGCACATACATAGGCTGGTCATTTTCAACAATCAATACATGGCCAGACTGGCTAGCATGCAGAGCCAAGTTGGGATTTTGCTCAAAATCTTGCTGGGAAAAAATTTGCATTGCGTGGGATCTCTTGGATTGGAATCCCATCAATGTTATCAATTTTATAGCCGCTGGCTATCAGGGGCAATTAAGCTTTTATTTTTTCAACTTCCCAAAGGCTGCCGCCATCGCATTATTCATTGGGGGTACAGATCTTCTATCTTCCTGAGGCTTTCTGGCTTCTGGATTTCTTGGAGCGCCTGGGCGATTTGCTCTTTGCTCTGGCTTTGCGCCTGCAGTAGATTTAGGCGCCTCATCTGATAGTCGCATGGTCAACGCAATACGCTTACGCTTCTCATCTACTTCTAGCACTTTGACCTTAACAACCTGCCCGGCCTTAACTACAGTGTGCGGGTCTTTTACAAAGGTATTGGCTAGCGCGGAAATGTGAACCAGGCCATCTTGATGAACACCAATATCTACGAATGCGCCAAAAGCTGCAACATTAGTCACAACACCTTCCAAAATCATATCGGCCTTAAGGTCGCTGATTTTTTCTACGCCGTCTTTAAAGGTTGCCGTAGTGAACTCAGGACGTGGATCACGGCCTGGCTTTTCTAATTCTTTGATGATGTCGGTGACCGTGGGAACACCAAACTTCTCATCGGCATACTTTTCTGGGCTGAGGCCTTTGAGAATAGTTGCATCACCAATAACTTCTTTGACGCCCTTCTTAATATCTTTCAGAATCTTCTCTACCAAAGGATAGGATTCTGGGTGTACCGCTGATGCATCCAGAGGATCTTTGCCATTCATGATGCGCAAGAAACCAGCGGCCTGTTCAAAAGTCTTATCGCCTAAGCGTGGCACGCTACGTAAATCTGCCCGCGTCTGAAAGGCGCCATTGCTATCCCGGTAAGTCACGATACCTTCTGCAACGGTGCTGCTAAGACCTGAAACCCTTGCTAGCAATGGCGCGGATGCCGTGTTGACGTCTACACCAACCGCATTCACGCAATCTTCAACGACTGCCACCAATGATTTAGCAAGCTGAGTCTGCATCACATCATGTTGGTACTGACCGACACCAATCGACTTCGGATCAATCTTCACCAATTCCGCCAACGGATCTTGCAATCTTCTAGCGATCGATACTGCTCCGCGTAAAGACACATCCATACCAGGCAATTCTTTTGAGGCGTACTCAGAAGCTGAATAAACTGATGCGCCCGCTTCTGAGACTACGATCTTAGTGAGCTTGAGCTCAGGCTTGGCTTTAATTAAATCTTGCGCCAACTTATCCGTCTCACGTGAAGCTGTACCGTTACCAATTGAAATCAAAGTCGCCTTGTGCTTCTCTGCTAATTTCGCTAGGGTATGTAATGAGCCATCCCAGTCATTCTTGGGCTGGTGTGGGTAAATCACATCTGTATCCACCACCTTACCAGTGGCATCCACAACTGCAACCTTGACACCGGTTCTCATGCCAGGATCTAGACCAATGGTGACCTTTGGTCCTGCAGGTGCAGCCAGCAGTAAATCTTTGAGGTTACGAGCAAAGACATTAATTGCCTCAGTCTCAGAACGCTCACGCAAAGCGCTCATCAATTCTGACTCCAAATGCATGGAGCACTTAATGCGCCAAGTCCAGCGCACCGTCTCTACCAGCCATTGGTCTGCAGGACGACCTTCGTTTTTAATCTTGAATTGGTTAGCAATGCGGGATTCACATGGATTATGAGGCGCATCCCATTTTGGTTTTTCTTCTTCGGTATCCAGGCGCAAATTGACCATCAACATCTGTTCACGACGACCCCTAAATAAAGCCAAGGCACGATGTGAAGGGATTGCGGCAATAGGCTCGGAGTAATCGAAGTAATCCGCGAATTTCTCGCCCTCTTGCTCTTTACCGGATATGACCTTGGATTCCACAACGCCATGCTCTTGCAAATAGGTTCTCAGTGACTGCACTAAGCCAGCATCCTCTGCAAAGCGCTCCATCAAAATCTGACGTGCGCCTTCAAGGGCAGCTTTGGTATCAGCCACACCAGGGTTCTCACCTTGGTCGGATGTAAATGCTTCTTTAAGGTATTTGGCCGCTTCCACTTCTGGATCGAGTGTGGGGTTTGCCAATAAATCATTTGCCAAAGGCTCTAATCCAACCTCTAAGGCTATTTGAGCCTTAGTACGACGCTTGAGCTTGTAAGGGAGATAGAGATCTTCTAAGCGCGTTTTATCCTCTGCCAACATGATGGCTTTGAGTAACTCGGGAGTCATCTTGCCCTGTTCTTCTATAGAAGAAACAATCGCCTTGCGTCGCTCTTCCAGTTCACGCAAATACCCTAGACGGTCTTCTAGTAAACGTAACTGCGTATCATCCAAGCCGCCTGTCGCCTCTTTACGATAACGCGCAATAAAAGGAACTGTTGCACCCTCATCCATCAATGCGATGGCAGCAGCAACTTGAGCAGGTTTAGCGGATAACTCTTGGGCAAGGCGTTGTTCAATAGATGGCAGCATGAAATAAATAATTTACTAAGGTTTTAGAGGATTGGCATGAAGGAAAAATAAGAGCCACCCAAAGGTGACTCTTATTTACTTACTGAAGCACTCCGTAATTACTCGCGGGAAGCTTTCTTACGGTCATGCTCTTTCAAATGACGCTTACGGATTCGTACGCTTTTCGGCGTTACTTCAACCAAT
>CANCBK010000053.1 GCA_947374315.1 Burkholderiaceae bacterium | reverse complement strand
AGGGCCTTGAAAAGCTATATGCCAAATATAAAGATCGCGGCTTAGTCGTATTGGGATTTCCATCGAATGATTTTGGGCAGCAAGAGCCGGGTAGCAATAAAGAAATTGCCGACTTCTGCAAAAATACTTATGACGTGAAATTCCCCATGTTTGCTAAGAGCTCAGTCAGCGGCAATAATCCAAATCCTTTATTTAAGATGTTGATTGCTAAAACCGGTACAACTCCCAAATGGAATTTTTACAAATATCTCATTGATCGTAACGGGAATGTTGTCGAGTCATATGGCAGCATGACTAAACCAACGAGCACTAGCATTACCGGTGAAATAGAAAAACTTCTTGGAGAGAAAATTTAGTGCTTAAGAAAAAAGTTGCCATTATTGGCGCCGGTATATCTGGCTTAGGATGCGCATATGCATTAAGACAGCAGCCCGATTTAGACATTACCATCTTCGAGGGCGGAAACCATATTGGCGGTCACAGTAATACCGTGGATCTCACCCTTGAGACTCCTCAAGGAAAAATTACCCATGGAGTAGATACTGGATTTTTGGTATTTAATCGCAAAACCTATCCTCGCTTAGTTCGCCTGTTTGAGGAAATTCAGGTTCCAATTGCGCCGTCAGAAATGTCTTTTTCAGTATCAATTGATGCTAGCGAGAAAACTGGGCGCAGTAAAAAAATTGAATGGGCTGGTAACGATCTTAATTCCTTCTTTGGGCAAAGATCTAATTTGCTCTCGCCTTCATTTTGGAGAATGGCTTATGACATCTTGCGCTTCAATCGCCTTGCCACTCAACTCGCTGAAGAGCAAATTACCGCTAAGCTTGAATACGCAGAGCCAGATGAACGCATTAAAGACTTTTTAGATCGCAATCGTTTTAGCACGAGCTTTAGAGAAAATTATTTCTTGCCGATGATTGGGGCTATTTGGTCATGCTCTGTTGAGCAGATGCTGGAGTTTCCGATTCAGACTATGGTTCGCTTTTGCCACAACCATGGACTTTTGCAAATCCAAAATCGCCCGCAATGGCTTACCGTTAAAGGCGGATCAAGAGAATACGTAAAGCTTTTAGTAGCAGCCCTCGAGAAACATCAAGTCCAATTTGTGCGTGAATCCGTTTCTCGCGTCAATACAAGTCAAGCTGAACACTCGCCAGTTGAAGTAGTGACACCCTCAGGATCACACCAGTTTGATGAAGTGGTAATGGCGTGCCATAGCGATCAAACCTTAGATCTCGTTCATGGCATTGGCCAAGATGTCCGCAATATTTTGGCCTCCGTGCCTTATCAAAAGAATCGTGCAATTTTGCATACGGATAAGGACTTCTTACCAGCCACTGAGCGCTGCTGGGCAGCCTGGAACTACACCGCAAAATCTGGAGCAACGCCCACTGCGCAACAACACGTCAGCGTCAATTATTTAATCAATCGCTTGCAACCCCTGCCTGAAGCATTCGAGAACACGCAGATTATTGTGAGCTTGAACCCGCTAACCAATCCTAAGTCAACATTGGTTCATGAAGAAATTCATTACTCGCATCCTGTATTTGATATGCGTGCAGTGCAGGCGCAAAAAGAGCTGCCACTCATTCAAGGGAACTCTTCAATCTGGTATTGCGGCGCATGGACTGGATTTGGCTTTCATGAGGACGGCCTGCGCTCTGGCGAGTTGGTAGCTAAAGATTTGATGGAAAATATTAGTCATCGCAGCCTTTCAAAGACCACTGAAAATAGTTAACAAATGAATTTTCCAACGATTAATTTTGGAGCGGTGAAGCATCGACGTTTTCGCCCTGCTAAAAATGCGTTCGGCTATGGCGTCTTCACTTTATCCATTCCGATGCGTGCGCGCAGGAATGACCCAACATTACTCAGCCAGCGCGGCCTCAAAGACAATCGATTCGGGCTTTTTTCATTCTTCGATCAAGATCATGGCTTGGGCAATATAGATAGCCTGTCTTGGATCGAGACGATTCTTAAAGAAAATCATATCCAGCATGTGGATGGTGAGATTTGGTTGCAAACCTTTCCGCGAGTGCTTGGCTATGTCTTTAATCCCGTCAGCTTTTGGATTTGCACCCAAGCAAATGGTGAAGTTAAGGCAGTTCTCGCTGAGGTAAATAATACTTTTGGTGAACGACACTGCTATTTACTACATCATGATTCTGGCAAGGCTCTGCAATCTGGGGAGACTCTAGTGAGCAAGAAGGTATTCCACGTATCGCCGTTCTGTGATGTACGCGGTGAATACCACTTCCGCTTTCTATTTCCTCAAGACAGCAATTCACGGCGCAATATTGTTTGCAGGATTGAACTCCACGAAGATGGCGCCCCATTGATCAATACCAGCATCAGCGGTCTTGCTCAACCCTTGGACAAACGCGCCCTCTATCTTGCCTTCCTGCGCTACCCCCTAATGAGTCTGGGCGTTATTGGCCGCATTCACTGGCAGGCATTGAAATTATGGTTAAAAGGTGTACCCTTTTACTCGAAACCTAAACCACCAGAACTTGAAATTACTCGATGAATCGCCCCGGTCAATCCCTACTATCTCGCCTCACCTTCTCCCGTCCTGAGAAGCGCGAATCCAAACAGCAACAATATCGTGCAAGTACACAAACCTTATTGGGTCTTTTAGCGCAATTGCGCAGCGGGCATTTGGTGCTCACCCTGCCAAATAAGGAAGTCAGAGAATTTGGCAATAGCTCAGACCAACCTCATGCAGAAATTCAAGTTTTAGACTGGTCCGTCTTTAAACAAGTTTTATCTCATGGTGATATTGGCTTTGCCGAGAGCTATATTCAGGGCGAGTGGAATACGCCTGACCTTAAAACCGTTCTGGAATTAGCCATCCGCAATCGCAACATCCTAGAAAAAGCCATCTATGGAAGCTGGCTAGGATCTATAGCGTATCGCCTGAGACATTGGTTTAGAGACAACTCCAAATCTGGTAGTCGCAAAAATATTCATGCTCACTATGACTTAGGCAACGCCTTCTACACTCTTTGGCTAGATCCCACCATGAGCTACTCAAGCGCCTGGTTCTCTGAGGGAAACAAGCAATCCCTGGTGGATGCGCAGCGCGCTAAGATCAAACGCATACTAGACTCCATCCACACTAAACCGGGCGACCAGCTACTAGAGATTGGCTGTGGCTGGGGTGGCTTTATGGAAGAGGCCTTACGTAATGGCAATCAAGTTACCGGCCTGACTTTATCCACGGAGCAAAAATCTTTTGCAGACACTAGACTTCAAAAGGTCAATGCAGAGGCAGGCACTCAACAGCAATTCGAGGTACGCCTCCAAGACTATCGTGACTGTACAGAGCAATTTGATGGCATTGCCTCCATCGAAATGTTTGAAGCAGTTGGCGAGAACCATTGGGGTGAATACTTCCAGACAGTTGCTAATAGACTAAAAGCGGGTAGTCGAGCCTGTATCCAAACTATCGTGATCGCAGAAGATTTATTTGATCGCTATCGCCACAGCACCGACTTTATTCAGCAGTATGTTTTCCCAGGCGGCATGCTTCCCTCGCCTTCTAAATTCAAAGCTGCTGCAGCTAATGCGGGTTTAGAGGTTGAGGCAGAGTTTGCATTTGGTGCTGACTATGCCAAGACCTTATGCCTTTGGCGCGATAGCTTTAATCACAAGATTGAAGAAATCTATCGCCTTGGTTTTGACGAGGCCTTTATTCGACTGTGGAATTTCTATCTCATGTATTGCGCTGCTGGATTCTCCGAAAAGAATATTGATGTTGTGCAATACACCCTTAAACACCAAGATGTTATTTCCACAAGCGATGCCCTACACCCATGAAACAAAAAGGAATCAATTCTTTTGCAAGGCAACGGATTTGGATCATTGGGGCCTCGAGTGGAATCGGTGAAGCCTGTACAAAAGCCTTTATTAAAGCAGGCGCCAAAGTCGCCCTCTCCAGCCGTCGTGCCGAGCGACTAAACGCCCTTGCGCAGTCTGCAGAGCTAGGGCAAGCCTTAACCCTCCCACTCGATGTGACGCAGCAAGAGCAGCTCATTTCCGCCTATCAATGCATCCTAGATACCTGGGGTGGATTGGATCTCATGCTATTTGTTTCAGGCGTATACACCCCTTTACGCGCCGATAATTTTGACTTTGAGATTGCGCAGAAAACCATTGATGCCAACCTGCTCGGGCCCATGCGGGCAGTTAGCATTGTTTTACCCAATATGCTCAAAGAGCATGCTGGTCATATTGCCATCGTTGGCAGCGTAGCTGGATATAGCGGACTACCAAAAGCCCTAGCCTACGGGCCTAGCAAAGCAGGAATTATTAATTTCTGCGAAACCCTGTATTACGACTTACTACCGCAGGGTGTGAGCGTGCACCTAATCTCGCCGGGGTTTGTGGCAACCGAAGCTACCGCGCAGAACGATTTTGAAATGCCAGCACTCATCACTGCTGACAAGGCTGCACAAGAAATCCTCAGCGGAATTCAGGCCGGGGAATTTGATATCCACTTCCCAAAGCGATTTTCAGGTTTCTTAAAGTTCCTCAGAATCTTGCCATACCCACTCTATTTTTGGATCGTACGGCGCTTCGTCAAAATCTAAGACTCTGAATTACTTGTACTTATCCTTGCGGATTTTTTGCTCTAAATAATCCATGACCGCAATCGCTTTAGCTTTGGTTCCAGCAATCGATGGAGAGGTCACATAGCGACCCTGCATCACAATAGTTGGCACACCATCAATGCGATAGGCATCAGCCACCTGTCTTGCAGCGCGCGCTTTAGATACCACAGCAAATGAGCGATAGGTAGCCAAGAAAGTATTGCGATCAATGCCTTGAGAGGCTACCCAGTCTGCAATCTCATTTTCTGTCATGAGACGCTTATTTTCTTTGTGCATGGCGTACATCACTTTTTCATTCATCGCCTCGCCCTTACCCATAGCTTCTAAGGCATAGAACAGCTGACTGTGTGGCATGAAGTCGTCACGGAAAGCAACAGGCACCCTACGGAAGGTTACGCTGCTAGGCTGACGCTTAACCCAAGCACTCAACTCTGGCTCAAAGTCATAACAATGCGGGCAGCCGTACCAAAAGAACTCGATGACCTCAACCTTCCCCTTGACTTCAACTGGCTGAGGGATGGGCAGAATACGGTAATCAAACCCCTCTTCGATCTTAGGACTTTGCGCAGCAGTAAGCCCTGAAAAAGAAAACGCCAAGCCAAGAATGGCGGCAGATAAAAGGGCTCGCTTAGACTTTGATAATGTAATCATGATTTGCTAGATTTGATAACGCTCGGTTTAATGCCCATGCCATTTAATTTATCTCGCACGGGATTGCTTTCTTCAACACTGTTATATGGGCCAACGCGTACGCGCCAGAGTGTATTGCCCTCACTGCTAATCTCACTCAATTGAGACTGAATGCCCTGAATAGCTAAACTTGCTTTTTGCGCATCCGCATCAGCGCGTTTATTAAAGGCGCCCACTTGCAAGAAATAAATTGCCTCGGATTTGGCGGCTGTGGCAGCTTCTGCCGGCCTCTTGCCATTCGCTAGATCAGCAATTGGGTCTGACGTATTAGGGGCAGATGCTGCTGACTTACCCTGCAAAGGTTTATTGAGGTCTAAAGGCTCTGCTGGGGCAGTCGCCTCACCCTCCGCAGACGCTGAACCTGACTTAATCGTGAGAGGGAGGTTAGGGGCTCTTACTCCAGGACGCTCTTGAGGCGTATTTTTGGAAAGGTAAAAGGCAATCACAAAAGCAACGCCTAGGCCAACCCCAAGCCCCAAGATAAAACCTAGAATGGTGCCGCCATACTCTGGGCTCGAAGACTGGGTCTTTGGAGTGAAGCTGGTGTGTTGATTGTTTTTTTTCATCGTGTCCCCATCCTTCTTTTTACTTCTTAAGCGCTAGTTAACAACTACAGCTTACATCTTAGCGGGTGCTGAAACACCTAGTACTTTTAATCCATTTTCAAGCACCTGGCGCGTCGCTGAAAGCAACGCCAGGCGAGCCAATTTCAATGCAGGATCATCCACCAACACGCGATCGGCGTTATAGAAAGCATGGAAGTCTCCCGCTAAATCACGCAAGTAAAACGCTAAAGCATGAGGCGCCAAGTCTGCCGCCGCATCAGTGAGCATTTCTGGGTATTCAGCTAAGCGTCGCAGCAAATGATCAGATGCTTTGCTTTGTAACAAAGAGAGGTCTGCATCCTTGAGGTCGGAAACCTGTCCACCCCATTGAGTCAAGATTGAGCAAATTCGCGCATGGGCATACTGAACATAGAACACGGGGTTCTCATCATTTTGCTGCAACGCTAAATCCACATCAAATACAAATTCAGTATCAGCCTTGCGAGAGATGAGGAAGAAGCGCACAGCATCTCGTCCTCGCTGAAGTGCTAACTCACGCTCATCCACAGTCATCTCTGGTGTAATGCCACCGGACCACTCAACCAAGTCGCGCACAGTCACATAGGAGCCTGCACGTTTAGAGATTTTGACTTCTTCACCATGGCGCATTACTGTCACCATCTTATGCAATACATAGTCGGGATAGGTTTTTGGAATATCCCAGCCACGCCTCTGTGCCACACCCTGCAAGCCTGAGCGTACACGGGCGATCGTGCCATGGTGATCACTGCCTTGAACGTTAATTACTTTTTCAAAGCCACGATTCCATTTGCTGGCGTGATAAGCGACATCTGGCACAAAGTAGGTAAAGCTACCGTCAGACTTTCTCATGACACGATCTTTATCGTCACCATCATCTGTTGTCTTAAGCCAAAGCGCGCCCTCAGACTCATAGGTTTTGCCAATACCCTGTAACTCTTCAACAATTTTTGCAACGCTGCCATCGGTATACAAAGAAGACTCTAGGTAATAGCAATCAAACTTCACGCCAAATGTTTTTAGGTCGATATCTTGTTCATTGCGCAAGTACGCTACGGCAAATTGACGAATAGCTTCAAGATCATCTTTATATTCAGATGAAGCCTTAAAAGCAATCGCAATTTCGGCAATGTAATCACCGTTGTAAGCGCTTTCCGGCCACGCAGCATCGCCTGGCTTCAAGCCATTTAAGCGGGCCTGGACTGAGAGCGCCAAATTCGCAATCTGTACTCCGGCATCGTTGTAATAAAACTCTCGGTGCACCTTGATACCCTGAGTTGCCAACAGATTTGCCAAAGCATCACCTAGCGCAGCCTGACGACCATGGCCAACGTGTAGTGGACCAGTAGGATTTGCGGATACAAATTCAATCATGGCGCTAGCGACTGGAGCCGCTTCTGGAGCTAGCTGACCAAACTGAGGTCCTGCCGTGAGAACTTCTTGCACCACAGCAGTTTTAGCGGTATTGCTAAGACGGAAGTTGATAAACCCAGGCCCTGCGATATCGCAAGAGGCGATGAGGTCGCCATAGCCGGGTTGCTGCTCTAAACGCTCAACCAGGGCTTGTGCCAACTCCCTAGGATTTAGCTTCCAGGCCTTGGAAAGCTGAAGTGCAATATTGCAGGCGACATCTCCATGGTCTACCGCCTTGGGGCGCTCTAAGCGAGGCGCAGGGGCATCGCCCAAGCCACGCTCCTGAGCCAAACCCTGTAGGGCCACACTAAGCATTTCAATTAAACGATTTTTATTAGTTAACAACATAGTTAAGTGAGTTTATCAGGTGGTAAGCTATCGAAATGATCTATCAATTTCGCTCCAAAGCGGGTCCTGACGTCATCATGCTGGCCGATCTGACCCAGCGAATCTTTGAAATTTTGGGCCGCCCATTAGAGCCCAGAGGTATTTTGACGGTTGAGCAACTACCAGCCCTCATCATCGCTTTAGAAACCGCGATTCTGAAAGACTTGGAAGAGCGGGCTAAAAGCAATACGGCCGACCAAGAAAATACTGAAAAACCGAAGCTGGCCGACAGACTGGGGCAGCGTGCCTACCCCTTCCTAGAGCTCATGAAACAGGCTAAAGCCAAAGATGAGCCGGTAATGTGGGGCATTTAAAGCCACCACCCCACCTAAGTGTGCCCGACTTAGTCGATTGAACTCGCCAACTGGCGACGGACATCTTCCACAGACTCATTGCGACGCTTAGCAAGATCTTCAATTTGGTCTGCTGACAACTTACCCACATTGAAATACCGCGCATCTGGATGTGCCAGATAAAAGCCGCTAACGCTAGAAGCTGGATTCATCGCCATCGATTCAGTCAGGGTCATACCAATATCTTCTGAACCAATGACACGCAATAAGTCTTTTTTAACTTCATGGGCAGGGCAAGCTGGATAACCTGGCGCTGGACGGATGCCGCGGTATTCCTCATTGATCATTTGATCATTCGTCAAAATCTCATCAGTTGCATAACCCCACAGATCAGTACGAACACGATGGTGCATTAATTCTGCAAATGCTTCTGCCAAACGATCAGCCAAAGATTGCAACATGATTGCACTGTAGTCATCATGCTTCGCATGAAACTCAGCCACTTTTTTCTCAACACCATGGCCAGTTGTAACGGCAAAGCAACCTAGGTAATCGGCAACGTGTGAATCTTTTGGCGCAACGTAATCTGCCAAGCAACGGTTAGGTCGACGAACACCGTCGACTACGGGTCTCTCTGACTGCTGACGCAAGTTATGCCAAACAAACAATGGATGCTCGCGCGCTTCATCGCTGTACAAAACGATGTCATCACCTATCGTATTTGCTGGATAGAAGGCCACTACAGCGTCGGCTTGTAACCACTGGCCCTTGATCAATTTATCCAATAGGGCCTGGCCATCTTCAAAGACTTTACGAGCCTCTACGCCAACAATTTCATCATCCAAAATTGCTGGAAACTTACCAGCCAAATCCCAAGTCTGAAAGAACGGCGTCCAGTCAATGTATTTAGCAATATCACTAAGAGCAAAATTCTTAAAAACACGACGCCCAATAAACTTGGGCTTCTCAGGCACATAATTAGTCCAGTCGATTAACTCGCGATTCTTGCGTGCGGCTTCGAGTGAAATCGTCGGGGATGCTTTTTTGTTTGCGTGCTGCTCACGTATGCGCACATAGTCATCGCGTAAGTCTTGGATAAATTTCTTGGAGCCTTCATCAGAGAGCAGACTCGATGCAACCGAAACAGAACGGGATGCATCAGGCACATAAACTACCGGGCCATCGTAATGCGGTGCAATCTTCACTGCTGTGTGTACTCGAGAAGTTGTAGCGCCACCAATCATCAACGGAATCTGACGCTCGCGGAAATAGTCATCACGCTGCATCTCTTGAGCAACGTAGGTCATCTCTTCTAAAGACGGAGTAATCAAACCAGAAAGACCAACGATATCGGCTTTTTCTTCTTTGGCGCGCTTGAGGATTTCTGCACAAGGCACCATCACACCCATATTGGCAACTTCAAAGTTATTACATTGCAGCACCACGGTCACAATGTTTTTACCAATGTCGTGCACATCGCCCTTCACGGTTGCCATCACAATCTTGCCTTTGGCCTTGGCTTCGCCGCCAGAAGCAATATGTAAGCGTTTTTCTTCCTCAATATAGGGAATCAAAATCGCCACCGCTTGCTTCATCACACGCGCACTCTTGACCACTTGGGGCAGGAACATTTTGCCGGCACCAAACAAGTCGCCAACGACATTCATACCATCCATCAAGGGGCCTTCAATCACCTCAATTGGACGGCCGCCCGCACCCATAATTTGCGCGCGCAGCTCTTCGGTATCTTCTTCAATAAAGGTGGTGATGCCGTGCACCAAAGCATGGGTTAAACGCTCACGCACAGGGGCTTCACGCCACACCAAGTTCTCAACTTGCTTGGCGCCGCCGCCCTTAAATTGGTCAGCAATATCGAGCAAGCGCTCGGTTGGAGTCTTGCCTTCTTTTTCTTTAAAACGATTGAGCACTACATCTTCAACGCGCTCACGTAATTCTGGATCTAAGTCTGCGTAAACGCCAAGTTGCCCTGCATTCACAATACCCATGTCCATACCTGCCTGAATAGCGTGGTACAGGAACACGGTATGAATGGCTTCACGTACGCGATCGTTACCGCGGAACGAGAAGCTAACATTAGAGACGCCACCACTCACCTTCGCGCCCGGCAGATTTTCTTTAATCCAGCGGGTAGCGTTAATGAAATCTACTGCGTAGTTGTCATGCTCTTCAATACCCGTCGCAATGGCAAAGATATTGGGATCAAAAATAATATCTTCTGCTGGGAAGCCAATCTCGTTAACGAGAATCTGATAGCAGCGCTGACAAATTTCCGTCTTGCGCTTAAAAGTATCTGCTTGACCTACCTCATCAAATGCCATCACTACCGATGCTGCACCGTATCGGCGAATTAGGCGCGCTTGTTTTCTAAATGGCTCCTCACCCTCCTTAAGAGAGATCGAGTTGACAATCGGCTTACCTTGAATACACTTGAGGCCCGCCTCAATCACGCTCCATTTAGAGGAGTCGATCATGATTGGTACACGAGCAATGTCTGGTTCTGATGCAATCAAATTCAAGAAGCGCGTCATCGCTGCTTCGGAATCTAACATCGCCTCATCCATATTGATGTCAATAACTTGAGCACCATTCTCAACTTGCTGCCTTGCAACTACCAAGGCTTCGTCAAATTGATTATTCAAAATCATGCGAGAAAATGCTTTGGAGCCCGTGACGTTAGTGCGCTCACCAATATTCACAAAGCCGACATCGGTCGTAACATTAAACGGCTCTAAGCCTGAAAGCTTCATCGGCGGCATTGCCTTTGTAGCCTTACTCATGCCGACACCTCTACACTCTCGCGATAGAAAGCGCGTGGTTTACGCTTAGCAACTGCATTAGCAATCGCACGAATATGATCTGGTGTCGTTCCGCAGCAACCGCCCACAAGATTCACCAAGCCATCTTTTGCAAAGCCATCAACTAAGCTAGAAGTAATTTCTGGGGTCTCATCAAAGCCAGTGTCACTCATCGGATTAGGTAGGCCGGCATTGGGATAGCAAGACACAGCGGCATCACAAATGCGAGCAAGCTCAGCAATATACGGACGCATCAACGCAGCACCTAATGCGCAGTTCAAGCCAAAGGTCAGCGGCTTGATATGGCGCAAACTGTTCCAAAATGCTTCTACTGTTTGTCCAGACAAGATACGGCCCGATGCATCTGTCACTGTTCCCGAAATCATCACTGGCAAACGCTCACCAGTTTCTTCAAAGAATTCATCTAAAGCAAACAACGCAGCTTTGGCATTGAGTGTGTCAAAAATAGTTTCGACCAAAAATAAATCGACACCACCCTCAAATAGACCTTCAATCTGCTCACGATAGGAAGCTCGCAGCGCATCAAACGTCACATTGCGTGCACCCGGATCATTTACATCCGGAGAAATGCTCGCCGTCTTCGGCGTAGGTCCAATTGCGCCAGCTGCAAAACGAGGTTTGTCTGGTGTAGAGTATTTTTCACATGCAGCACGAGCCAATTGAGCAGAGATCACATTCATCTCACGTGCCAAGCTAGCCATTTTGTAATCCTCTTGAGCTACAGAAGTAGCACCAAAAGTATTGGTCTCAATAATGTCTGCACCAGCATCCAAATACTGCTCATGAATCTTGCTGATGATGTGAGGCTGGGTGAGAGCTAAGAGCTCGTTATTGCCCTTGATATCGCCGGGATGAGTCTCAAAGCGAGTACTAGCTGGCAAGCCGCGATAATCCGCTTCATTGAGCTTGTATTGCTGAATCATGGTGCCCATAGCGCCATCCAAAATCAGAATGCGCTGCTTCAGTAGCTCGGGAAGTGCCTGACCACGGGTGTAAGGCTGGGATAA
>CANCBK010000052.1 GCA_947374315.1 Burkholderiaceae bacterium | reverse complement strand
TACATCGAAGCTTGTGCACGTCAACCAGAATTGATGGAGCCACTCCAAACTAAAATGTTCCTTTTGGCTGGTTTGATCGACGCTGCGTTCTTGATCGGCGTTGGTGTTGCAATGTTGTTTGCTTTCGCAAACCCACTGCTCGCAGTTATTAAGTAATTGTTTTGGCGTGGATGACCACCGGGTCATCCAACCGTTCTCAACAATACTGAAAGGAATATCGTGAATCTGAACGCGACCCTATTCGCGCAAATGATCGTTTTCTTTGTCTTATGGTGGGTAGTTGCACGTTTCGTGTGGCCACCGCTAGTTAAGGCATTGGATGAACGCTCAGCAAAAATTGCCGATGGTTTGGCTGCTGCCGAACGTGGCAAAGAAGCGCTTGCATTGGCAAACAATGCAGCGGAACAAGAATTAACAAAAGCACGTCAAGAAGGTGTGCAACGTGTTGCAGAAGCTGAAAAACGTGCACAAATGTCCGCCGAAGAAATTCGCGGCAACGCACAAGCTGAAGCGGCCCGTATTATTTCTCAAGCTAAGCAAGATGCAGACCAACAAGTTACCCGCGCTCGTGAAGTATTAAGAGCAGAAGTAGCTTTGTTAGCTGTTAAAGGCGCCGAGCAAATTTTGCGTCGCGAAGTGGATGCTAAGACCCACGGCGCATTGCTTGATCAACTAAAGGCAGAACTTTGATATGGCTGAATTAGCCACGATTGCACGCCCTTATGCTGAAGCGCTTTTTCAAAGCACTCAGCCTGCTGAGCTTGATACTTGCTTGGAGCAATTAGATGAGCTGGCGCAGCTTGCTGTGTTGCCAGAGGTTGCCGCCTTATCAAATAATCCAAAAGTTTCTGCTGATGATTTAAGCAAATTGCTCTCAGGCATGGTGAAGACAAGGCTGGACGGTAAAGTCTCGAGCTTTTTGAGTCTTTTAAATCAAAACCACCGCTTATTAGCCATTCCTGAAATTGCTCGTCAATTTGAAGCGATGAAAAATAAGAGTGAAGGTGCGGCAGAAGTGATGATTACAAGCGCATTCCCATTAGAGGGCTCTGCGTTGAATGAATTGTTATCAAGTTTAAAGAAGCGCTTTGGGGGTAAAGAATTGCGCCCAGCTATTCAGGTGGATCCAGCATTGATTGGCGGAGTACGCATTCAAGTTGGTGATGAGGTATTGGATAGCTCAGTGAAGGCACGGTTAGCTCAAATGCAAGCAAGTCTTGGCGCATAAGTTATCCCATTAAGAACATACGAAATAAGACCCAGGAGTAAGTAATGCAACTCAACCCTTCCGAGATCAGTGAACTGATCAAAAGCCGAATTAGCGAAATGGGTGTTGACTCCCAACTTCGCAACGAAGGTACTGTAATTTCAGTCACCGACGGTATTTGCCGCGTACATGGATTATCTGGTGTGATGCAGGGCGAAATGTTGGAGTTTCCGAACAACACGATCGGCCTCGCATTAAACCTTGAGCGTGATTCAGTTGGTGCTGTTGTGTTGGGTGAATACACCCACATTAAAGAAGGTGACCCAGTTAAGTGTACTGGTCGCATTTTGGAGGTTCCAGTTGGACCAGAGTTGCTCGGTCGCGTTGTCAATGCACTCGGTCAGCCGATCGATGGCAAAGGCCCAGTCAACGCTAAGTTAACTGACTTCATTGAAAAAGTTGCTCCAGGCGTGATTGCGCGTCAATCCGTCAGTCAGCCAGTGCAAACTGGATTGAAGGCGATTGATGCCATGGTTCCAATCGGACGCGGTCAACGTGAGCTGATCATTGGCGATCGTCAAACGGGTAAAACAGCTGTTGCGATTGATGCCATCATTAATCAAAAAGGCAAAGGCGTTTATTGCGTCTATGTTGCGATTGGTCAAAAAGCATCCACTATTGCTAACGTGGTACGCAAGCTCACAGAATTAGGTGCGATGGAGTACACCGTTGTTGTTGCGGCGAGCGCTTCCGATTCTGCAGCAATGCAATACCTCTCTGCATATGCTGGTTGCACAATGGGCGAATATTTCCGCGATCGCGGTGAAGATGCCTTGATCGTTTATGACGACTTAACAAAGCAAGCGGTTGCATACCGTCAGATTTCCTTGCTCTTGCGTCGCCCACCAGGCCGTGAAGCATATCCTGGCGATGTGTTCTATCTCCACTCACGTTTGCTCGAGCGCGCTGCTCGTGTAAATGCTGAATATGTAGAGAAATTTACAAATGGTTCGGTAAAAGGTAAGACAGGCTCTTTGACTGCATTGCCAATTATTGAAACTCAAGCAGGTGACGTTTCCGCATTCGTTCCAACCAACGTAATTTCGATTACTGATGGACAGATCTTCTTGGAAACTGACTTGTTCAATGCTGGCGTGCGTCCTGCAATTAACGCAGGTATTTCTGTTTCACGTGTTGGTGGCGCAGCTCAAACTAAAGTGATTAAGAAACTGTCTGGCGGTATTCGTACCGACTTAGCGCAATATCGCGAATTAGCAGCGTTTGCTCAGTTTGCTTCTGACCTTGATGAGGCAACTCGCAAGCAGTTGGAGCGCGGTCGTCGCGTGACTGAATTGTGTAAGCAAGCTCAATACAAGCCATTGCAAGTATGGGAAATGGCTGCTTCATTGTTTGCGGTAAACAATGGATACTTTGATGACCTCGAAGTAAAGCATGTATTGGCATTCGAAAAAGGCTTGCAAGATCACTTGAAATCTAAATATGCAGACTTGGTTGCGCGCATTGAAGAGACAAAAGATTTGAGTAAAGATGACGAAGCCGCTATGCGTGCTGCAATTGAGGATTACAAGCGCTCAGCCTCTTTTTAAGAGGACTCGCATAAATCATGGCAAGCACAAAAGAGATACGGTCTAAGATCAAGAGCGTGCAAAACACGCGCAAGATCACGAAGGCAATGGAAATGGTCGCCGCATCTAAGATGCGGCGCGCTCAAGAACGCATGCGTAATGCGCGCCCATACGCCGAAAAAATTCGTGAGATTGTTGCTAACCTTTCTAAAGCTAATCCCGAGTTCCGCCCTGCTTACATGGCTACTCGTGAAGTGAAGAAGGTTGGAACAATTTTGGTAACAACAGACAAAGGTTTATGCGGCGGGTTAAATACCAACGTCCTGCGTTTGATTGCTAACCAAGTGCGCGAATTGCAAGAAAAAAATGTTGAGATTGCATACACCGCGATTGGTTCAAAAGGCCTACAGTTTTTGAATCGCTCAAAAGCAAAATTGATTTCTCAAATAGTCCAAATTGGTGACACGCCACATATGGATGTGTTGATTGGTGCGATCGTTGCGCAATTAGAGGCGTTTGAGCGTGGCGAGATAGATGCTGTGTATTTGGCATATAACCGCTTTGTAAATGCAATGAAACAAGAGCCTGTTTTAGAAAAACTCTTGCCGCTGGAGCCTGCTGCATTGACTCCGGAAGAGAAGGCGGGCAATTCTTGGGATTACATCTACGAGCCTGATGCAGAGTCCATCTTGAATGGTTTGCTAAAGCGTTACGTAGAGGCGATGATTTATCAAGCTGTTGCTGAAAATATGGCTTCAGAACAATCTGCGCGAATGGTCTCGATGAAGGCTGCTTCAGATAATGCGAAGAATGTAATCGGCGAATTGCAATTGGAATACAACAAAACAAGACAGGCTGCTATTACCAAAGAGTTGTCAGAGATTGTTGGCGGAGCGGCTGCAGTTTAAGCAGTCAGCGTTTGAGAATACGAAAGAATTCAGGAATTAAAAGCGGAGAAATGCGATGAGTAACGGAAATATCGTGCAATGTATCGGTCCGGTGGTGGACATTCAGTTCCCACGCGACAAAATGCCAAACATCTATGATGCGTTGACATTAGTTGATAGCGGCGAAAAATCATTTGCTGAAAAAGGTTTGACTTTTGAAGTGCAACAACAAATTGGTGACGGCGTTGTTCGCGCAATTGCCATGGGTGCAAGCGATGGTTTGCGTCGTGGTATGGAAGTTGCCTCCACCGGTAAGCCAATTTCAGTTCCAGTCGGCCCAGCAACACTTGGTCGGATCATGGATGTTTTGGGTCGCCCTATTGATGATGCAGGTCCAATCGCCACTGAAGAGCGTCGTGCAATTCACCAGCCAGCACCTAAGTTTGATGAACTCTCCCCTTCCGTTGACTTGTTAGAAACCGGCATTAAGGTTATTGACCTAGTTTGCCCATTTGCTAAGGGCGGTAAGGTTGGATTGTTCGGTGGTGCGGGTGTTGGTAAGACTGTGAACATGATGGAATTGATTAACAACATCGCCAAACAACACTCGGGTTTATCAGTGTTCGCTGGTGTTGGTGAGCGCACTCGTGAAGGTAATGACTTCTATCACGAGATGAAAGAATCTAACGTGATCGACAAAGTGGCGATGGTGTTTGGTCAGATGAATGAGCCTCCTGGTAACCGTTTGCGCGTTGCTTTGACTGGTTTGACAATGGCGGAAGCATTCCGTGACGAAGGCCGTGATATTTTGTTCTTCGTTGATAATATTTATCGTTATACGCTTGCAGGTACAGAAGTATCAGCATTGCTCGGCCGTATGCCTTCGGCTGTAGGTTACCAGCCTACGTTGGCAGAGGAAATGGGTAAATTGCAAGAGCGTATTACTTCAACTAAGACTGGTTCTGTTACCTCTATTCAGGCCGTTTACGTTCCCGCGGATGACTTGACTGATCCATCGCCAGCAACAACCTTCTTGCACTTAGACTCCACAGTGGTGTTGTCACGCGACATCGCCGCTTTGGGTATCTATCCAGCAGTTGATCCATTGGATTCAACCAGCCGTCAGCTTGACCCACAAGTGGTTGGTCAAGAGCACTATGAAGTGGCTCGCGAAGTTCAGATGACATTGCAACGCTATAAAGAATTGCGCGACATTATTGCCATTTTGGGTATGGACGAGTTGTCACCAGAAGATAAGTTGGCTGTATCACGTGCGCGTAAGATTCAGCGTTTCTTGTCCCAGCCATTCCACGTTGCTGAAGTGTTTACTGGTTCACCAGGCAAATACGTTCCATTAAAAGAAACTATCCGTGGTTTCAAAATGATCTGTAATGGTGAGTTGGATCACTTGCCTGAGCAAGCGTTCTATATGGTGGGTTCAATTGATGAAGCCATCGAGAAAGCTAAGAAGCTTTAATCGAACTCATCTAGGGAAATTATGTCAACCATACGCGTCGATGTAGTAAGTGCCGAGAAATCTATTTTCAGCGGTGAGGCCAAGTTTGTTGCGCTTCCCGGTGAAAATGGTGAGCTTGGTATTTTGCGCGGCCACACCCCTTTGATTACACGTATTCGTCCAGGCTCGGTTCGCATTGAAAAAGCTGATGGTGATGAAGAGTTTGTATTCGTAGCGGGTGGCTATTTAGAAGTTCAGCCTGATCATGTCACTGTATTGGCGGATACCGCTATCCGTGGTCATGATCTAGATGAAGCTAAGGCAACGGAAGCAAAGTTGCGCGCTGAAGAAGCAATGCAGAATCGTGGAACAGACTTTGATTTGGCATTAGCTCAATCAGAATTTGCAATGGCAGCTGCGCAGTTGGCAGCAATTGCACGTTTCCGTCGTAAAAAGTAAGAGCCGGCCATCTCCTTGTTGTTAAATGATCGGTTTTTAAAGGCCTGCCTAGGTGAAGCGGTAGATCAAACACCGCTTTGGCTCATGCGCCAAGCGGGCCGCTACCTCCCAGAATATAACGCCACCCGTGCACGGGCTGGTAGTTTTCTGGGGCTAGCAAAAAATCCAGCCTATGCTACTGAAGTAACGCTCCAACCATTGGATCGCTACCCGTTAGATGCGGCAATCCTGTTCTCGGATATCTTGACTATTCCTGATGCAATGGGGCTGGGCTTGAAATTTACGGCAGGCGAAGGGCCAAGCTTTGAGCGCCCACTCCGCACTGAAGAGGCGGTAAAGAAATTGCGCGTTGCTGATATGGATCAGCTTAAATATGTATTCGATGCGGTTGCAGAAATTCGGAAAGCGTTAATTCAGGATGGCAAGCAACGCGTTCCGTTGATTGGTTTCTCGGGAAGCCCGTGGACATTAGCCTGCTACATGATTGATGGCTCAGGTTCCGACGACTTTCGTCATGCTAAAACCATGATGTTCAGTCGCCCAGATTTACTGGAGCATATCCTAGAGATTAATATTCAATCAGTAGCAGCTTATTTGATTGAGCAAGTAAAAGCAGGCGCTCAGGCGCTGATGATTTTTGATACCTGGGGAGGTTTACTTCCAGATGGTTGGTATCAGCGCATGTCTTTGGCTGCTATGCAAAAAGTGATTGCACAACTACCTCGTGAATATGAGGGGCGTAAGATCCCCGTCATTATGTTCACTAAAGGCGGTGGAATTTGGTTAAATGATATGGCCCAAGTTGGCGCAGATGTTATTGCGCTTGACTGGACAATGCGACTAAGTCGTGCGCGTAAGCAACTCTTAGAAATTCATAAGCCTTTGGCATTACAGGGCAATTTGGATCCCCTCATTCTATTTTCAGAGCCAAAACAGATTGCCGCAGCAGCAGCAGACCTGTTGGATGATTTGGCCGGCGCCCCAGCATTGAAGTCTGGACTGCATTCGCTGGATGGCCATATCTTTAACCTTGGTCACGGCATTAACCAATTTACTCCTCCTGAAAGCGTAACAGCTCTCTCCGAAACGGTAATCTCCAAGTCAAAAGCCCTTCGGGCAAAGCAATAATCCCAAGTAATTGCTAACTTTGGTCAAAATTGTGGCTAAAGTTATGCACAGATTTGTGCAGAATCCGAAATACAGTGAGATTCGTGGGAAATGTAAAGATTCACCTTGAGTAAGTCATGCAAATAATTGATTTATATAGAAAAATCAGGAAATTTCAAATTTAGACCCAAGATGGCGTTCCTATAAAATACCTATAGAAATCAAAAATAGCGAATGATATCCACAGACTTATCCACAGGCAAAGACGGTAAATTTTAGTAAATGACGCTTAATCCCATTGTGGTTCAGGTAGTGTTGGATAAGCCCTTAGCCCAGGGTTTTGATTACCTATGGGATGTCGAAAAATTAGGCAAGTCTCCAGAGGTGGGGAATATTGTCGAGGTACCGTTTTCGCGATCGATGGCTGTGGGTGTTGTAATTAAAGTAAGCACTTACTCTGAATATGCAATTGAGAAGCTGAAATCAGTTGAGCGTTTAGCACCGCTGCCACCATTAGATTCGGCACTATTAAGGCTGATGAATTTTGCAAGTCAGTATTACGTACATTCTCTTGGAGAGACAATATTGCCAACCATTCCACAAATGTGGAAAAAGGCAGATGATTGGGAAAAAATCCCCAAAAAATTAGAGGCGGCAGAAAAGAAGAGTAAAAAAAGTGAGGAGCTAGATGCTGAGGGCTTCATTGCCGAGGAGCAGTTGAATCCCAATCAAAAAAATGCACTGAAAGAATTGTTGGCTGATACGCAGAAAGACAATCAATTTCGAGCAATCTTATTGCAGGGGCAAACGGGTAGCGGAAAGACCGCAGTATTTCTCAATTGGCTTGCTAGCATTTTGAGGGACGAAAGTGCTCAAGTACTATTGTTGGTTCCGGAAATTAATTTAACGCCACAATTAGAAAGGCGCGTAAGGGCCTACTTTCCCGACAAAAAAATGGCCGTTCTACATAGTGGCGTCAGCGAAAAGAAAAGAGGCATTGCTTGGTATGAGGCAATGACTGGTAAGGCGCAGATTATTTTAGGAACGCGCCTTGCCGCATTAACGCCAATGCCGAACTTGTGTGCGATAGTGGTCGATGAGGAGCATGACTCATCTTATAAGCAGCAAGAAGGCACGCGCTATTCCGCAAGGGATTTAGCCATCTGGCGCGCACATGATCGGTCCATCCCAATCTTGCTATCCTCCGCAACACCATCCCTTGAGACGTGGATGGCAGCGCAGTCTGGGCGTTATGAATACATTCGATTAGATCAGCGAGCTCAGGGTGCAAGCTTGCCGAGCGTTCACCTTATTAATGTGCGGGATCCACAAAATCAATTTAGCCCTGGGGATATAGGCGCGCCGAAGCAAAAAAGCTTAATTACAAAGACACTGGCAAAGGCAATTAGCAAATCGCTCGAAGCAAAAAAGCAAAGTTTAATTTTGATTAATCGCCGTGGCTATGCTCCGGTACTAAGCTGTTCTGCGTGCAGTTGGCTATCGAAATGTACGCAATGCTCCGCTTATACGGTAATGCATAAGGCGGGAGCACTTGGAAAGCGATCGGTTTTGAGTTGCCACCACTGTGGCCTAGTTAAATCTAGTCCAAGTTTTTGCCCGGACTGTGGCAATGCAGATCTAAAAACACTAGGGCATGGAACGCAAAAGCTGGAAGATGCCATAGAAGAAATGTGGCCACAAGCAAGGGTACTAAGGGTGGATAGTGATTCCAGCAGAAAGAGTAAAGGCGCTGAGGCACTCTTTCAGGAAATACATGATGGCAATATAGATATTGTGGTCGGAACGCAAATGATTGCAAAGGGACATGACTACCAAAATATTGGATTGGTTGCGGTCTTGGACGCAGATAGTCGGCTCTACTCCGCTGACTTTAGGGCTGCCGAAAGATTATTTGCACAATTAGTTCAAGTGGCTGGGCGCGCCGGAAGATCTGGAATGAGTGGCGATCAGGGCGGTGATATCTATATCGAAACGCAATATCCTGAGTCGCCGGTATTCCAATATCTAATACGTCACGATGTGGATGGGTTTTTGGCATTTACTGCTAGTGAGCGAGAAGAGGCAAAATTGCCTCCCTACTCCTATCAAGCCTTAATTCATGCGGAAGCAAAAAATCTCGAGAAAGCAATTGAGTTCTTGCGTGAGCTAAAGGGCCGCATAAAAAACAGGGGCATGATTACTAAAGAGTTGAAGGTATACGACCCTGTTCCAAAGCCCGTCATGCGGGTTGCTGGTTCGGAGCGAGCTCAGCTGGTGGTGGAATCGGTAAATCGCAAAGCCTTACAAGAGGCGCTTGAAATCATTGATCAGGACTTGCGTCAGGATTCTCAAGGCCGCATTACTAAAACATCACGTATTCGGTGGCTCATAGAGCGCGATCCGATTGCTATTTAAGCGCCTGCGGTTGCATTGTATTTCTCGAAAGACATCAAGATATCTAGCTCGGCGTTAAGTGTTTCCTCAGATGTTGGTTTAATTTTAAAAAGCCAAACTCCGTACGGCTTTTCATTAACGAGCTCGGGAGTGGCATCCATCTCATCGTTTAGCGCGACGACTTTACCGCTAACGGGCCCGTGAATATCGCTTGCCGCCTTGACTGATTCAATGACGGCAATCGCCTCGCCTTGTTTAATTACCTGGCCAATTTTTGGCGCCTGAAAGAACATCACGTCGCCCAAAGCTTCTTGGGCGTGATTACTAATGCCAACCCAAACGAGCCCATCATCTTCAATAGTGGCCCACTCATGTGTATCTGCGAATTTAAAAGTATCTTGAGTTTTCATTGGGGATATTCTAGCTTCTTTGCCATAAACTAGTGGCTGATCAATTTATGCGTTTTTATTTATGCCAATCAAATTAGGAATTGTCCCGGTTACACCATTCGAGCAAAATTGTTCCGTCTTGGTATGTGAAGAAACGGGTGATGCGGCCGTGGTAGATCCGGGTGGAGATATCGAAAAAATCTTGGATGCCGTTAAGCAAATGGGCGGCACGGTAAAAAAGATTTTGTTAACTCATGGCCATCTTGATCATTGTGCGGCAGCTAAGGATTTATCTGATCAGCTAGGCGTTCCAATTGAAGGCCCGCAAATAGATGAGCAGTTTTGGTTGGATCAATTGCCAGAGCAAACAGTTCGGTTTGGATTTGGACATGCCAAGGCATTTGTCCCAACGCGTTGGCTAGAAGATGGCGATCATGTGCAAGTTGGTAATGTAGATTTAGAGGTGCTGCACTGTCCTGGCCATACGCCGGGTCACGTTGTATTTTTTGATAAAGAGGATCGCTTGGCTTTAGTTGGCGATGTGCTTTTTGCAGGATCCATTGGTAGAACAGATTTTCCGCGCGGCAATCATGCGGATTTAATCAAAGCTATTAAAACAAAGTTGTGGCCACTAGGCGATGATGTTCAATTTGTTCCAGGACATGGACCCATGTCAACTTTTGGCAAAGAGCGCCAGACAAATCCCTACGTAGGGGATTGATAAAGTTAAGGGTGATGAAGCTTAATTGAGAAATTAGGCTTTTGCTGAACCGGTACGATGTGTGCGGTTATATAAACAGCTGGCGCAAATCCAACGTTGTTTGCGATTGCTTGTCGGAATCCATGTGCCACCTTCCAGACGCTTTTCACGACTGCAAGAAGAGCAAAATTTAAGGCTCTGAGAGGTTTCTTGGGTAGGAGCTGGAGTCGAGGTAGTCATGGGCAATCCGGGTAATCCAAATCTTGTACAGAGGCTCTATTTTACCCGTTTTGTCCTGCTGGGGCCGGGCTGAGGACAACTCTGACTGAATCAGCTGTTTTGTTGCCATCAAAATCCAGCCAAGCCTTGTTCTCGAAGTCATATAGTTTGCACTTACGCGCTGTATCGAAATACCAGGCCCAGGAGAATTTTTGTACAAAAATACGCTCTGGAAGGATGGTTTCGAGGGTATTTTGGGCTTCCTTGAGGCGATATAAAGGCACGCTCATATCAACGTGATGGGCTGTGTGCTCCATGATGTGGTGCATTAAAGCGCCCCAAATCCAGTTAAAGGTCAAATGGACTGTGGTTGATACAAAAGGCTGGGCACGCAACCACTCTGATTTCTTGTCATACCAAGATACTGATGGATGGGTGTGATGAACGTAGACCACAAAGCCAATCATGCCATTCCAAAACAGAAATGGGACGGCAAAGCCAGTAATTAGTCCAAGCCAGATGGATTGGCCGGTAGCAATGGCACCAGCAATGAGGCATCCGACCCAGATGATGGCAAAGCCGGTTACCAATAAATTATCCTTAAGGAAGATTGGGCGGTTGCCTGGCTTGTTCTGGGCATTTGGGAAGTACTCGCGTCTCCACCAAATTTCAATGAGGTAATAGAAAACAGGACCCCAGCCGCTACGGTAGAGGCGCTCTAAGGCTTTGCGCCACGCCGGCAAGGCATCAAACTCTGCTTTTGATAGGGGCGCCCACACAAAGTCGAAACCCTTTAAATTGGTTTGGCCATGGTGAACCACATTATGTCCTACATCCCAAAGGCTATAGGGTGTCAGGGATGGCAAGAAGGCGATGCGACCTAGGATCTTATTGAGTTCGCGATGGGCAGTAAAGCTTTGGTGGCAGGCGTCATGACCCAGAATAAAAATACGACCAGTAACAAAGCCTGCAACTAGACCCAGGGCGACTTTGAGCAAGATGCTTTCAACAAAAATAGTGCCAGCAATGCAGGCAAGCCATAAGACGGCATCGATCACCAATAGCATCAAGGCTTTCACCGTCTCGCCTTCCGCCATAGGAATCAGCCAGCTACGAATCACCTTGCGGTGAGGTAACGGAAAATGAGGTGCCAAAGGATTGGCTAAGGATGGCTCAGACGGGGATGAATTTAGATGATTTGACATGATAAGAATCAATAAGATAGGTGCAAATGATAGCCTTTTTCATGTTTTCACGCATGATGTAGGTCAAATACCCCCCTAGTTTTGGTGCGCCCGGCAGGAATCGAACCTGCGACCCTTGGCTTCGGAGGCCAATACTCTATCCACTGAGCTACGGGCGCCGGTAAAAACGATAACTTCACTATTGTAAGTGCCTAAGCTCCGCTCTCTCGTTATAATCACGGCGAAGTCACC
>CANCBK010000051.1 GCA_947374315.1 Burkholderiaceae bacterium | reverse complement strand
ATCATTTAAAGCAGAACTAAAGGAATATATCCACTACTACAACCATGATCGAATCAAAGAAAAGCTAAAGGGATTAAGTCCGGTTAATTACCGAACTCAATCCCTCGTGCTAACCTAATTTAACTGTCCAACTTTTGGGGGTCAGTTCACTCGGGGTGGTTATCTACAACAAATACCGCAATATCAAAATAACTTGAGTGCACTTAAGAAGGTCTTATAGATACCCCAGGCAAGAGGTACGCCTACTGCCGCCCAAGCGAAGAAAACAGTCGTTGATGAGGTGTGCTCTTTGCCACCCTCACCTTTTACCACTGAATCAAGCGCTTTCTCATGCGCCAATTTTTTCTCTTCAACAAGTTCTGCGTCGGTCATAAACCACTTATCCGCAACTGGACGAATCATTAAGTTACAAATCAGACCGATAACCAGCATGCCAACCAAGATATACATGGTTTGGTTATAAACCTGAGCTCTTGGCAAACCTAAGCTCAATTGGTAGTCCCGCATATAGTTCACGACTACCGGGCCCAAGATGCCTGCTGTAGCCCATGCAGTTAATAGGCGACCATGAATCGCCCCCACCATCTGCGCACCAAACAAGTCAGCAAGGTATGCGGGAACTGTGGCGAAAGCACCTCCATACATACTCAAGATGATGCAGAATGCGCCAACAAATAATGCTAAGTTGCCAGCGGCCGCACTACCCGGAACACTAAAGTAGAGCGCCCCACCCAGAATGAAGAAAATAATGTAGGTGAGCTTACGACCTAGTTTGTCAGATAAACTTGCCCAGAAGAAGCGACCACCAATGTTAAACAGACTCAACAATGCAGTAAAGCCAGCGGCAACACCTGCAATTGCAGTGAGTTGAGTTTTATCAAGTTCAGTGAATGTTTGGGTAACCCCAATCAAACTTCCAGCAAACACTTCTTGCAACATTGGTGAGGACATACCAATCACACCAATACCAGCTGAAACGTTCATGCAAAGAACCATCCATACCAACCAGAACTGCGGAATGCCCCATACTTTATTCACGTTCACACTACGGCTGGTAATCATCGCGTTGTTAGCTTGAGTTACTGGTAGAGTCCAACCAGCAGGCTTCCAATCACTAGCAGGAATGCGGTAACCAAATGCACCAGCCATCATATAAACAAAGTAGCCCAATGCCATCACTACGAATGTTTGCGCAACACCAACACTAGTTGGAGTGGCAAAATATTTCATGAGATTGGCGGCCAATGGTGAACCAATCATGGCGCCGCCGCCAAAACCCATAATCGCCATACCGGTTGCCATACCACGACGATCTGGGAACCATTTAATCAAGGTTGAAACTGGGGAGATGTAGCCAAGGCCCAAGCCAATGCCGCCAATCACACCTGAACCGAGAATCATCATCCAGAACTGGTGCAAATAAACGCCTAAGGCAGAAAAGAGCATGCCACCGCACCAACAGAATGCCGCAACAACGCCAGCCTTACGTGGACCAGCGCGTTCCAACCATCCACCCCACAATGCAGCTGAAGATCCGAGCAAAACGAAGAACATGGTGTACATCCAACCCAGCGTGGATATTTGCCAATCACAGCTTGTTGTAAAGAGTTGCGCAAAGAAGCCAACATCAGCAGCACATTTGATTGCCTCAGTACCGCCCTGTGAAACTCCTAAGGATTTGGATAGGGGCAGCCAAAATACTGAGAAGCCATAAGCCATACCAATACATAAATGGATTGCGAGTGCCGCCGGTGGAACCAGCCAGCGATTAAATCCGGGACCTGCAATTGTTCGTTCTTTATCTAACCAATGAAACATACTGCCTCCTTTTTACTGCTGTTTTAACTGCGCTTATAGTCGACCCCAAACTTCTGCATTTAAGCTCATTCCTTATATGCCAATATCTCGCCTGAATCACTAGGAATAGCGTGAATGTCTTGATGACTCTGATTGAGTCATTATTGCCTTGAGCGGAGGCTAGGGTTTGAATTAGTCACCTGAAAGATGTGCGCCAAATATCTTAAAAGCCCTGCAAGCCACGCTCAATTAATCGCGCCCTTTCTGTCAACACATGCATTACAAATGAATACCAAGTGAATCTCACTATGCCTATGCAATTGGTCACATCATTAGTGAATTGATTGTTTTGACTATATTACTTTTGGACTATTTTGGTGCGAGGGATAACCCGAATCAGCCTGAGATCGCCTGACTTTAAAAATCCTCATTACCCATATATGATTTTTCAACTCAACCATACGGTCAAATTTTCCAACTGAGAGCTGAGCAATTTTCGAATAGGGGTCGCGATAAAAACCCCCTTTGATTGGACATCACATCCAATTTTCAGGGGGTCTGTTCAGGATGAGGTCTCAGTGTTTCTCGATGGTCTATCGCGAAGTCAGTCAAAGCGGACGATACTCAGTCCTCTTTCATACTTGCTCTTTTGACAATCGGTTCCAGCCTTGCCTTTTCGTCGGCTAAAAACTTTGCAAATGATGCTCTGCTTCCCGGCGAAGGCTCAATACCCTGGGGTGTTAAGCGACTCTGAACCGCCGCAGTTTTTAGTCCAGCGTTAATCGCCTGGTTCATTTTTTCCAATATGGCATCAGGCGTCCCTTTGGGCGCAAAGACTCCAGCCCAGTGGCCAATGAAAACCTCTGGGTATCCCTGTTCTTTGGTAGTTTGAACATTCGGCAGGGCAGTAATTCTTTTATTCCAAGTGGATGCAATAGCCTTCAATTTGCCACCTTGAATCTGTGGAATCACCACAACACTTGCCTCTGATGTTGCATCTACTTGATTAGAGATGACGGCTACCATGCCCTCAGACCCACTTTTGTAAGGAATGATTTCATATTTTCCGCCAGCTTTCACTCTTAACATTTCAGCCACAAAGTGTGGGGTACTCCCCGTGCCTGCTGTGGAGAAATTTAATCCCCTAGGGTCTTTCGCTAAGGCCAGTAGGTCTTTAAGACTATTAATTTTTGAATCGGCTGAAACAACAATAATAGAAGGGCTAATAGCTAGCAATCCAACAGGTACCAAATCCCCTTCTTTGTACGGCATTGATGTTTTGATCATTGGATTAGTAACGATACCGCCAGCGCTCACAAAAAATGTGTAGCCATCTGGTGCGCTTTTTGCCACGAAGTCAGCGCCTAGGACGGAGCCGGCACCAGGCTTATTTTCTACGACGATGGGCTGACCCAATTGTTTTGAGGCTGCCTCAGCAACCACCCTAGCCACCAAATCATTGGCGCCACCAGGACCAAAACCAACCACAAATTTAATGGGGTGATTTGGCCATGGATCGGCAGCAAATGCGGTTCCAAGCAACAAACAAGATAGAAGAACAAATGCTAATTTCAGCAGACCATTCATTTTCATTTTTTCCTTAATAAGTCGATATAAATCAGCCAGTCATTCTCAGTCTATGACGAACCTTAATCTACGGCAATTTTCCCACTTTTCACTAACTTGGCCCACTCAACCATCTGGGCCTTGATAAATTTATCAGCCATTTCGGAGTTTCCCTGGAAGGGCTCGCCACCCAGACTAATCACCTTCTCCTTCACCTCAGGAGATTGCATCACCTTGGCAATCGCATCAGAAAGTTTAAGTAGGATAGGCGCCGGCGTAGCCGCAGGAGCAAAGACCCCGTTCCATTCATATACCTCATATCCAGGCACACCCGCTTCGGCCATCGTTGGAACATTGGGTATTGATGAAGCCCGCTTCTTGCCTGTGACCGCCAATGCATTCAGCTTCCCAGCATCAATGTATTGCTTGGTAGATGCAACGCTTCCAAAAAACACAGGCACCTGTCCGCCAATCACATCATTCAAGGCTGGTCCACCGCCTTTATAGGGAATATGCTGCATCTCAACGCCAGCCTTCACTTCGAATAATGCACCAGCTAAATGTTGAGCCGAACCATTGCCAGAAGATGCATATGCAATTGAGTTTGGCTTAGCCTTCGCCAGCGCAACCAATTCTTTAACCGACTTTACTGGATAACTTGGGTTTACCAAGAGAACATTGGGGTACTGAGCTAAGATCGCCAGTGTTTTGAAATCCCTGCTTGGGTCATAAGGCAGTTTTGGAAACAGTGATGGGTTCACAGAATAAGAAGAGGCGTCCAACATCAGTGTATAGCCGTCAGGATTTGCTTTGGCCACATATCCAGCTGCGATCTGACCGCTTGCGCCCGGTTTATTTTCAACCACTACCGAGGTACCCAACAATTTACCCAATGGTGTTGCAATCGTTCTTGCCATTAAGTCTGCAGTACCTCCAGGAGGGTAGCTCACAACCAAGCTAATTGGCCGGATGGGCCAATCTTGCGCATGTGCCACACCCACCGCCATCAGAAAGATCACGGCTACTGTTTTTCCAAATAATTTCATACTATCCCCTCAATTAACTTCTGCTGAATATTGGAATGCCATTGCATCCCCTACTGAACTTCGGTACTCCACAGGCTTTCCAGTCAAATCAAATGCAATGCGATTCACTCGGACAGCTGGATGACCTTCTTTCATATGCAATGCTTTAGCATCGGCCTTTTTCATTAACTCAAAGCTCACTTGATCCCTCGCCTTGATGACGGCCACCCCGCAAGACTTGGCGTACATTGGATAAAACAACTGCTCAAAATCGTTAAGCTTAAAACTGACTAGCTTCCTAAATTTAGGTAAAGGCAAATAAATGGTCTCGAAAAGCAAAGGCACACCATGGATCAGGCGCACGCGATGAATTCTTAAAACCGATTTACACCCCCAGCCCGTTAGTTTTTCAGTTTCCTTATCGAGTGGGATTTCTTTAAGATCAATCACTTTTGCTTCGGGGGTAAATTGCTCCCGTCCATTTAGCTGATAGCGAAAAAATCTGAGCATAGATTGACCACTAAGACCGCTGCTAACAGCGGTACTTTTTCCGTGGCGCTTAACCAGAACCCCATCGCCAGCAAGTTGACCAACGGCTTGGCGGATTGTTCCCACCGCTACGCCATATTCTTTTGCCAAACTAGCCTCTGATGGAATGCTTTCGCCTACACGCCACATTCCTTGCGCAACCTTACTCCTAAAGATGGTTGCCAAAGCGAGATAACCCATGGGGCTTGTTTTCATAAGAGATTCATTAACTCATATACTCATCTAGATGAGTTATGTTAGCATGAAAGCCATGAATGTTGATACCCATTTCCATATCTTTGATAAAAATCATGTCCGTTGTGAGCATTCACGCTATGCAATCGACTATGACGCTTCTATTGAGGACTGGCTCAAAGTGGCGAATGCGCAGAAAATGACTCGTGGCGTAATCGTTCAGCCGAGTTTTCTGGGGTTTGACAATTCCCTCCTGCTAAAAACAATCACACAATACCCAGAGCGCTTGAGAGGTGTTGGGTCGGTTGACCCCAAAACATCTAAAAAAGAACTAATGGAGCTGAGCTCGCGAGGCATGCGAGGAGTCAGACTGAATTTGTTTGGCGATCAAGATCCATTGAGCACCCTAGAAAAATATCAAAATTTAATAAGCCTCCTAAACAGCGTCAACATGCATCTACAGATTCATCATAACGATGGACTATTAAATGAGATTCTTTTAAATATCCCAGCGGGTATTAAAGTCGTCGTAGATCATTTTGGTCGCCCTGAAACCAATAATGAATTTGGGAAGGCTTCCGCCGGTATTGATCGGCACTTTGGAAATCTTTGGATAAAACTGAGCGCCCAATATCGAACACCAAATATTAATCATCAAAATATCTATCAGTATTGGCTCACAAAGATTGGAATATCGCGCTTACTATGGGGTAGTGACTGGCCGCATACGCGGTTTGAAGGGTCCGAGACCTATGCAAATCAAATGAAAGAATTTCTTGCCTTAACTCAAGATGCAGGTGCAATACATCAGATACTTTGTGATAACCCCCGATCTCTATACTGCTGGCCTTAAAGGCAGACATTGCCCCCAACTTCAATTCTCAATCCAATATTAGCGCTCTAGTTCATATTGCACTAATCAGTTGAGTTCATTGCGTCGTAAATTATTCATTGCTGAAGAGTCTCTGAATTTCCAATATGATTACCTCATATGAATAACATCCTATCTATATCCCATATTTATAAAACCTATCAATCCGGTTTTCAAGCGCTCAAAGATATTAATTTAGAAATAAGCAAAGGTGAAATCTTTGCCCTACTGGGGCAAAATGGTGCAGGGAAAACAACGCTCATCAACATCATTTGCGGAATTGTTAGCCCCACTAGCGGCCAGGTTTTAGTTGATGGTAAAAATATCATTGACGATTATCGAGATGCAAGGGAGTTAATTGGTCTCGTTCCGCAAGAACTTTCTACTGATTCTTTTGAAACCGTGTGGAATACAGTGAGCTTTAGTCGCGGCCTCTATGGAAAGGCGCCAAATCCGACCCTCATTGAGAAAATTCTCAAAGATTTATCTTTATGGGATAAACGCCATAACAAAATTATGATGCTATCAGGCGGCATGAAACGCAGAGTCATGATTGCCAAAGCGCTTTCTCACGAACCAAAAATCCTATTTTTAGATGAACCTACCGCTGGTGTTGATGTCAGTCGCAGAAAGGATATGTGGAACCTAGTCAACATTCTCAAAGACAATGGCACTACTGTGATTCTCACAACCCACTATATCGAAGAGGCTGAAGAGATGGCGGACCGCATTGGAATCATTCGTAGCGGCGAGCTTATTATGGTCGACAATAAATTAGCCTTAATGAACAAATTAGGTAAAAAACAGCTAACACTTCAACTACAACACCCACTTCAGAGCCTTCCGGAGGCGCTTGATTTAGCAGGACTAAGCCTTTCGAATGACGGATGTGAACTCATTTATCGCTTTGACTCCAATGATCAGGATATTAATATTGCCCAACTATTGCAACAAATAGCCAATCTGGGAATTATCTTCAAAGACCTACATACAAAACAGAGTTCTTTAGAAGACATCTTTATCAATCTTGTAAATTCAGAGGCGAATACCCATGAAGCTTAATTACTATGGTGTACGAGCCATTTATCAGTTTGAAATGGCCAGAACTCGACGCACCTTAATGCAAAGCATTATCGCCCCCGTTATTTCGACCTCTTTATATTTTATCGTTTTTGGCTCTGCCATTGGTTCTCGCATGAATCAGATGGAGGGAATTTCTTACGGCGCATTCATTGTACCGGGCCTAATCATGCTTTCCCTTTTGACGCAAAGTATTTCCAATGCTTCATTTGGAATCTACTTTCCTAAATTTAGTGGCACCATTTATGAAATACTCTCTGCGCCCATATCACCTCTAGAGATTGTGATGGGGTATGTTGGCGCAGCAGCTAGCAAATCGATTATCTTGGGGTTGATCATTCTTTTTACATCCGCTTTTTTTGTTCCGCTTCAAGTAGATCACCCCTTATGGATGTTGTTCTACTTAGTAATCACCTCAGTCACTTTTAGCATGATCGGTTTTATTATTGGCATATGGGCCGATGGCTTTGAAAAGCTACAAGTAGTGCCGCTGCTAATCATTACGCCCCTCACCTTCCTGGGCGGAAGCTTTTATTCGATCGCTGTTTTGCCTCCCTTCTGGCAAAAAGTTGCCCTACTAAACCCAGTCGTCTATCTGATTAGCGGCTTCCGTTGGAGCTTTTATGGGATAGAGGATGTATCTCTTGGGATAAGCCTGGGAATGACGCTCACCTTTTTAGCAATATCGATTGCGGTAGTTATGTGGATATTTAAAACAGGCTATCGTCTTAAAAAATAATCCCCAAGAAAAAATGTCTACCATTTCTGATGAGAATTTTCTTTTTCGTTAAGCCCATTGGGATTAAAGCCCGGGGCCAAAGGATGATGAGCGTAGAGGTCCTGAGTAAAGCCCTATAAAAATGGGGCCTGCGGGCGATAAATACCGGTATGCGAACATACGTGTTTTAAGTCAAGAAGAGCAATCGTTGCTTTAAGTAACGCTTTAGCGAATGACTTCTCGCGACTCAAAGCCACCATTGTCGAATGCTTAAAACTCAGGCATTTTTAGTTTTTATTGAAATGCTAATATGAAGCCTTAAGCAAATCACTCCAAACTAGGACCTTATGATGCGTTTTAATAACTCCCTACGCTGCTCACCTGCAACCTGGATGCGAGGGATGTATTTAACGATTGCTAGCCTTTTCATTTCTCTGAGCTTATGTATTACAGCGCAAGCTCAAGAAAAGCCTGAAATTAAGTACGCTCAAGTCAATGATGTGAAGTTAGCTTATTACCTCAAAGGTAAGGGCGAGCCCATGATCCTCATTATGGGTTATGCAGGCACCTTGAGTGCATGGGACCCCGCTCTGCTTGATGAATTAGCTAAAAATAATCAACTGATCATTTTTGATAATCGTGGTGCTGGACTCTCTACCGATACTAAAGAGAACCATACAACTATCCCGCAGATGGCAGATGATGCCGCAGGTTTAGTCAAAGCACTTGGTTACAAAAAGGTTAACGTATTCTCATGGTCAATGGGTGCTCGAATAGGACAACAGCTAGTGATCAGACACCCAGGTCTCGTCAATAAAGTCATTCTGTGCGCACCAAATCCAGGTGGAAAATATCAAATTGCTATTTCTAAACAGGTTGGAGAGGAGCTGAATAATCCAAGCCTTTCTCCGATGGAGAATTTCGAGCTGTTATTCCCCATTACGCCAGACGGTAAAGCAGCCGCCAAGGTTGTATATGAACGGTTTATGGCAGCAAAAGCGGCAGGCGCTATTCCTGATGATTTTTTAGTATCTAAAGAAACGAAGGCACGTCAAGTACGTGCTCGCATAACTCTTTGGGATGCTGATAATCAGAATTACAAGGACTTGAAGAATATTAAAGTGCCTGTTCTAGTTGCAGACGGTCGCGAAGACATCATCGACAATCCCAAAAACTCAGTTGTGATTGCCAATCAAATTCCTTTTGCTTGGTTGGCTTTTTATGAAGGCGGACATGCTTTCTTGTTCCAAAGTTATAAGAAATTTTCTGAAACTGTGAATGTATTCCTGCAAAAAGACTAATTAGCTAGTCCTGCATTACCCACCCCAAAGCCACCCAATGGGCGGCTTTTTTCATATCTTTTTATCAATATACTTTACGGAATGGGGGCCAAGAGGGTCTCTTAACTTAAAAGTGCCTTTAAAGAATTCAATCCCTATGTAACCACTTTGTCTGATAAGTCCCATCAGGATCGTGCTCTTTGGATTGTTTGGCTATGTTAAAGGGCCTTCCGCCCCTAGGATCAGTTCCCTTGCCGGCTATATACAACCAATTTCCTTGATTGCTATACACATCATAGTCAATGAGCTGAGATTCAAACCATGCGGCACCAGCTAGCCAGTCACCTTCCATGTCGTAAATCCAATAACTAGCGACAATTTGACGCATGCGGTTTGAAATAAATCCTGTCGCCCTTAATTCACGCATGCCAGCATCAATAAATGACTCTCCGGTATTTCCAGAGGTCCACTGATTAAATTTCACATCATCAAACTGCTTACTTTTTTGATCGCTCAGGCCTTTTGACTGATACAGCCTTTTGCCATATTTAAAATATAAAAAGCGGAAATAGTCTCGCCAAAGAAGTTCAAACCAAAGCCAATACGTGCCATCATTCGCACCAGACTTCATTTCATAATCTGTTAATTTTTTGGCAATTGACCTTACGGAACATGATCCATTCGCAAGCCATGGAGAAAATTTACTTGAGTAATCCATCCCGATGAGTTGATTGCGAGTTTGCTTATACGTATCTACAAGAGTGCGCGCAAAGTATTGATTGATATGGGCTTGCGCCTGGTCCCCTCCCCCGAAGAATAGGCTTTTTCTGGGCGAGGGATTTGTTTTGGCTTGCGGACTATACGGCATTCCTTCACTTGGTAAAGGTGGAATCACAGGTATTGCTTCTATCGGATTCGTAAACCTCAGTTTTTGCTTTTCAATCTGCTGTCGAAATTGCGTAAATACATCGGTCATTTGCTCTAGTTCAAATGGTAAAGACTTGGGGTCCAACATACTTGATTGCCATACACAGTGAAGCTCAAACCCGATCTCTCTTAGCGCTCTAACTTGCTCTAATTCTTCGGGCGCTTCAATTTGCTCACAATAAATCTGGCTGATGCCAAGCTGGATACGTAGCTCCGCAAATACTTCTGTGAAATCACCCGATAGCTCAAATAAATCAGACCCTAGCTGCCTGAGCTTTACCTTTAAGTTTTGTAAAGACTCCTGTAAAAAGACTTTGCGATGCTCGCCTACCCTTGAAAATCCCCATGGAGTCTCTAGCTCTAATGTTGATTCATGCACGTAAATGGGCAACAAAAAATCTGCGTTCTGACACGCGAGCATCAATGCAGGGTTATCTTCCAAGCGAAGATCATTTCTAAACCAATAGATTGCGGTAGTCATTTGTGTGTGAATTATCGAACATCTATTAAAGATCTACCGGATACTAATTGGTATTACTTGTGCTTTATAGGGGCCTGATAAGGCTTTTTTGACTATCTTGTAAATATCGAGGTCAAACTCAGCCTCGCCAGAATTCGCCAACTCATAAAGCTCATCTTGATTAATGGCGGTGCCGAGATAGCACCATTTATCAATGACGATCATCTCACCGCCCTCTTTGATGGCGATAGGCCCAGAGTAAGGCCATACTTGCACCTTAAACAATTCCAATACTGTCTTTAGCTGTAAGTTATGCAGCGCAATTGGGGTGAGATTCAGGCATGCGCCATTACATTGTTTTACCTGATATCCAAAGCAAGATTTACCTTCAACCCTCTTTTCTAGACCAAGCAATGCCTCACAAAGATGATACTTTTTGGCAATCGCCTTCAAATAAGAGTGCGCCTCTCGCTTGCTATAAAACAAGCCATATAAATTATCTTGCAAACCAGGAGCTAGTTGATGATGGGTAACGAGTACAGGCACAAGAACTCCAGCGTCATCCTTAACCAAGCTCCATCCACAAAGATCTTTCGATCTACGTAGCTTAATGTTCATGCTTGGCATGCGCTCTTTAATTAACCTAGATTCTAGGATCAGAGCGCCAAGCTCTCCACTAGTTTGAATCCAATCAATATCACGGATTTTCAAAGAGAGTTTCATTTCTTTACGCTGCGTTAATGCGCCTTGAAAGTGCCCCATCACTCTGCTGCGTAAGGAGATGCTCTTACCAATGTATAGAGGAGTCTTGTTTTCCCCATAAAAGATATAGCAGCCAGGTCCATCAGGAATAGAGTCTATTAGGCCCTTATCTATATTTGGCGGCAGACTAGGGTTGCCTACCAGTTGATTGATTACCTCATTGAGTTTTTCTTTACCGAACCTGGATTCGCATACTCGCCAAAACTGCAGCAACAAATCTGCATCACCAAGAGCGCGATGACGGGCGCTCACTTTCAGACCATGGGCATTAATAATGGTATCTAGATTATGGCGAGGCTGCTCTGGAAAGAGTAATCTGGAGAGCTTTACTGTACATAGAACTTTGGGCTTAAAGTCTATGCCGCTTCTTTTGAAAGAAGCTTTGATGAATCCATAGTCAAATCGGGCATTGTGAGCAATGAATATCTTTCCTTCAAGCTCTTGCATTAACTCGTTCGCAACCTCATCAAAGCTTGGCTGATTCTCAACCATCTGAGGAGATATACCAGTCAGTCTTTGAATATTTTGCGGAATAAAGGTTTGTGGGTTAATTAACCGCTCCCATACCTGGATTTCATTACCAGTTAGGGTTTTGATACCAATCTCGGTAATGCGGTCCAAATCGAAACGGGACCCTGTGGTTTCAATATCTACAAAAGCCAAATTAGGGTAAAAGACCTCTTCAATGTCCACGTTTAATGACTTTACAGCTCTAGTTTGCTGGTGAGTTTTTATTGAGATAGTCGGCAAAACTAAAAATCGAGTTTGGTCCCAGCGGAATTTCTTCAACTTTTTTAAATGAAGTCTTCACTACTTTTTGAAACTCGCCCTTGGGTCTTTTTTCTTGATTAGCTTTCACTTCCACCTCCGTAGGAAAATAAGGCTTTCTTTCGGGGGCGGTTTGTACTTCACTAAAGCGCGGAATGTAGTCTTTGATAGCAGAAGATAAAGTGACATTAGAGATGCAATTCATCATATAAGCCTCTAGAGACTGATAGAGATCTTTTGCTATATCAGACACCTCTACTTTTCTCTTTTTAATGCGATTCATCGCCAAAACAATATCTTTGATCGTAATAATGCGTGGGTCTTTTGAGAGCTGATA
>CANCBK010000050.1 GCA_947374315.1 Burkholderiaceae bacterium | reverse complement strand
TTTAGGATCGGTTTCACAATAAATTAAAGGGTAAGTTCTTGAAATCTAGGAAAAAACAGCTGGCTATAATCCTCATAATTATGACAGAGAGTCCATGTGAAGCTTCAATCTGACCCCCATTCCGGAGCCAATACGATCACCGGTTACGGCGATGGCTATGTAGAGATCAATAAGACTCCCTATAGTCACGCCGTTTTATTGACTTCAGATGGTGAAATTCAGGAGTGGGAAATCCGATCCTTTGATGCGCTTAGTGCCGCAGATTTCACGAAAATGGCCGTCCTTAAGCCCGAATTAATCATTATCGGCACCGGCAAGCGACAACACTTTCCCAGGCCTGAGTTATTAAAAACGCTCATTGAGGCCAAAATCGGCTTCGAGGTGATGAACTCTCAGGCAGCTTGTCGCACCTACAACATTCTTGTAGGCGAAGGTCGCCAAGTATTGCTGGCCCTGATTGTGGAAGCGATCTAATGCAATTTGGGCAAATTCGGCAATCCAGCGCACTAAACCCAGCCACCATTGTGGTCTTAGTGCTGGTATATGCCTTGCTATGGTTCGGCACCCTCAACTACCGTCACCTCATCCCATCAGATGAGGGTCGTTATGCAGAAATGGCTCGCGAGATGCTGGTCACAGGAGATTGGGTGACTCCGCGCTACAACGGCTACAAATATTTTGAGAAACCACCGCTGCAAATTTGGGCGACTGCTACCGCCTTCAATGTTTTTGGTATCGGAGATTGGCAGGCGCGTTTATGGACTGCGCTCACCGGGTTTGCCACGATTCTGTTTGTTGGATTTGCGGGCGCACGCATTTATAGCGCACGAGCGGGTTGGCTAGCTGCGATTGTCTTGGCGTCCAGTCCGATGTGGGTTATCAGTGGTCATGTGAACTCTTTGGACATGGGGCTTTCCGCATTTTTGGTTGCTGCGCTATGCAGTCTATTGTTCGCACAGACCTCACACAATCTTCAGGGAACTCGCAAATGGATGTGGGCCTGCTGGTTCTTTATGGCTTTAGCAACGTTATCCAAAGGGTTGATTGGGGTTGCCATTCCGGGCATGGTGTTTGTCGTTTACTCCATCACTGCTTGGGACTGGAAAATCTGGAAACGCCTTCATCTTATTGGTGGCAGTATTTTGTTTTTAGTCATTACCGCACCCTGGTTTGTACTCGTGGCACAACGGAACCCAGAGTTCCTTCAATTCTTCTTTATTCATGAGCATCTGCAACGCTTTACACAAACTGCCCATAGCAGAACTGGGCCGATCTATTATTTCCTCCCTCTACTGCTGCTAGGTTTCTTGCCATGGGTTGCTCAAATACCGGGTGCAATGACACAGGCTTGGCGAGACCGTAACCGCGAGTTCTCTAGCGGGTGGTTGCTAGTCTGCTGGTTCGTGGTGATTTTGGGATTCTTCAGCATTTCTCAATCTAAGCTGCCTGGCTACATCATCCCGATCTTCCCGGCTTTGGCGCTGCTCGTTGGACACCGCTTAGATAACAATTTGGGCTTTAGGAATTCACTTGAGCTCCCCTGGACGCTGCAGACAATCTTCTTTGCACTCTTGGGTGGCCTTGGATTTTTCTTTTTAGGAGAAATCAGCAAGCAAGCCAGAGCAGATGAAATTGAGTCGTACGCGCAATACACCTATTGGATTGTGGCGGCGCTCATCGTATTGGTTACGGGTAGCTTGCTGGCCTTTATGCAAAGCAAGCGCAATGGCCTATCGAGCATCACCAGTTTTGCGAGTGGACTTTTTCTCTGTGCGCTCATTGCGGGTACCGGTCATGAAACACTAGGCCGCGCAGTATCTGGCATCGACTTAGTAGATCAGGTGAAAGCAGGCATCCCAGAAAAGGTGAACTTTTATTCCGTACGCATCTTGGACCACACCGTACCCTTCTATCTGGGGAGAACCATGACGATGGTAGAGTTTCCGGATGAGCTAGAGTTTGGTGTTCAACAAGAGCCTGACTTATGGCTCCCCACCTTAGCTGCCTTTATCGAGCGCTGGAAAGAAGATCAAACGGCTTATGCATTGATGGTTCCAGAACAATATATCGAGTTGCAAAAATTAAATATTCCCATGCAAGAAGTGGGCAGAGATTCTAGGCGTGTGATCGTGAAACATCCTGAATCAGCAAGCACTTCTCAAAGATAAGGCCTTAAGCTTAATCATGTCGACCAAAGAAAACGCACTGCCCTTTATTCCTTTTACACGCCCGCATTTCAATCAAGAAACGATTGATGCAGTCGCGGAGGTATTGCGCTCTGGTTGGGTTACTTCAGGCCCCAAGTTGGCTGAGTTTGAAGCTACATTGAGTGATTATTTTGGCGGTCGCCCTGTGCGCTGTTTCGCTAATGGCACTGCAACTATGAAAATTGCCCTGCAAGTCGCCGGAATTGGGCCAGGTGATGAAGTCATCACCACCCCAATCTCCTGGGTTGCCACATCCAATGTCATTCTGAGTGTTGGAGCAACGCCCGTATTCGTAGATGTTGATCCCATAACTCGGAATATTGACTTGAACAACATCGCCGCGGCCATTACGCCCAAGACTCGCGCGATCATGCCAGTCTATTTGGCTGGGTTGCCGGTCGATATGGATCAGCTTTATACCTTGGCAAAAAAATACAAGCTGCGCGTAATTGAAGATGCAGCGCAAGCATTTGGATCCCAGTGGAAAGATCAAAAGATTGGCAGCATCGGTGATCTCGTGAGCTTTAGTTTTCAGGCAAATAAAAATTTATCTACAGTTGAGGGTGGTTGTCTCGTATTGAACAATAATGACGAGGCCACGCTGGCAGAAAAGTTTCGCTTACAAGGCCTCACCCGCCAAGGGATGGATGGCATGGATGTTGACGTGCTTGGTGGCAAAGACAATTTGACTGATGTCAATGCGGTAATTGGCTTGCATCAGCTCAAACAATTACCAGCGTTTCAGGCGCGAAGAAGCGCGTTGGCTAGACAGTACTTTGACGTGATTCGCAGTGAGTTGAAATCTGCTGACTTAGATCATTTGAAGCTGGAACTGCCAGTCGAGAACTTCGTCGATAGCAACTGGCACATGTTCCAAGTAGTTCTCCCCCTCGAGCAGCTGAATGTGGATAGGGCACAGGTGATGACTGAGTTGAAAGAGCTGGGTATTGGCACCGGCGTTCATTACCCTAGCATCACGGGATTTACGTTGTACCAAAAACTGGGCTACAAAACAGAGGCGACTCCTATTGCACAGCGGATTGGCCGCTCGATCTTGACACTCCCCCTCTTTCCAGGAATGGCGGATGAGGATATTGGCCGTATAGCGAGTGCATTGGTTGGAATTTTGAAGAAACATAGCAAAAAGTAAGTTCGTAGATAGAATCAGGCAAAATTGCATGATGACTGCTAATTTAGCTAACCAAACCAGCAATCCCACACTCAGTATCGTCATCCCCGTCTATAACGAGGAAGATGGTCTTCAAGCTCTCTTCGACCGCCTGTACCCCGCGCTTGATGCCTTAGCCAGCAAGCGAAAGATCGCCTACGAAGTGGTCTTCGTCAATGATGGCAGCAAAGATCGCTCCGCCGGCATTCTGGCCAAGCAAGTCGAGTTACGCCCCGATGTGACAAGCGCCGTGTTATTTCATAGTAACTTTGGTCAGCATATGGCAATCATGGCTGGTTTTGAATACTCGCATGGTGAATACATCATTACGCTCGACGCTGATCTACAAAATCCGCCCGAAGAAATAGATGCCCTGACTGATGAATTGCTCAAAGGTTATGACTACGTTGGCACCATTCGCGCGGACCGTCGCGATAGCTTCTTTAGAAAATTCGCTTCTCGTGCCATGAATCATTTGCGCCAGAAAATTACACGCATCACGATGACTGATCAAGGCTGCATGTTGCGCGGATACAGTCGCCGCATTGTCGATCTTGTGCGTCAGTGCGATGAAAGCAATACTTTCATTCCAGCGCTGGCTTATACCTTTGCATCCAACCCCACTGAAATCACTGTAAAACATGAAGAACGTTTTGCCGGTGAATCTAAATACAGCCTTTACCAGCTCATTCGCCTGAACTTTGACTTGGTAACGGGTTTCTCCGTAATGCCTTTGCAGATCTTCTCCATCTTAGGGATGCTTCTGGCGATGGCCGCAGGTAGCTTATTTATATACCTGCTGGTGCGCCGCTTTGTGATCGGCGCTGAGGTTGAGGGCGTATTTACACTTTTCGCCTTGACCTTCTTCTTAATCGGCGTCATGTTGTTTGGTCTCGGCTTATTGGGCGAATACATTGGTCGCATCTACCAACAGGTAAGAGAGCGCCCTCGCTATGTTGTGCAAACTGTTTTAGAGAAAAAATAATTGCGCGCAGTCGTCTTTGCTTATCACGATGTTGGCGTCAACTGCCTCACGACATTACTCAATGCGGGTATTCAGGTTGATCTAGTGGTAACCCATCAAGATGATCCCCATGAGAATGTTTGGTTTGGGAGTGTCGCTAAACTTTGTGAGGATAAAAAGATCCCTTACATCACCCCGAATGCTGGCCAGCTTATGGATCTGCTTCCACAAATTCAGAAGCTAGCGCCCGACTATCTATTCTCTTTTTATTACCGCCATATGATTCCGGGGGAGCTCTTGTCATGCGCCAAGATTGCCGCTCTCAATATGCATGGATCACTCCTGCCAAAGTTCCGCGGTCGCGCACCAGTCAATTGGGCCATCCTCCACGGAGAAACCAAAACTGGCGCCACTTTGCACATCATGGAAACCAAACCAGATGCAGGCGATATCGTTGGCCAATCAGCAATCTCCATTGGCCCCGATGAAACCGCTACCGAGGTCTTTGGCAAGGTGAGTCAGGCGGCGGTAGAAATCATGAAGCAGGTGCTGCCGGAGCTCGTTCGGGGCCATATCCCTAGAAAACCCAATGACCTCACCCAGGGCAGCTATTTTGGAGGTCGCAAGCCTGCTGATGGGGAAATTCTGTGGCACCAGACCGCTCAGCAGGTTCACAACCTTGTTAGAGCCGTTGCACCCCCTTATCCCGGGGCTTTTACACACTGGGAAGGTCAGCGGATGATTGTGGCTAGCACCAGCCTAGAGGGGCCATTTCCGGGGCAATTGGATCTTCAGGCCCCAGGCATCCAAGTGGTTGATAATCAGGCATTCGGCGTTTGTGGCGACCAAAGGGCAGTAGCAATACTGAACTGGTTCCCAGTAAAGAGTTAGCTATTTAAGAGTAGTAAAAACATATTCGATTAAAACGAGGCAGTAGAGATGAAAAAAGTACTCATTCTTGGCGTAAATGGCTTTATTGGCCATCACCTATCAAAACGCATTCTAGAGACCACCGACTGGGATGTCTATGGCATGGATATGCAAAACGATCGCCTGGGTGATTTAGTCAATCATCCTCGTATGCACTTCTTTGAAGGCGACATCACCATCAATAAAGAATGGGTTGAGTATCACATTCGCAAATGCGATGTCATTCTGCCTTTAGTCGCGATTGCTACTCCAGCGACATACGTTCAGCAGCCTTTGAGAGTATTTGAGCTCGACTTTGAAGCCAACCTACCGATCGTGCGCTCTGCCGTGAAATACAAAAAACATTTGGTATTTCCATCCACATCTGAAGTCTATGGCATGTGTGAAGACGCCGAGTTTGATCCCGCCCAATCCAATATGGTGTACGGCCCAATCAATAAACCACGTTGGATTTACGCCTGCTCTAAGCAATTAATGGATCGCGTGATTTGGGGTTACGGCATGGAAGGCTTGCGCTTTACCCTTTTCCGCCCATTTAACTGGATTGGCCCTGGCTTAGACAGCATCTACACGCCAAAAGAAGGCTCCTCCCGCGTAGTGACTCAGTTCCTCGGTCACATCGTACGTGGAGAACCAATTAATCTCGTTGATGGCGGCGCCCAGAAACGCGCCTTCACCTATGTTGATGATGGCATTGATGCCTTGATGCAGATTATCGACAACAAAGATGGCATCGCCAACGGCAAGATCTACAACATCGGCAATCCAAAGAACAATCACTCTGTTCGCGAACTCGCCAATCAAATGTTAGAAATCGCTTGTAGTATTCCGGAATACGCCAAGACCGCCAATGAAGTGAAGATCGTGGAAACGACTTCGGGCGCCTACTACGGTGAAGGCTACCAAGATGTTCAAAATCGCGTTCCTGCAATCGATAACACGATGAGCGAATTAGGTTGGAAACCAACGACCAATATGAGCGATGCGCTAAAGAATATTTTTGAAGCCTATCGCCAAGATGTGGAAAAAGCACGTCACTTGGTTGATAACGAATAAGCTCAGAGGTTCATGGCAAAAATTGCACTCAAGGTAGATGTTGATACCTTACGCGGCACCAAAGAAGGCGTTCCTAATTTAGCGCGCGCGCTTGAACGGTTTGGCCTTAAGGCGACCTTCCTATTTAGCCTGGGGCCTGACCATACTGGCTGGGCGCTCAAGCGCGTGTTCCGCCCTGGCTTTCTAAAGAAGGTTAGCCGGACCTCTGTAGTCGAACATTACGGCATCAAGACCCTGCTCTACGGCATCCTCTTACCTGGGCCGGATATTGGCAAAAAAGCTGCAGCAGAAATGCGAGCGATTGATTTAGCCGGCCATGAAGCTGGCATTCATACCTGGGACCATGTAGCCTGGCAAGATGCCGTGCGCAATCGCGATCCCCAGTGGACTAAAGCGCAGATGAAAAAAAGTTGGGATCGCTTTGTTGAAATCTTTGGTCACACGCCAGTCACCTACGGTGCCGCCGGCTGGCAAATGAACGAAGCAGCTTTTGAGCAACTCGATCAATGGGGTATTCAATATTCTTCCGACGGCAGAGCTGAACCCAATCTCATGCCTTACCGCTTTGCATTACCCTCCGGCAAAGCAAAGCATGTGCAATACCCCACAACCTTGCCGACGCTCGATGAATTGATTGGCATCAATGATGCTGATGAATTTACCGCAGTAAAGAAGCTCCTTGAAATCACTCAAAGCAATCCCAACGATCAGGTATTTACTCTGCATGCGGAGCTGGAGGGCCAAAAGTTCCTCCCCGCGTTCGAGCAATTGCTAGCGGGCTGGTTAAACCAGGGCCACGAGCTCGTTACCATGGGTCAGTTACATCAATCTTGGGAAGCTACCAAGCAACTCGATAAAATAGCCGTACAGCCAGTAACCTGGGGTGAAATCCCCAACCGTAGCGGCGAATTGATTTTGCAAGCAGTGTAAGCAGCGCTAGAGTAACTAGCGCTAAGAATAAGTAATATAAAACCAAATAAGAGGGACCGTCATGACAGTAGAAATTGGCAAACCAATGCCTGAGTGTGCGATTGCGGCGACATCAGGATTAACCTTTACTCCAGATTCAGCCAAGGGCAAAAAACTGGTTATTTACTTTTACCCAAAAGATATGACTCCTGGATGTACTGCTGAGTCAGGTGAATTTAGGGACAATATTGACGCCTTCACCAAAGCGAATACTTTGATCGTTGGCGTATCCAGGGATAGCCTGAAGTCTCACGATAACTTCCGCAGCAAACTCGAACTGCCATTTGAGCTGGTTGCCGACACCGAAGAAACTCTCTGCCAATTATTTGGCGTAATGAAGCTGAAAAATATGTACGGCAAGCAGGTTCGCGGCGTCGAGCGGAGCACCTTCCTCTTTAACTCTGCAGGTAATCTAGTTAAAGAGTGGCGCGGCCTAAAGGTCCCCGGTCATGTGACAGAGGTATTACAAGCAGCCCAAGCGACCGATTAATTTTTAAATTAATTTAATCGGAGGCGCTTGCAAAGCTCAGAATTTGGGGTAAAGTTATTTATATGCTTCGTAAACGACGGGAAGGCCTCACAATCCGTTTGACACATCGGCCTGATGACTTCAAAACAGGCTCGATAAACAACCTCCGCCGTTTTATAGATCGCCTTTTACCTGTTGTTGCCATAAGCCGTCAAAGCAATCCGCTTGACGGTTTTTTCTTTTAGGAGAGTCTGTATGCCGTTGCCCCCAATCCCAACTCAAATTGCTGGCCAAGTGAAAATTAGCAGTAAGGACACTCCTAATTTAAAGAAGCGCCCTACCCCAGCAAAGGCTGTTGTGATGGAAAGTCATGCGCCGAATTGGGCTACTGATGTCGAGGAAGATCTCTCCGCCGCTGAAATAGCGCTTGAGAAAATCAAAGGGGATCATCGACCAGTGGCAACGCGCAGTGAACGCAGCGAGAACAAAGCGGCAAGCGTTCCAGAAAAACCAAAACGGATGATTCGCACTGGCCCCCCAAGTCTATTTGTTTTGGATACCAATGTACTCATGCATGATCCGAGCTCCCTGTTTCGTTTTTCTGAGCACGATCTCTTCCTTCCAATGACCACTCTTGAGGAGCTAGATAATCACAAGAAAGGGATGACTGAGGTTGCGCGCAATGCCCGCACCGTCAGTCGCTCCTTAGATCAATTGGTTGCTGGGACCAGCGGCACATTGGATGAAGGCATTCCACTCAATAAATTAGGCAATCAAGATGTGTCTGGTCGACTCTTTTTCCAGACCAAGCTCACTACCCAAGCATTGCCCGAAGGTCTGCCTGAAGGTAAGGGTGATAACCTCATATTGGCCGTTGTCAGCGAACTCCAGAAGACGCGCAAGGGCCAAGAAGTGGTGCTGGTATCAAAAGATATCAATATGCGGATCAAGGCGCGCGCCTTGGGTTTACCTGCTGAAGATTACTTCAACGATCAAGTGCTAGAAGATCGTGACTTAATGTACTCTGGCGTAATGGCTTTACCGGCAGACTTCTGGCCAAAACATGGCAAGGGCATGGAAAGCTGGGCAGAAGGGAAGTCCGGCACCATGTTTTATCGAGTGACTGGACCCTCAGTCCCTAGCATGCTCGTCAATGAGTTTGTCTATCAAGAAAATCCGGATGGCTCGACACCCTTCTATGCCCAAGTAAAAGAGATCAATGGCAAGACCGCCCTTTTACAAACTTTGAGAGACTTTTCTCATCAGAAAAATAATGTATGGAGTGTGACTGCGCGCAATCGTGAACAAAACTTCGCCATGAATTTACTCATGAACCCCGATGTGGATTTCATCACATTGCTAGGTCAAGCTGGCACCGGTAAAACCCTGCTAGCCCTGGCTGCGGGCCTAGAACAAGTCTTAGATAGCAAGCGCTACAACGAAATCATCATTACTCGTGCCACCGTACCTGTTGGCGAGGATATTGGCTTTTTACCGGGCACTGAAGAAGAAAAAATGCAGCCTTGGATGGGCGCCTTTGATGACAACCTAGAAGTGCTACATCGCAACGAAGACAATGCCGGTGAATGGGGTCGTGCCGCTACTCAAGAGCTTATTCGCTCACGCATTAAGGTCAAGAGCATGAACTTCATGCGTGGCAGAACCTTTGTTAGCAAGTTTGTGATCATTGATGAAGCGCAAAACTTAACTCCAAAACAAATGAAGACTTTGGTGACTCGCGCAGGCCCAGGAACCAAGATTATTTGCTTAGGCAATATTGCTCAGATCGATACGCCCTACTTAACTGAAGGCTCTTCAGGCCTTACTTATGTGGTGGATCGCTTCAAAGGCTGGCGTCACGGTGGACACGTAACACTGGCTCGCGGAGAGCGCTCACGTCTTGCGGATCATGCTGCTGACGCACTCTAAGCCAACCCTTTCATGCCGCACACTCATTGGGTGCGGCGTTTTTCTTTGCGCCCTACTTACCCTGTCTGGTTGCAGTATTTTTAGCGCTCGCTCGAACGCGGCCAAAGTGGCGCAATTTAGGCAAGACACCAGCGTAGGCACAGAAGATATTTCAATTGCGGCAGTAGGATTAGTAGGCGTGCCTTATCGTTATGGCGGCAATAACCCTAAAGGTGGATTTGACTGCAGTGGATTGATTGCCTATGTTTACGTCAAATCCGCTAATATCAAACTACCTCGCACCATTCAAGAAATGAGTGGCAAAGGTCAAAGCGTTGAAGATCAAGCGCCGGCCCCAGGGGATCTTGTCTTCTTCAACACCACTGGTGAAAAGTATTCGCATGCAGGAATTTATGTTGGGCAAGGCAGATTTGTGCATGCACCTAGCGCCGGCGGAACTGTCCGGTTGGAGTACATTACAACACCATACTGGGCAGCGAGATTTACTGAGGCCAGAAGACTGACGCCTTAAATCTTTACTTCTTGTATCAGCAGAATCATTCCGCCTGGGTATTAAAAGGGCTCGTACCCACCGGATGAGTACCCTGCCGACCCCATCGCCAAATTGTCAAACTTGGTATAAGGGCCTTGCCAACTTAAGCGTACAGTACCAATTGGTCCATTACGCTGCTTACCAATGATGATCTCAGCCATGCCCTTATCTTGCGTGGTGTCCGGGTGGTAAACCTCATCCCGATAGATGAACATAATTAAGTCAGCATCTTGCTCGATTGCGCCAGACTCTCGCAAGTCAGACATGATTGGACGTTTATTAGGGCGCTGCTCAAGACCGCGATTTAACTGTGACAAGGCCACTACTGGGCACTGCAATTCTTTCGCGAGCGATTTGAGGGAGCGCGAGATCTCAGAAATCTCAGTCGCCCGGTTTTCAGAGCCGGAGCCACTCATTAACTGCAAGTAGTCAATTACAACAAGGCCAAGCGTGCCGCCGAAATTACGAGCAATTCGACGTGCACGTGCACGCAACTCTAAACTCGATAGAGCGCCAGTCTCATCAATCAAAATCTGGGTATTGCTTAAGCGGGCAATCGCATCCGTCACGCGCGGCCACTCATCATCTTGCAGCTTTCCAGTGCGCATGCGACCCTGGTCAACACGCCCTACTGAACCCAGCAGACGCGCAGCCAATTGCTCGCCCGACATCTCCATGGAGAAAACAACAACAGGCAATCCTTCGGCCAATGCAACGTTCTCCGCAATGTTTAAGGCAAACGCGGTTTTTCCCATCGAAGGTCTTCCAGCAACAATAACTAAGTCGCCTTTTTGCAATCCGCTAGTTTGTTTATCCAAGTCAATGAAGCCGGTTGCAATGCCGGTGATATCGCTACCCCCTTGACGGTTGTAGAGCTCATCAATACGGGCAACAACAGTTCTCAGCAATGGTTCAATTTCGAGGTAATCGGCTTTGCGACTACCCTCTTCACCAATTTGCAAAATTCGCGACTCTGCCTCATCCAGAAGCGTTCTCACTGAACGGCCCTCTGGAACAAATGCGGAGTTCACGATATTGTCAGATACCTCAATTAAGCGACGCAGAATACTGCGGTCACGAACGATATCGGCGTAACCTTTAATGTTCGCTGCACTGGGAGTACTTTGTGCCAATGAATTCAGGTAGTCAATACCAACCAAATCACCACCCTGCTCAGACTTGACAGCCTCATGAACGGTAATGACGTCAGCGGGATGATTGTCGCCAACTAAACGCTGAATGACCTTGTAGATCAGAGCATGTTCAGGACGGTAGAAATCTTTATCAGTTAACACACCACCTAGGCGATCCCAGGCTGCGTTATCGATCAGTAGACCGCCGAGCAAAGATTGCTCGGCTTCTACAGAATGCGGAGGTACTTTTAAGGCCTGCACGACTGCGTCCCCAGAACCCATCATGCCGGAACTTGGCATAAGGGAACGTGAACGGGATTCAGCCATGAGGCTAGCTTACAGATCTAAAATTACGCTTGCTCACCAACCACACGGATAGTGATATCCACCACTACATCGGTATGAACAGCAACCGCTACAGGGTGATCACCAACCATTTTTAATGGGCCAGTAGGCATACGTACAGAAGATTTTTCAATCACAAAGCCCTTGGCTTTTAAAGCATCAGCGACATCGTGGTTGGTTACAGAACCAAACAAGCGACCGTCAACACCTGCTTTTTGACCGATTTCGAGAACCAAGTCTTTGAGCTTTATGCCAACTGCTTCAGCAGCAGCCAATTTCTCAGCAGCCAATTTTTCTAACTCAGCACGACGCACTGCAAAGTCAGCAATCGCTGCTTCAGTTGCGCGACGAGCTTTACGTTGTGGGATTAGGAAATTGCGAGCGTAACCGTCTTTAACGCGAACTACATCGCCAAGGTTGCCCAGGTTTGTTACTTTTTCTAAAAGAATGATTTGCATTGAGGGCTCCCAATTATTTCTTATGTTGATCTGAGAATGGCAATAAAGCCAAGAAACGAGCACGCTTAATAGCAGTGTCTAACTGACGCTGATATTTAGCTTTTGTGCCTGTCAAACGAGCAGGAGTGATCTTGGCGTTTTCGCCAATGAAGTCCTTCAATGTGTCTACATCTTTGTAATCAATCTGTTCTACGCCAGCAACAGTGAAACGGCAATAACGCTTACGCTTGAACAATGGGTTCTGAGCTGGTTTCTTTTTGAAATCGGGTTTCTTTCCAAACGCCATGATGATTTCCTCTTTAATTTTTCAATT
>CANCBK010000049.1 GCA_947374315.1 Burkholderiaceae bacterium | reverse complement strand
ATTCATGGCGGAGACCAGCTCAGAGGGCATTCAAGGGGATTTTTAAATATGAAATCCCACTGGCATCTGGCTCAGGGAAATGTCCAGCCCGAATGTTTACTTGAATAGATGGCAATATCAAAGTGGGCATCTCCAGAGTTTTATCCCTTGCAGTACGCATCTTGACGAATTGCTCTTCTGTGACGCCATCATGCACATGAATGTTAGCCGCCTTCTCTTCGCCTACAGTGCTCATGCAGGTAATAGGACGATCATTCGGTGGATAGTCATGGCACAGATATAGCTTAGTTGCCGGTGGATGCGATAAGATTTTTTGTATCGAGCGATACAGTGTCTTCGCATCACCCCCTGGGAAATCACAGCGAGCTGTGCCAACATCAGGCATAAACAAGGTATCGCCCACAAAGATAGCATCACCGATTTCATAAGCCATACAGGCAGGCGTGTGGCCAGGCACATACAGCGCCTTGAAGGACAAGTTGCCGAATGAAAGTGACTCGTCCTCTTTGAGTAAATGATCAAACTGAGTGCCATCCGCCTTAAAGCGATCATCCAGGCTGAATATGCCCTTAAATACATTCTGCACTTGAGTAATACGATCCCCAATGACAAGCTTGCCGCCTAAGTGGCTTTGCAAGTACGGGGCTGCCGTTAAATGATCCGCATGGGCATGCGTTTCCAGAATCCACATAGTCTGGAGTTGATGTGTCTTAACAAAGGCAATCACTTCATCCGCTGATGCGGTGCTAGTTCTGCCCGATTTGGGGTCATAGTTCAGGACTGAATCGATGATGGCACAAGGGGTGCCCTCACCCTCATAGACCACATAGGTGTAAGTCGCAGTTTCTGGATCAAAAAAGTCTTTAATCAGTGCTGTTGGCTTGGGACTCAAGAAGTTCTTTCGATGAAGTAAATATTATATATATTTATATACTATATTAATCTAAAATAAATTGCAATGGACTATTCAACCCTCATCAGCCCCGCGCTAGGGATCCTAGTGGGCATCCTCATGGGCCTCACTGGAGCCGGGGGCGGTATTTTGTCTGTTCCACTACTAGTCTTTTTCTTGCACCTGACAGTAGCGGAGGCGGCCCCAATTGCCCTATGTGCCATTGCATTGGCTTCTTGCATCGGCGCAATGCTCGGTTTGAAAAATAAGATCTTGCGATATAAGGCCGCTGGGTTGATGGCCCTCTTCGGTTTAGCGCTTTCCCCTTTAGGCTTATGGCTCGCATCGCACATTCCAAATGCACCCTTACAGATTCTGTTCAGTCTCATTTTGTTATATGTCAGCATCCGCCTATTGCGCCAAGCTCACAATGACATTAAAGGCATACCCGAGGAAAACAGAAAGCCACCTCCCTGCCTAATGAACCACGCTGTCGGCAAACTCCATTGGACATTGCCCTGTGCGCGTGCGCTGATGTTTGCTGGTAGCATCGCCGGTCTCTTGTCGGGCTTGCTTGGAGTGGGTGGTGGCTTCATCATCGTCCCAGCCCTAAAACGCTATACGGACTTACCCATCAAATCTATCGTCGCTACCTCACTGGGGGTTTTGGCCATTGTTACCGGCGGTGGTGCGATCTTCTCAGCCCTCTCAGGCAGTCTCAATGTATTCATGGCTGCCCCGTTTGCGCTAGCAGCCTTGGGGGGATTATTGCTGGCTCAACTATTTGGCAGAAAATTGAGTGGGCCACATACCCAGCTAATATTCTCGATTTTTACACTCATCGTTGCTATCGGCTTACTCATTAAAGGCCTGCTGACGATGTATTAACGCCTGAAGCAACCGATTGCCCAATAGAAAAAGCCCTCGAATGAGGGCTTTTCCATAATCCGCCTACCTGCCCAACACTTAGTGACCGCCAGCACCACCCAAGTAAGCCGCCTTCACAGCAGGATCATGCATCAACTTGTCTGCTGGACCATGCGTGGCAATCTTACCGTTCTCAAGCACATAGCCATAGTCAGCAACATTCAAGGCTGCAGCAGCAAACTGCTCAACTAACAACATGGTCACACCTTGCGATTTCAGGTTAGAAATGATCTTAAAGACTTCCTCCACCAAAATCGGTGCAAGACCCATGGATGGCTCATCCAACAGAATAATTTCTGGATTTAACATCACGGCACGCGCCATTGCCAGCATTTGCTGCTCACCGCCAGATAAAGTACCGGCCAATTGATTGCGACGCTCTTTCAGGCGCGGGAACATCTCTAGCGCATGCTCTAGATCATTCTTAATATCGCCTTTTGGACGACTGCCAGTAAAGCGCGGAAATGCCCCCAGCAAAAGGTTATCGTTAACTGACATTGTCGTAAATACACGACGACCTTCTGGGCTGTGCGCCAAACCAAGGCGGGCAATTTTATGAGAGTCGTAACCATCAATGCGCTCACCACCCAAGATGACCTCGCCAGCAGTTGGCTTAATCATGCCAGTAATGGCGCGCATGGTGGTTGTTTTACCGGCGCCGTTAGACCCGATCAAGGTAATCACTTGCCCTTTAGGAACATCAATACTGATGCCGTGCAACACTTTTACTTTGCCGTAGCCTGCTTCAAGATTCTTAATAGATAACATGGTATTTGCCGATTCAATATGGTTCTAGTGATTAAGTACCCAAGTAGGCATGAATCACCTTCTCGTCCGCCTGAACTTCAGCGGGTTTACCTTCTGCAATCTTCTGACCGAAGTCCAATACAGAAACGGTATCGCACACTGACATCACCACATCCATGTGATGCTCAATCAGGATGAAAGTGATACCGCTATCGCGGATCTTACGAATAATGCGCAAGAGCTCTTTAATATCAGGGGCTGTCAGGCCAGCAGCTGGCTCATCTAATAACAGCAGCTCTGGATCCAACGCTAAGGCACGGGCAATCTCTAGGAGGCGTTGCTTACCGTATGGCAAGTTACGCGCTTCTTCATTTGCTAAATCATCCAAGCCTACGAATTTGAGGAGCGCCATCGCACGAGCATAAGCTTCAGCTTCTTCCTTCTTGTAGCGCGGTAGATGCAGTGCAATCTCCACCATATTGGACTTAAAGGTGTGATGCAAGCCAACCAAAATATTCTGGATAGCTGTCATTTCACCGAAGAGTTGCACGTTTTGGAAAGTACGCGCAATGCCTGATAGGGCAATATCGGAGGATGTCTTACCAACAACACTCTCGCCTGCATACAACACATTGCCGGCAGTAGGAACATAGATACCAGTCAGCACGTTCATCATGGTGCTCTTACCGGATCCGTTAGGACCAATCAGGCCATGAATAGTGCCGCGCTTGATGCTGAGATTGACATTATTCAACGCCTTCAAGCCACCGAACTGCATTAATACTGAGTCGACCTTTAAAAGCTCTGCGCCAGTATTTTGATTGGCCACAGTGCTGATAAAGCTCACGGAATCATCAACAGCTTCAACTTGCTCGCCACGAGTAGTTTTAGTCTTGCCAGCGATCGACTGATAGAAGCTCTTGGCAAAACCCACGATACCGTTTTGTAAGTAGTACACCACTAACAAAATCATGAAGCCGAAAATACTTAAGCGCCAATCAGAGATGTTGTTGAGCCAGAATGAGAACGCCGCTAAACCAATCACGCCTGCCAGTGGAATGGCAACACGCTTAGGGGTCGTGACTTTCTTAGACAGAGCCAATCCAGCACCAATCAATACTACGATCGCAATAATAGAAGCAACGATACGGAATAAATTGATGTCATCAAGCAACTTCGGCAAGAGCACAATAATGGCCGCACCGATGATCGCGCCTAAGCGTGACTTGCGTCCACCCATAATGATGCCGAGCAAGAAGAGGACGGCCAATTCATTGTTATAGGTATTTGGAGAAATGTATTGCTCGGAGTAAGCGTACAAGCAACCAGCTAAACCAGCAAAGCCTGCACTGATCACGAATGCGATCACCTTATAGCGATACACGGAAACACCCATACAGTCGCAAGCAACCGGGCTATCGCGCAAAGCTTCAAACGCACGACCCATTTGTGATTTCACAAAACGGTCAATCACAATTAAGGCAATAATCATCACGGCGGCAACTAACCAGAAATACTCTGCCTTAGTCATCGGCACACCCATGATCTCTGGGCGGGTCAACTTAATACCTAAAGGGCCTTCCGTTAACCAAGTCATCTCGTTAATCAAGATTTGCGCAATGGTTCCAAACGCTAAGGTCACCATCGCCAAGTAAGGTCCGATGACTTTTAAAGCAGGCAGCGCCAAGATACCGCCGAAGATCGCTGTAACAATGATGGAGGCTGGAATAGTCAACCAAATTGGCATGCCAAAGTGAAAGAACAGAACGCCGGCCGTATAAGAACCGATGCCAAATAAGCCTGCATGGCCTAAGGAAACTTGACCCACATAACCGACCACGATATCTAAACCAAACAACAAGATGGTGTAGATCAGAATCGTTTCAGCCAAGTGAATGTAATACGGATTATGAACAAATAGTGGCAAACAAAAGAGTGCAACTATCGCAATTAATAGAGGTATATGGGACTTCAATTTCATCATTAAACTTTCTTAATTGCAGATTTACCAAAGAGGCCTGATGGTTTGTATGCAAGCACTAGCAAGAGCAAGATCAAACCTGGCACATCTTTATAGCCGGTAGAAATATAGAAACCAGTAGCCGTCTCCACGATACCCAGAATCAAACCACCCACAATAATTCCGAGGCCGCTAGATAAGCCGCCAATAATCGCAACTGCGAAAGCCTTTAAACCCAGAGCGCCACCCATGGTTGCGCCCGTCAATGTCAGGGGTGCAATCAATACACCAGCAAAGGCTGCGGTCAATGAAGACAATGCATAAGAGAAGGTGATGACCATGCTGGTATTGATGCCCATCAAGCCTGCCGCATCACGATCGTTTGCCGTAGCAACCACCGCTTTACCGTAAATTGTTTTACGGTTGAAGAACTCGACTAACAGCATCATTATCAAAGCCCCGACCACTACCAAGACTTCCATTGGCAAAATATTTGCACCCATGAAGCTCATCGGCTCCATATCCAATGGTGGCGGGAATGGCAGTGCATCACGGCCCCAAATATTTTCAGCCACGTTCTTGAAAATGATGCCAAGAGCAATGGTCGACATAATCCAACCAAACTCGGATTTAATTTTGATCGCTGGACGTACAGCAATCAGCTCTACAAAGCCTCCTTGAATCATGCCAAATATACAGACTATTGGAATCATGGCCCAATAGTTCATGCCAAAGGTATCTACACAAGTTAGGCCCACCAAAGCACCCAACATCAACGCTTCGCCTTGTCCGAAATTCAATGTGCCTGAAGTGGCAAAGGTTAGCTGGAAACCGAAAGCGATCACCGCATAGATCATCCCCACCGCGATACCGCTTGAGAGGATTTGTGCAAACATGTCCATTTTGTTGGCCTAAAAGAAAATACTTAAAACTGTTTTGTTAACGAATTCGACATTGTAAGCAAAACGCCGCTTTGTGGGCGGCGTTTTGCTTAAAAATGTTGCAGTGCAAAAAAATCATCTACTTGCCTGTAGATGTCACCCTACATTACTTCTTCTTAGCAGTTGCATCCTCAGCATTCAAGAACTGAACTCGGCCGTTTTCAACCACACCCATCACCACTTCTTTTTCGGTAATGGCTTCGTGATCAGCTTGGGTATAAGGCTTGTTGTAAGTCGTTACAACACCTTCCAGTGGCGCATTCAAGCTCTGTAAAGCACCCAAAATTTTAGGTCCTTCTGTACCACCAGCTTGTTTAATAGCAGCCGCCAATAAATAGACTGAATCGTAACCTTGAGCAGCGGACACTGGAGAAGCGATGATGCCATTCTTTGGCTTGAAGTCCTTCAAATAAGCATCAATAAACGCTTTGCGCTTTGGAGTAGTACCAACCTGAATAAATGTTTCTGGCATTGTTGCGCCGTTACCATTTTTACCGGCCGTATCAATAAAGCTAGCCAGAGACAATGTCCAGCTACCAATCATTGGCTTCTTCCAACCCAACTTCGCCATACCGTTAGCAATTTGTGCCAACTCAGGTCCGATGGCATAAGTCAAAATCACTTCTGCGCCAGCATTTTTTGCCTTGAGCAATTGTGATGTCATATCCACATCACCAATATTAAATTTTTCTTCGGCAACTGGAGTAACGCCATACTTCTTGAGCGCTTTCTCTAAGTCTTCGCGACCAAGCTGGCCATAGTTTGTAGAGTCAGCCAAAATCGCCACCTTCTTGAGGCCGCGCTTCTCAACTGCTTCTTTAGCAATCATTGGAGCCTGAATATCATCAGCGGCAGATGTACGGAAGACATAGTTTTCTGCAGCATTTGGGAATTGATGAGTAATTAATGTGCCAGTCGCCACGTTATTGATCACAGGAATCTTGGCTTCCTGGAAAAAACGCTGAGAAGCGAGCGCAACACCCGTATTGATATAACCCAGGGCGGCAACCACTTTTTCATTGTTGATCAACTCTTGTGCAATTTGCACGCCACGTTCATTTTTAGCTTCGTCGTCACGCTCAACCAAAACAATCTTGTTGCCGTTGATACCACCAGCAGCATTGATTTCTTTGGTGGCTAAACGCACGCCATCACGCATGCTCACACCCATTGAGGATGAGCCACCTGTGTATGGACCAATCACGCCCACTTTGATATCGGCAGCATAAGCGCCGGTTGAGAGCATTGCAGCAGCAGCTACAGCAAAAATGTGATGACGAATATTCATAAAGTCTCCATGACTAAAAAAATGCTAATTAAGTAAATACTTTTTTATAGGTACTACAGATAACGAGTAGCTATCTTACCGGTAATGCAGGAGCAAAAAAAGAGGTTTGTATTAGGGTTTTACATTACCCGTGAGAGATAAAAGTGTTCTCTAAAAATACTGAGCGATTTGCTGGCGTAGGCTGGGCCAGAATAGGTTCACTACAAGCCCAGCAATCACTAGTCCGGCTGCGAACATCTTCCACAAGGGCAAAGACTCACTCAAGAAATAGGCTGATGCCCCCATTCCAAAAATGGGTACCAGTAGCGGTGCGGGGGCAACTACTGCTGCGGGATGTTTAGAGAGCAACCATGCCCAGGCAGAATAACCAAAAATGGTATTACCCCAAGATTGCCAAAGCACTCCAGCCCATGCCCCCACTGGGGCCGCCTCTATAGAGTGACTCAGATGACCCCACCCGCCTTCAAACAAAAAAGAGATGGCAAATAAAGGTGGAATCGCAAATGCGCTTGCCCAAACTACATAAGACAGCATATTGATGGCACCAGCGCGTCGACTAGCAGTGTTGGCTACGCCCCAAGAGAACCCAGTAAACACCACCAACGCCAAACCCAAGAAAGTGGTTGATGCATCTGTGTGCAGTGCAATAATTCCAAGGCCCGTCATGGCCACTAAAACAGCTACCACCTGATAGCGCCTCAGCCCCTCTTTGGCAAAGTACATCGCAAAGCCGATAGTAAAAAATACCTGCGTCTGAATGACCAGCGAAGCTAGTCCAGGAGAGATTCGACCATCAATGGCGTAATACAAGACTCCGAACTGCCCCACCCCAACCGCTACCCCATAGAGACAAAGATTCATCCAGGAGACTTTTGGCCTGGGCATAAAGAACACCAGAGGCAAAAAGGCGAAGGTATAGCGTAATGCGGCAAATAAAAAAGGGGGGAAGCTCGCCAATGAAATCTTGATCACCACAAAATTGGTGCCCCACACTGCCACAATAGCCAAGGCTAAGAGCAGATGGCTGACGGGCAGCTGATAATGCTGCCGCACAGCACGATCCATTTTTGGGCTATTCACTAGTGAGCAATTCAGCAGCACGCTGCGCGATCATCATAGTAGGCGCTGCAGTATTGCCAGAGGTGATGGTAGGCATGGCGGAAGCATCCACCACCCTGAGATGATGTACTCCCCTCACCCGCAACTCAGAATCCAGCACTGCCATCGGATCATCAGTGCGCCCCATTTTGCAAGTACCCACCGGATGAAAGATGGTCGTACCGATATCGCCAGCCGCCTTGATCAACTCTTCATCGGTTTGATATTGTTTGCCAGGCTTGTACTCATCAGGCATATAGGGTTTGAGTGCGGGACTCTCAACAATCTTGCGAGTCAGACGCAAGGAGTCCGCAGCCACCGCTCGATCCGCTTCGGTTGATAAATAATTTGGCGCAATCACCGGCGGCGCCTCTGGATCAACCGAGCTGATATGCACGCTACCGCGAGATGTTGGTCGCAAGTTACAAACACTGGCAGTAATGGCATTGAAAGAATGCAAGTCTTCGCCAAACTTTTCTAGTGACAAGGGCTGCACGTGATATTCCACGTTAGCAGAAGGCTGGTCGGGAGAACTGTATGCAAAAGCGCCCAACTGGGACGGGGCCATTGACATAGGGCCGGAGCGCTTGAACACATACTCCATGCCAATCATGAGCTTTCCAAATAAAGAATTTGCTTTGGTATTTAAAGTCTTAATGCCATTGACCTTGTAGATCATCCGCAATTGCAAATGGTCTTGCAGATTCTCACCAACCCCTGGTAAATCCACCACCACCGGAATATCCAACTGATTGAGGTGCGCCGCAGAACCAATGCCTGAGCGCTCCAAGACCTGCACACTACCAATAGCACCAGCACTCAAAATGACCTCACCTCGATTGGCAATATCACAATGCGCTTCCAGCACTTTGCCATCTTTAATGTATTGCACGCCATAGCAATCTTTACTATTGGAGTGAATCAAGAGCTTATCCACCACAGCCTCAGTGATCACCGTGAGATTGGGTCGCTTGATCGCCTCCCGCAAAAATGCTTTACAGGTATTGAGTCGCCAACCCTTGCGTTGGCTGACATCGAAATAACCTACGCCAAAGTTGTCGCCTTGATTAAAGTCATCTGATGCAGGTATGCCCGCCTCTACTGCAGCATCTCTGAAGACATCCATGATGGGCCAGCGTAAACGTTGTTTAGATACCGTCCACTCACCCCCTTTGCTATGCCATTGATTGGCAGCGCCGTGGTAATCCTCGAATGATTTGTAGCGTCTTAAAGCATTGGCCCAAGACCACGACTCATCCCCAGTTGCATTAACCCAAGAGGCATAATCCCCCTCTTGACCGCGCATGTAAATCATGCCGTTAATAGAGGAGCAGCCGCCTAATACCCTGCCACGCGGATAGAGTAGTGAACGTCCATTCAGGCCCTTTTCAGCAGCAGTCTTAAAACGCCAATCCGCCCGAGGGTTATCGATGCAATACAAATAACCTACTGGAACATGTATCCAGATGTAGTTATCGTTCTTTCCGGCTTCAATCAAGAGCACGCGTTTAGCGGGATTCTCAGTCAAGCGCTTGGCCAACATGCAGCCTGCACTACCGGCGCCGATGAGGATGTAGTCGTATGTACTCTGTTGACTTGCTGTGCTCATGTCTCTGCTTTTATATACGCTGATGTCTGATCTCTATTATTTACCAACTTCCTGCCCCAGGAAGAAATTAGGCAATTGGGCTAGAAATGGCAAATACCCGTCTAAAATACCTACATGCATGTTAATGAAAAGAACCGCACCCCCAAGAAGGAAGATTTGGATCAGGGGCCCAGCAAATCCGAGCTCAAGCGCCAAATGACCGAGCGTCAGAAATTGGCGGAGGTTTTGGCTGCCCTGAGTAGTGATGCACTCAAAACTATCCCCATGGATGAGGCCATCAAGGTCGCCATTGCGGAAACACCCAAAATTAAGAGTTTTGAGGCTATTCGTCGTCATAAACAATATCTTGGCAAGCTCATGCGCTTTTTAGATGAAACAGAGCTAGATACTATCCAAAAGCGTTTAGATGCCATTCAAGGCGTAAGCAAAGCAGAGACTGCGAAGCTGCACCAACTTGAATCCTACCGCGATCGGCTGATCGCAGATGACGAAGCATTTACCAAGATGATTGAGCAATTTCCAGATATGGATATTCAGAACATGCGCACCCTCATCCGTAATGCGCGCAAAGAAAAAGAAACTAATAAACCACCTAAGGCGTATCGAGAGATTTTTCGCGTCTTAAAAGATTTGGGGCTGTAACAGTTACCACTTGAACTGCCGCGAGGGCACTTCCACTAGGCGATATAAATAATTCGCCGCCACCCAACTCACTGCTAGCGTTGCCAGCATGAATCCCACGGCAATCAAACCATTATTTTGCAAACTCAATCCTGAGGCAATGTAGATGGTATTGGCTACCAAAATAAAGGCAAAGTGCAGTAAGAATGCGCAATACGATCTACGGCTCCCCCATAAAATAGAGAGGACTAGCTTATGCATCTTGGCATGCTTCTCATCCTTATAGGCGCGACCACCCCAAATGATTAAGGCTATAGCCACCAAGTAAGCCAGGATATTTCTCATCCAGAGATGATGAAAGCTGGAAACCAAAATCACCACCCCAACTATTGTCAAGAATATTCTTGCCAGGCGATTAACAACGGGGTCTGCATGATTTTTTGCAAGCTGAGCCAAGACGCCTAGTCCATAAGAGCCCATGAAATAAATGAAGTAATTTTCATAGCTACTTAAGCGGTTGAAGTACAACAGCGAAGTGACAATCAAGATTGTCGAAACCCAAATCAAAGAACGAAAGCCAGGGAACATTCCCAGCATGAGCGCAAGTACTGCATACAGCTGCCAATCAATAGCGACATACCAAGCGCCGGCTGAAATCGAATCCAAACCCAAGATGCCCTGCAGAAAGAATAGATGCGCCAAAAACTGACCTAGCGTCTCTGATTCACCAACAAATTCATCTTGCACCCAAAACCGCGCTATCCAGGCACACAAAATTGTCACCAACAATGCAACGACATAAGGGGCAAAGAGGCGCAGATAGCGATTGAAAATCAGCTTAAGTACCGTGCGTGGATTTTTGATGTCGCTTTTTCGCGTAAGAGATTGGGCGGCTAAGTAGCCCCCCATCACCAAGAATATTTGTACTGCGTAGCGGCCATACTCAAATAACCAAGTCATTAATCCCGGTAAAAAATGCCGGGCATCCTCCGCCAACTGCCCATAACTGGAAAGGTGATGAAGGATAATGAATAAGGCAGCAAAGACCTTTAAAAAATCAATAAGTAAGAAATGGTTTTTTGACTGCAATGAAGCAACTTCAGTAAAAGACTAGTTGAGGGATGCGGCGTAAGCAGCCAATGATTCTACATCGTCATCACTCAAGCCGCGAGCGGCACTACCCATCGTTCCATCCATGTCAATACGTGCACCAGAACGGATATTTTTCAATTGGGTTGTGACGTATTCAGGGGATTGACCCGCTAAGCGCGCAATATGCTTTTGTCCCTGTAATTGAGCGCCATGGCATGAATTGCAATACTGAGTCCCGGCTATCTGCTGCCCCTTTGCAATCTTGTCCGCATTTCCAGATTTGGCTGGCGGTGGTGGCAAGGCTGCATAGTAAGCAGCAATATTGCGCATATCCTGATCGTTTAAGGCGCTTGCAATTGCTTCCATTCCGCCGCCCTTGCGTTGCTGACCACGGAACTGAATTAACTGATAAGTGATCGATAGTGGCGGCTGTGCAGCCAAATTGGGTACAGCAGAGGAAGAGGAAATGCCATTTTCACCATGACAAGCAAAACACATTTGTGCTTTTTCTTTTCCAGCAACAGCATCGGGAGGGGCTGCGTTAACAAAAGTGCTAGCCAGAAGGGTATTAAAAAAGGCCACCACGAGGATGGCCTTAGTTTTAAACATCAACTTCATTTTGCGTAAGACACGCGGAAGATCGCGCCAGTCTCATCATCGGATACCAACATCGATCCATCTTTGAGTACTTGCACATCTACTGGACGACCCCAAGTAGCATCACCCTCTAACCAACCAGTGATAAATGGCTCCAACTTGACGGGCTTATTTTTTGCATCCAACACTACGCGTACCACTTGATAGCCAGACTTCTTCGTCTTATTCCATGAGCCATGCTCTGCAATAAAGATGTTGCCTTTGTACTCAGCTGGGAATTGTTTGCCGTTATAAAAACGCATACCCAATGCAGCAACGTGTGCACCCAACTTCATCTCTGGCTTATCAAACTCATCACAAGAGCGGCCTTTGCCTAGCTCTGGATCCAAGAAGTCACCTTGATGACAGAATGGATAGCCAAAGTTCATTCCCTTAGGACGTGACAGACGGTTCAAGGTGTCGTTTGGCAAATCTTCAGAAGCCCAATCGCGACCATTATTGGTAAACCATAATTCCTTAGTGCCTTTTTGGAAATCCATACCAACGCTGTTACGTACGCCAGTGGCGACATATTCTAAGATGTTGGTTTTTAGGCTCAAACGCACAATGGCAGCGTGCGTATAAGGCGGCACAACGATGTTGGCTGGTGTACCAATTTGGAAATACAAGTACTGGCCATCAGGACTCAAGGTCATGAATTTCCAACCATGCGGCTCATCTTTAGGCAGTGCGTCAAACACGACCACTGGTGCAGGTGGGTTATCTAGGTTCTGCTCAATATTGTCATAACGAA
>CANCBK010000048.1 GCA_947374315.1 Burkholderiaceae bacterium | reverse complement strand
ATCACCTTGACGACCTGAACGACCTCTTAACTGGTTATCAATTCGACGACTCTCATGACGCTCAGTACCGATGATATGCAAACCACCTGAAGTGAGAACCTGATCGTGAATACTTTGCCACTCATCTTGCAATTGTTTAATCTTGGCTGCTTTTTCAGCATCGGAAAGCGAGCTCTCAGCCTCAATCAAAGAAGATTGCTTACCAACATTACCACCCAACACAATGTCCGTTCCACGACCAGCCATATTGGTAGCGATGGTAATCATCTTTGGTCTACCGGCTTGGGCAATGATTTCGGCTTCGCGAGCATGTTGCTTGGCATTCAGAACTTGATGTGGGAGCTCCCGTTTATCAAGCAAGCCCGCTATCAACTCTGAGTTTTCAATGGAGGTTGTACCAACCAACACTGGCTGGCCACGCCTATAGCAATCCTCAATATCTTTAATGACCGCATCGTAGCGTTCACGCGAAGTCTTATAGATCTGATCTTGACGATCTTTTCTTTGGCTAATACGATTTGGTGGAATGACGACAGTTTCAAGGTTATAAATTTCCTTGAACTCATATGCTTCAGTATCAGCAGTACCCGTCATACCAGCCAACTTACCGTACATCCGGAAATAGTTTTGGAAGGTAATCGTAGCTAGTGTCTGATTCTCATTCTGAATCTGTACACCTTCTTTGGCCTCAACAGCTTGATGCAACCCATCAGACCAGCGACGTCCCTGCATCAAACGCCCCGTGAACTCATCAACAATGATGACCTCATTATTTTGGACTACATATTGCTGATCACGGTTGTACAAGGTATGCGCACGTAATGCCGCATACACATGGTGCATCAATGTAATATTTTGTGGAGCATATAAAGAGTCGCCATCATTTAACGCGCCTAGCTCCACTAAGACTGTCTCAGCCTTATCGTGACCTCGCTCGGTTAAATATACTTGCTGGGACTTTTCATCCACCCAATAATCGCCCGGCTTTTCAACACCAGTACCATCTGCTTTTTCTTCGCCAATTTGACGCTCTAAATAAGAAGGCAATGCATTGATCTTTACATATAGATCGGTGTGATCTTCGGCCTGACCAGAAATAATTAAGGGCGTACGCGCCTCATCAATCAGGATCGAATCCACCTCGTCAACAATCGCATAAGCTAGCCCACGCTGAACGCGCTGACCCAAATCTTGAACCATGTTGTCACGCAGATAATCAAAACCAAATTCGTTATTAGTTCCGTAGGTAATATCAGCTGCATACGCTTCTTGCTTAGTGGTGTGATCCATCTGCGATAGATTCACGCCCACCTTCATACCCAAGAAGTTGTAGAGGGTTGACATCCACTCAGCATCACGCTGAGCCAAATAGTCATTCACAGTAATGACGTGAACACCGTTGCCGCTCAAGGCATTTAAGTAGACTGGAAGTGTTGCAGTTAAGGTTTTGCCTTCACCGGTACCCATTTCAGCAATCTTGCCTTGATGTAATGCTAGGCCACCCATCATCTGCGCATCAAAATGACGCATCTTCATCACACGCGAGCTGGCCTCTCGAACTACCGCAAAAGCTTCTGGCGCTAGGTCATCCAATGACTCCCCCGCAGCCAAACGCGACTTGAACTCAGCAGTTTTTGCTTGCAGTGCGGCATCATCCAAAGCTTGCATGCTGGGCTCAAAAGCACCAACTTTGGCAACAACTTTGCGATACTGTTTTAAGAGGCGGTCGTTACGACTGCCGACCAGGGTTTTAAGAAGACCGATTACCATGGGATATTGAAGTAAATTAAGTCCTTCAGTTTATCACCCGAACCCTCTTTTTATATGAACTTCGCCCCTAAACCCGCCCGCACGAAAGCCGCCCACGAATGGCTGGACTATCTTCGCGATTCAGAGGGTCTTGGGGGGATCTTGGCTAAGACTGAAGATCTCGCCAAACTTAAAGTTGCCCTAAGGGCAGCTCTGTCAGAACTGGATATGGAGAATTTTGCCCCCAAAATTGAGGCTGGCTGGCGCTCTGGCGGGCAAAAAGAGCTGTTTTTACTGGTCAGCGGTGCCAGCATCGCGACTCGATTACAGCAAGTTTTACCCAGCTTAATCAATGAGTTAGGAAAAAAAGGGGTGGTGTGCTTGGCAATTAAGGTCCGCCTAAAACCCGCTCCCCCCACCTGGGAAATCAAACCTCGGGAAGGCGGTCAGGCTAGAGAAAAACCTAAAGGATTTAATGCGGTAGCAAGAGCCTCTTGGGAATCTTTGGTCGAAAAATTGGCGCCAGATTCTGAATTGCGTAAGGCTGTTGAGCGGCTATTACAAAGCAAGCCCAAATAAACCTTCATAAACCCATAAAAAAGATTTTAGAAAAAGAGGGGCTGGCTCTCTTTGGAATAGGCTGCCGGGGCCTTATTTTCTGGAAAACTACTAATTTCATAAGAGCTGGGGTCTTCCAAGAGTTTGCGCAAAAGAGCGTTATTTAAAGCGTGGCCTGATTTTTCGGCGACATAAGCTCCAACAATCGGATGGCCAACTAAATACAGATCTCCAATCGCATCCAAAATCTTGTGACGCACAAACTCATCCTCATAACGCAGCTCTTCGTTATTTAGGATGCGATGCTCATCAAGCACAATCGCATTATCCAAACTACCGCCGCGCGCTAAACCCATTTCTCGTAAAGCTTCAACTTCATGAGCAAAACCAAAAGTGCGAGCTCGGCCAATTTCACTGCGATAAGCATGTTCAGCAAAGTCCACTACAAATCGCTGGCCAGTCTTATCCACCGCCGGATGCTTAAAGTCGATAGTAAAGTCGAGCTTATAACCAAAAAAAGGTTCTAAGCGTGCAAGCTTGTCGCCTTCCCGCACTTCAATCGGTTTTTTGATGACTAGAAATTGTCGTGGGGCATCTTGCTCAGCAATGCCGGCAGACTCCATCAAGAATAAGAATGAAGCGGCGCTGCCATCCATGATGGGTACCTCTTCACCATCAAGCTCGATTAATAAATTATCAAGCCCTAAACCTGCGCAAGCCGAGAGCAAATGCTCAACAGTAGAAACACGCACTCCGTCCTTTTGAATTACCGAGGCTAGGCGGGTATCACATACCGCCAGAGCAGTAGCCGGAACAACCGATTGCCCTGGGGTATCAACACGTACAAATAAAATTCCTGAATTTATCGGCGCAGGCTTAATAGATAAAGTCACCTTGCGCCCAGAGTGCAAGCCAATCCCCACGGTTTTAATCGGAGTGGCGATCGTGCGTTGCTTCATCATGTTCTTATATAAATTCAGGGATAAATTCTTAAAGCTTTTTCAATACTGAAGCAGCATCGCTGACTTCAAACTTACCAGGCGCCTCAAGATCTAAAGTTTTCACCACTCCGTCTTCAACAATCATGGCATAGCGTTGTGAACGAACACCTAAACCACGAGCAGTGAGATCAAACTCCATACCTAACTTTTTAGTGAACTCAGCACTACCATCACCAAGCATGCGTACTTTGCCGCTCACTTTAAGATCGCGACCCCAGGCGCCCATTACAAATGGATCATTTACAGAGATACACCAAATCTCATCTACACCTTTAGCCTTCAAAGCATCGTGGTGTTCAATAAAACCAGGCACATGTTGCGCTGAGCAGGTTGGTGTGAACGCACCAGGTAAAGCAAAGATCACTACTTTTTTACCAGCAGCAAGCTTTTCAACTTCAAATGCATTTGGGCCGATAGCGCAACCTTCGCTTGCCTCATCTAAAAACTCATAGAGGGTGGCGTTTGGTAATTTTTGTCCGACTGCAATCATAAAGTCTCCAATGGAATAGTTGTCATGAGTATGCCAACGCTAGCGCGGGATTCGTCGTCCGGAGGGGCGCACGCGCTGGCATTCTGCAACTACCTATTGTATTGAGCAGTGGTTTAATCTGCTTGCTTACGTAAAAAAGCGGGGATTTCGTAATAATCCGCACCCTTATCCAACATGGACTTTGCTTGTGGAGAGCTATCAGCGCCTAAAGTAGGTGCTGGAGTAGCTTCACGCGAACTACGGAATACGCGTGGCAAATCATATTGGCTATAGTCAACACCGCCAGTTGCTGGTTGAGCGGCCATTGCAGGTACGCTAGCTGCACCTGTCATTGCCAAGCCAGCACTAGTACTTAGAGCTGAATCTAAACCGGCCTTACTCATTGCCGCAGAAGCGCTTGCGGGAGCAAAGCTATTTAAATCAGCCATAGTTGGCATTGCATCGTGAGTACCAGTTGCCTGTCTCCAAACTACTTCTGGTTGATGGTTTTGACGAGCTTGTGGATTGTTCAATCCAGTTGCCACTACGGTTACGCGCAAAGCGTCGCCCAAAGTTTCGTCATAAACCGTACCGAAAATCACAGTAGCATCATCAGCGGCGTAGCCACGAATAGCAGCCATTACTTCACGAGTCTCAGACAATTTCAATGAACGGCTAGCGGTAATATTTACCAATACGCCACGCGCACCAGAAAGATCAACACCTTCGAGTAATGGTGAAGCAACGGCGGCTTCAGCAGCCAAGCGCGCGCGATCCATACCAGAAACTGTTGCAGTTCCCATCATCGCCTTACCTTGCTCACCCATCACGGTTTTCACATCCTCAAAGTCGACGTTAATCAAACCTTGTACGTTAATGATTTCTGCGATACCCGAAACAGCGTTATGCAATACATCATCTGCGCAAGCAAAGGCTTTATCAAACTCAGCATCTTCGCCCATCACTTCAAATAATTTTTCATTGAGAACTACGATCAATGAATCTACATAAGACTCGAGCTCAGCTGCACCATTTTCTGCAACCTTGAGGCGCTTTACACCCTCAAAGTCAAATGGCTTGCTAATCACACCTACAGTCAAAATACCCATCTCTTTAGCTACTTGAGCAACGATTGGCGCTGCACCAGTACCAGTACCACCACCCATACCAGCGGTGATGAAAACCATGTGCGCACCTTGCAATGAGTCTGCAATACGGGCACGCGCTTCTTCAGCAGAGGCCGCACCGATTTCTGGTTTAGCACCAGCACCAAGTCCGCTAGAGCCTAGTTGCAAATTCACAGATGCCTCGGAACGCTGTAAAGCGCCAGCATCGGTGTTCATGCAAATAAACTCTACGCCGTTTACACCCCGACGAATCATGTGCTGAACTGCATTACCACCTGCACCACCAACACCAACCACTTTAATAATGGTTTTGCCAGCTGTTTCTTGATCTAACATTTCAAATTCCATATACCCTCCTAGGTAATAAAGTTACTACATTGACGACGACGAAAAAACTTAAAAATTTCCTGCAAACCATTCCTTCATGCGCGAGATCACACTTTGCAACGCGCCTGATTGCGATACTCGACGGCCACGCAATAACTGCGCCTGACCTTCCATTAATAGACCGATGCTGGTAGCAAAGCGCGGGCTACGCAATACTTCATGCAGATGGCCACGATATTCAGGTGTGCCAATGCGCGCTGGGCGCAAGAACACCTGCTCTGCAAGTTCAACCATTCCTGGCATTAATGAAGTACCACCAGTCAACACAATGCCGGAAGACACCATATCTTCGTAACCGGAATCGCGCACCACACCGCGCACCAAGGTAAATAATTCTTCTACGCGGGGCTCAATCACCGCAGCTAATGCTTGCTTAGACATAGGACGTGGCTCGCGATCACCCACACCCGGTACATCAATCATGGTTGTAGGATCCGCCATATCTTGACGAGCGATTCCGTATTGAATTTTTAAATCTTCCGCATCGATAGTTGGAGTGCGCAATGCCATAGCGATGTCATTAGTAATTTGATCGCCTGCAATCGGAATAACCGCGGTATGACGAATCGAACCTTGGCAATAGATCGCAATATCAGTAGTGCCACCACCGATATCAACCAACACTACGCCCAGCTCTTTCTCATCTTCAGTTAAAACTGCCAAACTTGATGCGAGGGGCTGAAGAATTAAGTCATTTACCTCTAATCCACAGCGACGTACACACTTCACAATATTTTGCGCGGCACTCACAGCGCCAGTCACAATATGCACCTTAACCTCTAGACGCAAACCGCTCATCCCAATTGGCTCGCGCACATCCTCTTGGCCATCAATAATGAATTCTTGAACAAGGATGTGGAGGATTTGTTGATCTGTCGGAATATTAATAGCTTTGGCGGTTTCTAAAACACGCTCGACATCACCGGCACTCACCTCTTTATCTCGAATCGCCACCATCCCACTGGAGTTAAAACTCACAATGTGGTTTCCGGCAATTCCAGTAAAGACTTGAACGATTTGGCGATCAGCCATGACTTCAGCTTCTTCCAAAGCCTTCTGAATCGACTGAACCGTTGCCTCGATATTGACAACCACACCTTTTTTCAACCCCTTGGATGCTGTTTGGCCAACACCAACTACATTGAATTGACCGTCAGGCGCTAACTCAGCCACCAAGGCAACGACCTTAGAGGTACCAATATCCAATCCCACCAATATATCGCGGTTATCTTTACTCATTCTCATTCCTCATTGCTTCTGCTCACTTTTTTTGCCATCCACTTCATTTTTTTTCAAACTTACAGAAGCAAGGTGTACCGCAAATCCATTCGCATACCGAAGATCAATTGCATCGACACGATTCATCCACTTCTCTTGAACCTGAGGCCAATATTTAAAGAGGCGTGCTACGCGGTCCTCAGTCAATGTCTTGTCGGAGCTCTCTTCATCGCGACCAAACTCCACCTTCATACCATTCGAGAGTTTGATATGCCATGCATAGCGCTCTGACAAGGTCAAACTCTTTACTTCTGCATTCCAAGGCTTAAACCATGTATTTGCTTTTTCATACAAACGCATGACTTCCTTGCTGGCATCTTCTGGGCCGTCAAAATCAATGAGCTGGACGCCATCAGTCACATCTGAAACGCGACCTGCGAAAAGCTCACCATGGTTATTCATGAGTGTGTGACCATCTACCCCACCCCAAGTGCCAAATGGCTTCTGCTCTTCAATACTGACAATCAGTCCGTTAGGCCAGACCCTGCGAACATTTGCATGACGCACCCATGGCATAGATTCAAAGCCACGCTTGACATCTTCTAACCTGACACTGAAAAAATTACCTTGCACTGTTTCTAAGACCTGTTGCTTCACAACCGACTTATTAATATGCTCCAGAGTTTGGCCAACCACTGGCTCAATTACTACTTGACGCAAAGCAAATACTGGCCGCTGACTTAGCCAAACCAAAATTCCTACGAAAACCATGACCGCAAAACAGCGCATCAAGAAGCGACTAAGCTTTTTCATCCGCTCTGGATAATTCCAAAGTGGGGAAGCCAGCGAAGTAAACACTTCGCCAAATCGATTTAAGAAGGAGCTCAACCGACTCATGCTTGTGTGGCCCCTTTGCTATGTAGGGTTTGGCTAATCACCCAGAGTACCAATTCCGCATATTCGACTCCGGCAGCTTTCGCTGCCATAGGTACCAATGAATGAGAAGTCATTCCCGGGGAAGTATTCATCTCCAAGAGATAAGGTTTTCCTGTTTTTTGATCGAGCATGACATCTGCTCGACCCCAAGTCTTACAACCTAGCGCACGATAGGCGGCCAGGGCCAATTCTTGAACAGCAGCATTCACCTCTGGCGCTAAGCCAGTGGGGCATAAATACTGAGTTTCATCTGAAAAGTATTTATTGTGAAAATCGTAATTGGCTTGCGGTGGAATAATTTTGATTACTGGGAGCGCCTCAGCAGTACTTCCAAAGCCAACCAATGGGCAAGTTAACTCGTCGCCAATAATGCAAGTCTCTGCAATCACTTTTTTATCCATTGCCGCAGCAAGCTGATAAGCAGCGGGCAACTCTTCAACCGACTTCACCTTAGTTAAGCCCAATGATGAGCCTTCATGTGCAGGCTTCACTATTAATGGTAGGCCCAAATGCTTCACTACCGCATTCCAATCGCTATCGGCTTTAAGCTCTTCAAACTCTGGAGTAGCAAGACCGCTGCTCAGCCAGATACGCTTGGTCGCAATTTTATCTATCGCCAAGGCAGAGGCTAGAACACCACTACCGGTGTAAGGCAAGCCTAATAGCTCAAGCAATCCTTGAATCGTGCCATCCTCGCCATAACGACCATGCAGAGAAATAAAAATACGATCAAACTTTTCTTTTGCCAACTCAGTTGGACAACGTAATCCTGGATCAAACGGATAAGCATCAACACCTTTAGAGAGCAATGCCTCTAAAACACCACCGCCTGACATTAAGGAAATCTCACGCTCACCTGAGCGGCCACCGAGTAACACGCCTACCCGACCAAGAGATTTGATATCCAAGCTTGCGAGATCTCTCTTCACTCGCTCACCCCAAGAAAGCAATGGTTGATTTTGCTTAAACATGCTTTGACTCCACCAGAGTATGGGGCAGGCTAGAAATAGAACCTGCGCCCATCGTGATCAATACATCACCATCACGTAGTAAGGCACTTAATTTTTCAGGCATTTCAGCGACGCTTGATGCAAATGCTACTGCCGAACTATCCAAGGCAGTCTTTGGTTCTTTATCGACCGTAATAGCAGCCTTCATCAAGCTTTGACCGTCTGCACCGGAAATTTTTGCCTCACCAGCTGGATATACCTCTGTCAGCACGAGTGCATCAAAGTTTTTGAGAACCTGAACAAATTCCCCAAAGCAATCACGCGTGCGAGTAAAACGATGTGGCTGGAATGCCAACACTAAGCGACGGTCAGGATAGGCTCCACGCGCTGCAGCTAAGGTGGCGGCCATTTCCACGGGGTGATGGCCATAATCATCAATCAAGGTAAAGCTACCGCCCGCTACCAACGGAATCTCTCCATACTTTTGGAAGCGACGACCAACACCACCGAACTGAGATAAAGCCTTGACGATGGCGTCATCACTTACACCTAATTCAGTTGCGATACCAATTGCCGCCAACGCATTACAGACATTATGTAAGCCCGGCAAATTAAGTTGCACTTCTAACGGGCCCGGCTTATTACCATGGCGACGAACCGTTCGGCGATCAACTGTAAAGTGCATACGGGTGCCTTCAGCACGCACATTACTCGCACGAATATCAGCATCTTCGGATAAGCCATAACGCAAGACTGGCTGGGATACAAATGGAATAATGTCTCTCACATTAGCGTCGTCAATGCACAGAACTGCAACACCATAGAAGGGCATTCGCTGAATAAACTGTACAAAAGCCTGCTTTAATCTCGCCATATCATGCTGATAGGTATCCATATGATCAGCATCGATGTTGGTAACCACCTCCATGGCAGGGAAAAGCTGTAAGAAAGAGGCATCAGACTCATCTGCCTCCACCACAATAAAGTCGCCCTGACCTAAGCGAGCATTCGCTCCCGCGGAATTTAATTTTCCACCAATGACAAATGTCGGATCTAGGCCGCCTTCAGCCAAAACGGAGGCAACCAAACTAGTAGTTGTCGTCTTTCCATGAGTGCCTGCAATCGCAATACCCTGCTTTAGACGCATCAACTCACCCAACATGACGGCACGCTGGATGACGGGTACTTTAGCCGCACGAGCAGCTAAAACTTCAGGATTGTTACCGGTAACCGCAGTGGAAATCACGACCGCTTCTGCAGTGCCAATATTTTTGGCATCATGCCCAATATGAATGACTGCACCCAATTCTTTCAGGCGCTTAGTTACAGCACCCTCTGATAAATCAGAGCCAGATACTTGATAACCTAAATTCAGGAGCACTTCTGCAATGCCACTCATGCCTGCACCACCAATACCAACAAAATGGATCTGCTGAATAATATGTTTCATATACCTACTCCTGCACAGTCTGCGCATACTTCAGCAACACGTTGAGTGGCATGCGGCTTAGCCAACGCATATGCGCGCTCAGCCATCACCTGTAAATCCCTGCGGCTAAAGTTTTGAATCATGGAAGCTAGGTCTTGCGGATTAAGATCCTGCTGTGGCAATAGAATCGCCGCATCCACATCCGATAAAAATCGTGCGTTCGCTGTCTGATGATCATCGATTGCATATGGAAAGGGAATTAAACAGGATGCAACGCCACATGCAGCGATTTCTGAAACTGTCATTGCACCTGAGCGGCAAATCAGCAAATCTGCCTGAGCATAGGCAGCGGGCATGTCATCAATGAAGGCGCGAATATCGGCCTCTATACCCAATTCAGCATAACGCTTCTGCAGATCAGCCAAATGTCTATCCCCAGCCTGGTGAATGACATGTGGGCGTACTGATTTATCCATTAAAGCTAATGCAGCCGGAATGGCCTCATTTAAAGCGGCGGCACCTAAACTCCCGCCAACGACTAGGATCGATAAATTTCCATTGCGCGCTTCATAACGCTTAGAAGGTGAACCTACCGCATCAAACTCTTCACGAATGGGATTACCAACCCACTCAGCGTGCGCCATCGTATGCGGGAAACCCGTTAAGGTACGCATGGCAATTTTTGACAAAGCACGATTTGCACTACCCGCAACTGAATTTGCTTCATGCAGGACTAATGGCCTCTTCAACAGCTTAGCCATCAAGCCCCCAGGAAAGGTAATGTAACCACCCATACCTAAGACTACATTTGGCTTTAAGCGGCGCATGATCTTCCAACTCTGAAAGCTCGCTCTTGCAAGATTGAATGGCAACATCAGCTTAGCTTTGATGCCCTTGCCACGCAAGCCACCAAAATTAACTGCCTCAAAGGGAAAGTCACATGCTTTAACTAAACGGTATTCCATACCACTCTGATTGCCGAGCCAAGCTACTTTCCAGCCGCAAATACGCAAATATTCAGCGACAGCAAGGCCTGGGAAAATGTGTCCCCCAGTGCCGCCAGCCATCACCAAAATAGAAGGCTTCGTCACAACTTGCCTCCACGCATCAAGATACGGTTTTCATAATCAATGCGCAACAACATGGCTAATGCCACGGCATTCATCAAAATCCCAGACCCGCCGTAACTGACTAGCGGGAGAGTTAAACCCTTGGTGGGAAGCAGACCCAAGTTCACACCCATATTAATAAAGGCTTGCCAACCAATCCAAATCGCTACACCTTTAGCCGCAAGACCTGCAAAACTGCGATCTAATTGCAAAGCAGTGCGGCCAATTAAGAATGCACGACGGACAATCCAATAAAACAAGAAGATCATTACTGCAACACCAACAAAGCCAAGCTCTTCACCTATGACCGCCATGATGAAGTCCGTGTGAGCCTCTGGTAGGTAATGCAACTTTTCAACGCTGCCACCCAAGCCCAGACCAAACCATTCGCCACGACCAAATGCCATCAGGGAATGGGTTAATTGATATCCCTTATTGGCAGCGTTATCGACTTGCCAAGGATCCATGAATGCCAACATCCGTCCGCGTCGGAATGGTGAGAGCGCGATCATGGCTGCGCCACTCAATATGCCAACCAAAATCAAGCCACCAAACAACTTTGCATTGATTCCACCTAAGAACAAGATGCCAAAGGCAATCAAGGCAACCACAACAAAAGCACCCATATCCGGCTCAGCCATGAGCAAGCCGCCAACCAATGCGACGGCAATTCCCATCGGCAACATGCCTTTAACAAATGAATGGAGATACTCTTGGCGCTGCACGGTATAGCTCGCTGCAAATATCACTGCAGCAAATTTCATCAATTCGGATGGCTGGAAATTCATGAGGCCCAAAGGAATCCAGCGCTTAGCCCCATTCACGCCCTTACCTACGCCAGGGATTAGTACGGCGATTAAAAGCAATACCGTGAAACCAAATACGACGGGCGAGTAACGATCCCATACTTTCGTTGGAATCTTAAATGTCCAGATACCAACGCCAATTGCAATTACCAGAGAAATGACATGGCGAACTAAAAAGAAGTTACTGCTGTAGTTGGCATATTTCGGGCCATCCGCCAAAGTAATTGATGCGGAGTAAACCATGACCAAACCAATGAGGGCTAGAGACAGTACCGCCCAAACCAATAGTTGATCGTAGTCCATCATTCTGGAGCGGGTTTGCTCAACGCCAGAAACGGCGTCTCTCAGACCGCTACGGAAATTATCAATGCCGCCCCTTGAGAAATTCCAGAAACGTCCAAGGCCCAAACGATTCTCAGGAAAGAATTTTTCTTTTAAGTTCATGCCTGAACTCCTTCGAACTGCATTCCCAATTCTTGTACCTCTGTAATAAATACCTCTGCGCGCGCAATGTAATCTTTGAACTGATCAAAACTGGCGCAGGCCGGCGACAAGAGCACAATATCGCCCGATTGGGCTTTTTTAGCTGCCTCTGCTACTGCGTTTTGCAAGGTCTCGCTCGTCACACAAGAAATAGAACCGGACAAAGCCTCGGCAATGATTGGGGCATCCTTGCCAATTAAGAAGACGCCTTTTACAAAGCGCAATACTGGATCACGCAATGGACTAAAGTCCTGACCCTTGCCTTCGCCTCCAGCAATCAACCAAATACGTTTGCCGGATTCACTTGCGCTCAGACCATTTAATGCGGCCACAGTTGCACCTACATTGGTGCCCTTGCTGTCATCTACATACTCGACATTAGATACGATGGCAACGCTTTG
>CANCBK010000047.1 GCA_947374315.1 Burkholderiaceae bacterium | reverse complement strand
TTGATGCGGTGATCGGTAATGCGACCTTGCGGAAAGTTGTAAGTTCGGATGCGATCACTGCGGTCTCCAGTCCCAACCAAGGATTTTCTGGTTTGCGCTTCGAGCTGGTGTTTTTCCCGTTCGCGTGCATCCATGATGCGAGATACGAGTACCTTCATAGCTTGCTCGCGATTGCGGTGTTGGCTTCGATCATCTTGGCACTCCACCACAGTGCCAGTAGGCAAGTGCGTGATACGAACCGCCGAATCCGTTTTATTAATATGCTGACCACCAGCGCCAGAAGCCCTAAAAGTATCAATACGCAATTCGGCAGGATTGATTTTGACGGCTTCCAGCTCATCCGCTTCTGGCATTACCGCTACCGTGCAAGCTGATGTATGAATCCGTCCCTGAGTTTCGGTTTGGGGAACGCGTTGTACACGGTGACCACCAGACTCAAACTTCAGGCGTGAGTAAACGGACTGACCAACTAGGCGCAAGACAACCTCTTTGTAGCCGCCAAGATCCGACTCGGCAGCGCTGACTACTTCCACCTTCCAGCCTTGGCGTTCTGCAAAGCGCGTATACATCCTGAGAAGGTCGCCGGCAAAGAGGGCGCTTTCATCGCCGCCGGTACCCGCACGAATTTCTAAGAAGACGTTGCGTTCGTCGTTGACATCTTTGGGGAGCAGTAGTTTTTGCAAAACACCTTCAAGCGCTTCCATGGTGGCTTGAGCCTGCTTTTGTTCGTCATCAGCAAAGTCCTTCATCTCCGGATCTTTGCGCATTTCTTCCGCAGCTTGCGCATCCGCCTCAGCTTGTTTATACAGGCCAAATTGCTCAACGACAGTGGCAATATCAGAATGCTCGCGTGTGAGCTTCCGATAGTTGTCCATATCTTTGGTGGACTCTTCGGTAGTTAATAGGGAATTGAGTTCGGCTAAGCGTGTGTCTAGGTGGTCCAGCTTAGCCCGCATGCTGGGCTTCATCTAATGGTCTTCTGGCTTGGAATGCGAGGCGAATAATTTAGGTAGCAACTTAATCAGGGCGTCACGCTCGGCGCCATTGGAATGTTGTAAAGCATGTAAAGAGCCGTGCAAAAACTTATTGGTTAAACCTTGCGCCATGGCATTGAGAACTTCTTGAGGGTCATCGCCGCGCATCAAACGCTTCATGGCACGATCAAGCTCTAGCTGTCTGAGGTGCTCACCTTGTTGCTGAATATCCTGAATGAGGGGCACGGTTTTGCGACCTTGCATCCAGTGCATGAAATTACCAACACGATCTTCAATAATCACTTCAGCTTGACTCACGGCGGCCTGGCGCATTGAGGCGCCAGCTTGAATCATTGCACCTAAATCATCGACCGTATAAAGATAGATGTCATTTAAGCGGGCAATCTCTGGCTCAAAGTCACGGGGTACGGCGAGGTCAATCATGACCATCGGTTTATGGCGTCGTTGTTTTAATGCGCTCTCTACCATACCCAAGCCAATGATCGGAAGTGATGAGGCTGTACTGGAAACAATAATGTCGAATTCGTGAAGGCGGGAAGGAAGTTCTGAGAGCTTGAATGATTCTGCCTCAACACCTTCAGTAGAAATTGAGTCAGCCAACTCTTGACCGCGTTCGATGGTGCGATTAGCGATGGCAACGCCTTTAGGTTTGTGCGCCACAAAATGGGTCGCACACAAAGTAATCATATCGCCAGCACCAATAAACAGTACGCGTTGATTGGTAATGGTTTCAAAGATGCGCTCTGCAAGGCGAACCGAGGCCGCCGCCATAGAAATCGAGTGAGCACCAATTTCTGTAGAGCCACGCACTTCTTTTGCGACCGCAAAGGTTTTCTGAAAGAGTTGGTTGAGATAGGTGCCCAAGACGCCCGCATCGTTTGCGGTACGGACAGCATCTTTCATCTGACCCAAAATTTGGGTTTCACCAATCACCATGGAATCCAATCCACAGGCCACCCTAAAGGCATGACGTACGGCATCGGATTGCGGAAGGGAATAAATATGGGGTTGCAAGCTACTGGGGGCAAGTTGCTGGGTTTTTGCTAACCAATCAAAGGTCGCCTCATGCAAGAGGCTCACCGCATCAGCATCGTTGGCAGCGCAATATAGCTCAGTGCGATTGCAGGTTGACAGAATGGTGGCTTCGGGCAGCCCAGCCTGATTCGCGCCAACGAGATGTTGGCGAAGATCGTGCAACGCTTCTTGAAGAAATTCAGGGTCAAAGGCGACCTTTTCCCGAATAGCGATCGGCGCTGTGTGATGATTGATGCCGAGGGTCAACAACTTCATAATGACAATTATAGATTTGATGGCAGCATTAATGGGGGTAGCAATGGGGTTTTTAGCTTTTCTGGTGATCGGCGGCTTATCTGGGGTGTTTGCCTGGGTTTCTTACCCTAGGCAGAGAGTGACTCAGCCCAAAGCCAAGAAACTCCTCATGGCCGTCTTTATTGGCTTCATGGCTGCTCTAGCAAGTTCTTATATAGGGCAATTCAGTGGATTTTTCCAGTCAGGCCAGATGCTGGAGTGGCTGACTGTCATTCTTTCATCCTGCGTCGCAGGCTGCATCTACGCCGCGATGGCAAGGTAATTAACTAAATAGGGTGGCCTGGGGTTTTGGATGAACCCAGCAAATGGAGGTTTCTTGGTGCTCCAGCAGCCACTCATTCGCCTTCGTGAAGTGCCCACAACTTGCTTTTCCGCCTGGTTGTAAAAAAGGCCGATCCGTCTTATAGACTCCCAGCCCAGATGGATGGGAGGATTGCAGAATCAATTGGTCATCACCAGATTGAATGAGCGGCAGCTTAGATTGGGCGTGCCCACCCCACAGCATCCACACTAAATGTGGTTTTTCTTGCGCCAAGGCGCTAATGAGTCGATCAATCAATGATTTCCAGCCTAGACCGGCATGACTGCCCGCTTCGCCCAATTTGACGCTCAGGGCGGTATTGAGCAAGAGTACGCCTTGCTCTGCCCAGCTATGAAGATCTCCGCCAGGAAGAGTGCCAAAGCCCTCTAATGCCAGTGCTTTACTGATATTGCGGAGCGAGCTGGGAAATTCACGAGAGTTCGTCAGAATATTGCCGGGGATAGAAAAAGCTAAGCCCTGGGCCAGTCCTGGAGAGTGATAAGGGTCTTGTCCAAGAATGACCACTTTCACTTTGGCAAGGGGTGTGAGCGAGAGGGCTTTGAAGAAATTCTGTTGCTCAGGCCTGATTTGTTCTGCGCCCTGACTCAGCTCTTTGCGAAGATTGGTCTGCAGCGCTTGCCACTCAAGAGATTCAAAATAATCGCCGAGTAGGGCGCGCCAATCTTTAGGGATATCTGCCGCAGAAAACGAATGCATCACTCGGCAGGTGTTAATTCATATTGAGGTGGAATTTGATCATCTGCAAGGACAGTCATGCACTCATGCTCCAAATCATCTCGATAGAAGCAAATCTGTATGAGTTGCCCAGGAATCAGGCCGGATAAAACCTGATCCCAACGAGCAGTAGTAATACGTTCACCATTGATGCTGGAAAGCAGGTCTCCAGGGGCTAGTCCTGCTAATTGGGCAGTTCCGCCATCGAGTACATGCGTTACTTTTAACCAGCCATTGATATCAGTATGGCGCAATCCTAATTGCAATTTAATTTGCTCTAGCTTGGATTGTGTCTTTGGTTTGACTGAAATGCTTTTCAGGTCTAACCATTTTTGAATCGGGATATCTTCCACGCCAAAAATATAGCGCGATTTAAACGTATTCCAAGTTTTGCTAAATCCATTGCTCAGGAGCTTGAGAATTAATTCATCCAGACCATCCTCAGCAATGCCATTGAGTGTGACTCCATGCGTCTGCCAGATGAGGCGCATTAAGTCATCCAAAGATTGGTGATTGTTCGTGAATGCGCGAATCTGTAGATCCAAACCCAGGGCGAGCAATGCGCCTTTGCCGTAATAACTGACCACCGCATTGGGCGTATTCTCATCTGCCTGGTAATACTTGGTCCAAGCATCAAAGGAGCTGTCAGCCACACTTTGCTTTAGGCGACCCGGACTACGCAGAATGCTATTCCAATTATTGGTGACGAGCTGGAGGTAGGTTTTGAGGTCGATCCGCTTGCTGCGTAACAGTTGCAAGTCATCGTAGTAGCTAGTAAAGCCCTCGAATAACCAGAGTAAACGGGTATGGTTTCTGCGATCGAGTTGGTAGGGTTGGAATGCTTTTGGCTGAATCCGCTTTACTAACCACGCATGAAAGTATTCATGACTACAAAGTCCTAGAAATTCTCGATAGGCGGTTTCATCTAAGGGGGTGTTCATTTGGGGAATTTGATCGCGACGGCAAAGGAGTGCAGTGCTATTGCGATGCTCAAGTCCGCCATATCCCGAAAGCACTGCATTGACCAAAAACAAATAATTCTGGAAGGGGGCTGTCTTAGTCTTTGGTTCAAATAAATTGATCGTGCAAGCGCAAATCGCCTGAAGATCAGTCGCTAATCTCTCAAGATCTACCTCGTGAATGCATCCTTGAATAGCCATGCTGTGGGATACGCCATTAGATTGCCAATGAGCAATTTGAAATAGCCCTATCGCAATCGGATGATCTAGTAGGTCGTCATAGTTTTTGGCTAGATAAAAGCCATAGCCTTGCGCATCCACTTTGACTGGTCGTAATCCTGTCTGAACAGTCCAATCACTCGCAGAAGCATCTGTAGGCGGAATCAAAACGAAGGCGCAGGGCAAAGACTCTTGGCCTTTGACTGCTAAGCAGATACTGCTTGGATTAATAAAAGCACGCTCGGTGTCGAGATAGGCAGCGCGTACAGAAGAGTCGAAGGCATACACCGTTGTCAGGATTTCAACAGGGCCGGCTACCTTGGGAAGGCGCCACTGATCGTTATCAATGCGTTCAAGAGGAAGGGCTTGATTGGGGTTATTAACCGCAAAGGCTTCAATGGTTTCTATTTGCTTGCTGAAATCCCGAATCAAATAGCTGCCCGGAATCCATGCGGGCATTTGCAGAATCTGTCCATTCGGAAGTGGATTCTCAATTCGCAGCTTGATATGAAAGCGGTGGCCACGCAAATCTGCCGACCAAATAGTGTATTGGATTGCAGGGAGATCCGAGGTATGCATTGCGTTGACTGGCATTATTTCAGGCTGTTAAATTTCTTTTCAATATCGGTGATTTGCACTGCGCCCGGGAAGCGACTGCCATCGGCAAAGAAAATGGTGGGCGTACCTGTAATGCCATAGGTTTTGGCAAAGGCTAAATTCTTATCCAGCGGAGTAGCGCAATCCGTTTTACCGCTCGGAGCAATACCATTCACCATCCAATCAATATATGATTTTTGTGGATCGGCAGAGCACCAAATTTGCTTTGACTTTTGAGTGGAATCAGGAGAAAGAATTGGAATCAGGTAAGTGTAGATGGTGACGTTTTCTAACTGTTGCAGTGATTTCTCAAGACGCTTGCAGTAGCCACAATTTGGGTCGGAAAAAACTGCCATTTGCCGAGCGCCATTCCCTCGAACTGATTTAAAGGCGTTTGCTGTATTAAGGTCAGACCACTTAATGCGATTGAGATCTGCCTGCTTTTGCTCGGTAATATTTTTGCCTGTAGCAAGCTCTATGATTTCGCCTTGAATTAAATATTTACTATTCGCATCGGTGTAAAGTACCTCGTTTCCAACGAGTACCTCATAAATGCCGGGAATCGGCGAGAGGGAAACGCTTTTGATTTTGGTATTGACGCCAAGCTTCTTTTGCAGATCAGACTTAATTTGTTGCTCTGACTGTGCATGGGCTATCCCTGTTAAAAGAATGAGTGAGCAAGCTAAGACAGTAGCGGATAGTAGTTTATTCAAAATCAATATCTCCAAGGGCGCGTTCGATTAAACGCCGTTTAATAAAGTGACTGCGATTGACCATGCCTAGGCCCCAATTGCGTAATTGCTTTTCGGTACCGCTACTTGCTGAAAATAGTTTCTTGAGTTTGTCTGTCACCCAGAGGAGCGCGCTGGTGTCCCCTTGGCGTTGACGCTCATAACGACGCAGCAACACTTTGTCATTAATTTTTCTAAAAGATTCTCGCTGACCCAGAATATGAAGCAGTGTCGCTACATCCCGAAGACCCAAATTTAATCCCTGTCCTGCGAGCGGATGCATGACGTGAGCCGCATCCCCAATCAGTGCGACTTTGGGATTGTCCTCTGGCCCGATGAAGCGACTCGCGCGGATTCTTCTGAGTGGAAAAGCGGCAGGCACTGAGTTGAGCGTGAGTACTCCAAGCTGAGTGACTATTGCACCATTGGCAATGGAGGCAAACTTTTGAGACCACTCTGCTGGATCTAACTTTAAAAGTGCTGTGGCATTTTCTGGCGAGGTTGACCAAACCATGGAAACTTGTTTGTTTGGTAATGGCAGCATAGCGACAATATCGCCACCCGGCAAAAACCATTGGCAGGCCGTTTCTAGATGAACATGCGTACAAATCCAATTGGCAACCACCGCACTTTGTGAGTAACTTTCCTCGCTTGCTGAAATACCTAGCTCAGCGCGAATAGGCGAGTTAGCGCCATCAGCAGCGATGACCAGTAGTGCACGCAGGGTGGATCCGTTTTTCAGATACAGGGTTACCCCGTCGGAATCCACTTGAATGTGATCCACTACATCATTTATTTGTTCTAATTTATTTTGAAAGCGTGAGGCCTGATCAAGCGTGTGTTCAATAACATTAGATTCACCAATCCAGGCTAGCTGGGGCGTCCCCGCCTCGAAGGCAGAGAGGTGCAATTGGTCTTGCTTTTCTCCGCGATCGCCAAAAATTTTCATGTCTCTGACTACTTGTATGCGGCTGTGATCAATGGCATCCCAAACCTGCAAATGAGTAAGCAATTTTTGAGTGCTGGGAGAAAAAGCATAAATACGTTGCCCCCATTGACTGCCCTGCGGGGCCGGGACAGCTTGACCTAAGTCAGGCGCTATTTGGATGGTTTGAAGCCCGAGTTGGGCCAGGCCGAGCGCACAAGCCTTACCCGCTATACCTCCGCCGACCACTACGACATCGACCGTCCGTATTTGGGGGGTATTTTTAGGCAATTTAGCTGGGGTGTTTTGGTGAACATCTGACATAACTCGATGATATCGAAACCAGCCCCTTTACAATACGGCTATGTCTTTGAAATGTGGCATCGTCGGCCTGCCTAATGTCGGCAAATCTACCCTCTTTAACGCGCTTACCAAGGCTGGAATCGCGGCGGAAAACTATCCTTTCTGCACGATCGAGCCGAATGTGGGTGTGGTCGAGGTCCCTGACCCCCGTCTTGCCGCATTGGCTGAGATAGTGAAGCCTGAGCGGATCCTGCCGGCAACTGTCGAATTTGTCGATATTGCTGGCTTGGTGGCCGGAGCCTCGAAAGGTGAGGGTCTTGGCAATCAATTTTTAGCGAATATTCGTGAAACTGACGCTATTACCCATGTGGTGCGTTGTTTTGAAGATGCCAATGTAATCCACGTTGCTGGAAAAATTGACCCTATTTCAGATATTGGCGTAATTGATACTGAATTAGCCTTATCTGACTTAACAACTGTTGAAAAAACGCTACACCGCTCAAGTAAGGCTGCGAAGTCAGGTAATGACAAAGATGCTGCAGCTTTGGTCGCCGTATTGACCAAGGTGCAGGCCCATCTAGATCAAGCTCAGCCTGTGCGTAGCATGAAGCTGAGCGAAGAAGAAAATCTCCTTTTAAAGCCGCTTTGCTTAATTACTGCAAAACCAGCGATGTATATCGCCAATGTCAAAGAAGATGGTTTTACTAATAACCCCCATTTAGATGCTGTGATGCAGCATGCTGCGAAAGAGGGCGCTCCAGTAGTGGCGGTATGCGCTGCGATTGAGGCTGAAATTGCCGATTTAGATGATGCTGACAAAATTGAATTCTTGGCTGACCTTGGTATGGAAGAGTCAGGCTTGGATCGCGTTATTCGCGCAGGATATAAATTGCTGGGCTTGCAAACTTACTTTACCGCAGGTGTTAAAGAGGTTCGCGCTTGGACAATTCACCAGGGTGATACTGCCCCACAGGCTGCTGGAGTGATTCATACTGATTTTGAGCGTGGCTTTATTCGTGCGCAAACCATTGCTTTTGAAGACTTTGTTCAATTTAAAGGCGAGGCCGGTGCTAAAGAGGCTGGCAAGATGCGTGCTGAAGGTAAGGAGTATGTCGTTAAAGATGGTGATGTACTGAATTTCCTATTTAACGTTTAAACCAGAGTTTCTCAATAAGAAAAGCCCTTAGCTAGCTAAGGGCTTTTTGCTTCTCCACTCAATCAGATTGAGTGCCTCGATCTTTACGAGCTCGAATTAACTGGCTTTAACGGCCTTTTCTAGGCATTTAGAAATCTCTTCATAGCGCTTGATGGCCGCCTTACTCGGGACAACTTCCTTTTTGCGCCCATCTTCATTCGCAGCCATCTTGATGAAACCCATTGCACTCAGATTCTTCAGGCGTCCATGAAGGGTGGCTTGGGAGCCAAGATCGGCCATGGAAATCAGGTCACCAACCAAAACAGATTGCTTGGCATGAAAGCTCAAAATGATTTTGTCTAGCAGGCTCTCTTCAATCGAATCAAGCTTCTTCCCCGGGTTAATCCGATCCAGGATATCAATCAAGTTCAAAAAACGAATGTAGGAAGTAGATTTGGTGGTGGACATTTTGTGGTGGTGCAGATAATAGTTTCTAGCTCAAGGGCTAATAGTATTTTAGACCTATTTCTCTTGTTCCTAACTTGTATGCTTTTTATAAAATCAAGCATACTGACGGCGATGGATAAAACAAGTCACGAATGGATGGCTGGATTTTTCGTAAGCGCGGTTGCTTACACAAGCCTCTTTTATATTAATGCTTGGCTCACAGCGCAGCTGGCTTATGGTTTTGGAGTCAGCTGGATCTACCTCCCGGCCGGCCTTCGTTTATTTCTTACTTTGATATTTGGGCTATCGGGAGCGCTTGGAATTGCGCTTGCATCATTCCTGATTAGTTATCTAGGCGGATTCACGCATGACATTACAACTTGCGTGGGTATTGGGCTCATATCGGGTTTTGCCCCTTATTTAGCCAGAATCTTTGTATTAAGTAATGTGAACATCTCAGCTGATTTGAGCAACTTGAGTTTGCCAAAACTGGTGATCTGTATTGTGATTTTCGCTGCTTTGAGCGCAGGCTTACATCAGTGGTGGTTTGCTATACGAGGTCTTGATGGGGCTGGTAGCATGAATCACTTCTTAGTGATGTTCCTGGGTGATGTGATTGGGACGGTGCTACTGATTGCGTTAATTAAATACAGCTTGGACTTGCTCAGATCTTCTCGGGCCACTTAATTAAATAGCGCGCTCAGGGCAGACCCAGGATCGCTGGCCCGCATAAAAGCCTCGCCTACTAAAAATGCATTGATGTGATGGTCACGCATGAGTTGTACATCAGCGCGGCTCATGATTCCGGATTCGGTAACCAAGGTTTTTCCCGGAGGCACCATTGACAACAAGGACAGCGTGGTTTGTAGGGTCACTTCAAATGTTTTCAGGTTGCGGTTATTGATTCCGAGTAACGGGGTTTTTAACTCAAGCGCTTGCTCTAACTCGGGGGCGTTATGAACCTCAACCAGCACATCTAAGCCAAGCTCCTGCGCGCATGCTTCCAGCTCTTTCATTTGGTTGAGTTCTAGGCAGGCCACAATCAGCAAAATCGCATCAGCACCAATGGCTCTTGCTTCGTAGATCTGATAAGGATCAATCATAAAATCTTTACGCAAGACTGGAATGCTACAAGCCGCGCGGGCAGACTGCAGGTAGGCATTGGCACCCTGAAAGTATTCTTTATCCGTTAGTACCGATAAACAGGCGGCGCCATTTTTTTCATAGGCCTGAGCAATTTCAGCTGGCTGAAAATTTTCCCGCAAAACCCCTTTGCTTGGGCTAGCTTTTTTAATCTCCGTGATGACCCCAGCTTTGCCGGCAGCTATTTTTTTGTCGATAGCTTGAATAAAGCCGCGCGGCTTGAATAAGGCACTCAGATTATTTTCTTCAGCCTGCTCACGATGGTTTGCAAGAGAGATTTTTTTTGAATCTGTGGCGACCTCATTCTTTTTAGTCGCAACAATTTTATTGAGGATATCGCTCATGAATTTATTTAGTTATTTTGGGTAGCTGCGATGAATTGATCTAGTTTTTGGCTTGCCGCACCAGATTCAATGGCAGCTTGTGCCATTTGAATGCCAGCAGCAATGCTCGGCGCTACATCGGCAACATAGAGAACGGCTCCAGCATTGAGGCAAACAATATCGCTAGCGGGACCTGGTTTTTTATTGAGCACATCCAACACAATCGCTTTAGATTCTTCTGCATTGGCCACCTTAAAGCTATTGGTAAGTGCTGTGCTCAAGCCAAAGTCTTGGGGATGGATCTCGTATTCACGAACAACGCCATCTTTCAGCTCTCCGACTAGGGTGGAGCCTTCCAGCGAGATCTCATCTAATCCATCGCGGCCATATACGACCAGCGCATGATCCATGCCCATCGCCTGTAATACGCGCGCCTGAATGCCAACCAAATCTGCGTGGAAAACGCCCATCAGAATGCGTTTAGCATCAGCGGGATTGGTGAGTGGGCCAAGGATATTAAAAATGGTTCTTACGCCTAACTCTTTGCGAATGGGCACGACATTCTTCATGGCGGGATGATGGTTCGGAGCAAACATGAAGCCTGCTCCAACCTTTGAAATACATTGCGCTACTTGCTCTGGTGAAAGCGATAGTTTCACACCAAGAGATTCCAGAATATCGGCACTTCCAGATTTGCTGCTCACACTCCGATTGCCATGCTTGGCAATTTTTGCGCCGCCGGCTGCCGCAACAAACATGGCTGCTGTAGAAATGTTGAAGGTATGTGCACCATCGCCACCTGTGCCCACGACATCAACCAAGTTTTTTCTATCTTCCACGTGTACTGGAGTAGCAAATTCACGCATCACTTGAGCGGCTGCGGCAATCTCGCCAACGGTTTCTTTTTTAGTTCGCAGGGCAACGAGCAGGCCGGCCACTAATGCTGGCGGCATTTCACCGCTCATGATTAATCGCATCATCGCTGTCATTTCATCATGAAAGAGTTCGCGATGTTCAATGCAGCGTTGTAATGCTTGCTGAGGGGTGATTGGCATCATTATTTGGCTTGTAGAAAATTCTTGAGCAATGCGTGACCATGCTCGGAAAGAATCGATTCCGGATGGAATTGCACGCCTTCTACCGCAAGCTCTCTATGACGTACGCCCATGATTTCGCCATCAGATGAAGTGGCCGTTACTTCGAGCGCCGCCGGCAGGGAACTTTTTTCAATCGCGAGAGAGTGGTAGCGGGTGACTTTAAATGGGCTCGGTAAATCTTTAAAGACGCCAACTCCGGTATGGGAAATATTGTCAGTCTTACCGTGCATCACCTTTTGGGCGCGAATAATCTTGCCGCCAAAGGCCTCGCCAATCGCTTGGTGTCCAAGGCAGACTCCCAGAATCGGAATTTGTCCGGCGTAGCGCTGAATAGTAGCTACTGAGATACCTGCTTCAGCTGGGCTACATGGCCCAGGCGAAATACAAATACGCGCAGGATTCATTTTGCCAACCTCTTCAACCGAAATCTCATCATTGCGAAAGACTTTTACCTCTTCACCAAGCTCTGCAAAATACTGAACGAGGTTATAGGTAAATGAATCGTAGTTATCAATCATGAGGAGCATCGAGTCCCCCTTGTACTAAATCAGCTGCCATTAATACTGCGCGGGCTTTGGCTTCGGTTTCTTTCCATTCGGCCGTGGGGTCAGAATCCGCTACGACACCGGCGCCGGCTTGGGAATGCAATACGCCATCACGAATGACGCCAGTGCGAATCGCAATGGCTACATCCATGTCGCCGGAGAATGAGAGGTAGCCAACTGCGCCACCATATACACCGCGCTTCACAATTTCCATCTCATCAATAATCTCCATTGCCCGAATTTTTGGGGCGCCAGATAAAGTGCCGGCAGGGAAGGTCGCGCGCAGGACATCCATATTGCTCATATTGTCCAGCAGCTCACCTTCTACAGAGCTCACGATATGTTGTACATGGGAGTACTTTTCAATCGACATAGAGTCAGTCACTTTGACAGTGCCTGTTTTGGCAATACGACCCACATCGTTGCGCGCTAAGTCTATCAACATCACATGCTCGGCAATCTCTTTTGGATCGGCAAGCAACTCTTTAGCAAGGCGCTGATCTTCTTCAGGCGTTGCACCGCGAGGGCGCGTACCGGCAAGGGGGCGAATGGTGACCATCTTTTGAGCTTCACGCTTTTCTTGGCGCACTAAGATCTCGGGCGAGGATCCTACGACTTGCAGATCGCCAAAGTCATAGAAGTACATATAAGGTGAAGGATTCAGTGAACGCAACGCCCTATAGAGGGCGAGTGGCGAATCAGTAAAAGGTTTGCTGATGCGCTGACCAATCACTACCTGCATGCAATCGCCTGCCAAAATATATTCTTTGGTTTTGCGCACGGCGTTTTCAAAGTCTTCCGCTTTGAATTTGCGAATAAGCTCCGTCTTTGCGCTGGGCAAAGACGCTGGCATGCCGATGGGTTTACTAAGACAAGCAAGCAGCTCTTTTAGACGCGCTTGGCCTTGATCAAAGCTATTGGGAATACTGGGGTCAGCGTAAACAATTAAATAAATACGACCAGCAACGTTATCAATCACCGCTAACTCTTCAGTCAACATCAATTGAATATCAGGAACACCTAATTCGTCTGGAGGCTGTGTTTAGCTAGGCGAGATTCAATATAGCGCACCGTGTCATAGCCGAAGTAGCCAGCAAGCCCACCGCAGAAGCGTGGAAGCCCAGGCTGCAATGCCACTTTGAAGCGCTTGAAGTAGGCGTCTACAAAATCTAGTGGATTGTCATGATTGGTTTCCACCACCTGGTCATTGAG
>CANCBK010000046.1 GCA_947374315.1 Burkholderiaceae bacterium | reverse complement strand
CTATGACGTTGTTGAACGCCGCACCGGAGAAACACGGTGGACGGCGACTCGCGTAGATCTGGTCTTTGGCTCCAACTCAATACTGCGTGCATATGCAGAGGTTTACGCTCAAGACGACAACCAAGAAAAGTTTGTAGAGGATTTTGTTGCGGCCTGGGCAAAAGTCATGAACGCAGATCTCTCTATTTAATTTAAATTAGCAAGCAGTCATTCATAGAGGGGTAGTCATCTACCCCTCTATTTTTATTTTCCAGTTAGCCGATTTGCATAAGAGTCCGCATACGCAGGCGATCTAAATAGAAGAAAGGGCCATCAAATGAATTTTTTCACATGACCCACCCTGCTGTTGGCTAACTATAGGATCATTTTTAGCAAACTACTCTCCCAAGGCTTAAGCACCAGGATGGCACGCTGCAAACCCAAAACAATTTACCCTAAGCTGGCGGCGAAAAAATAATTCTGAGCTTGTTTTTCAGGCCGGAAGTTTTAAAAACCTTTAAAACCAACTCCCGCCACACTCGAAATACAACCTCTACTGGATTGCTGGAGTGATTTGGATGGGTAAGTCCGTAAACAATCTCCACCCCACTCTGCTCGGTGGCATATGTTCCAAAGAGTCGATCAAAGACAATCAAAATCCCGCCATAATTTTTATCTAGATATATTTCATTACTGGCGTGATGAAGTCGGTGGGCTGCCGGGGTATTTAAAATACCTTCCAAAACTCCCAAGCGCCCAATCAATTTGGTGTGCAACCAAAATTGATACATCAAATTAATGGATAGCATAGTAAAAACTAGAATCGGTGAAAAACCAATCAATACCAGCGGCAGAAAAAAGACCCAACTAAATGACAAGAAAGGCATCCAACCAAGACGGTAGGCTGCAGATAAGGCCATCTCATTGGGAGAGTGATGTGTACTGTGGGTAGCCCACATTAAAAACACTTCATGTGAGGCGCGGTGATACCAGTAATAACAAAATTCCAGACCCACAAACAGCGCCAAATATACCCACCACTTATCAGGCATGGTGTAGATGCGATATTGCCAAACAAAGCTGGCCATCACACCCTGTATTAGCAAGCGATTGACAATACCAGTCAATTGATGGCCCAAGCCCACGCCTAATGAAGTTGCGCTCTCTCGCCATGGGTAAGGTTTATTAAATTGCTTTTTGTAAAAGTAGGACTCGAGAACAATCGCCAGCACAACTAAGGGCAGGAAGAATGTTAATTGGTATATGACGAAGTATTGTTCCATGACTATCTAGTGGCGATCGGCTGCAGTAATAATTTTTTCTAAAATAGTGCAAGCTTTGTTTTGCATATTCATCCCAATAAAACCCTTATCGACCAAGATTTTGACGATATGTTCTTCGGGTGCGCATACCAAGTAAATATCATAAAGACATTGGAAGGTGCAGGAAGCCCAATAAACTTGATAAATTAACCATCCATAATACCAACCGTTTAACTAAAAGTGGTTTGGAGACCCTTTTTTTCACCCATTGAGTTTCGATCGAATACTGTTTTAAGGTTGGGAGCAGACCTTTCGCGCTTCTTAAGTTGAGAAGACCCCTTTCGACCTTGATCTCACCCATGTCGTGCGGTCACCATAAGGAGGTTGATTTGCATTGCTAGATGTTGGTGGCGGTATCGCCAAAAACTAAGGAAGGATAGGTGCGGCCGTTCAGGGCACGGAAAAACTTAAGCGGCTACCGGAGGAGGGCTTTACTTCTGCGGCAATAAGGGGCGTTCATTTACCTCTACAAGGTTAGAAATGTCTCCTATTCGGCTATCTAATTGGTTCAATATCTGAGGTAGTGATTTTGGTGATGACATCGCTTTTCCCGCTTCCGTAGGATTGTCGAGAGCCGGGGCTTGATTAACGGCAGTTGGTATTACTGTGGATTGGACGAAATATGTATAAAAATTCCCATTCCTTTGCGCAGCAACAGGGGGCGCTCCCTGTTGGAGCCAAATCATCTCGGCTGCAAGTTTAGGGTGTGCTGGGGTGAGTTTAACTGCCAGTGGAGCAGCGGGTTTGATAACACCACTATTAGCACCAGGATTTCCATTGCTAGGTGCTCCAGCAATAACTGATGGCGCTATCACTGGTGCACCCTCAGCTATGACCAGAGTGGGAATAAAACCAACTACCAATATCAGTGATTTGAGTTTCATCTGCGTCTCTTAATTAGGGATTACTTACCGCTCAATCATGAAGTGGGAACTTTTTTTCCCTCCTTTAAGGGCGCGGGTGCCGGGGTTGAAGTTGCAGGCGTTGGGTCAGGTTTAACTACCAATGGGGCAGCGCCGGGTTTAACACCACCACCATTAGCGCCCGGTGTACCCGCACTCGGTGTTCCGGAACCAACTGGAGGCGCTATTACTAAACCAGAGGGATGTATTGGTAACGCCGCAAGACCATGCAGTGCGTTTATCGTTGCGACCGGGTTAAGTGGATAAGTCGGTGAATTATTGGAACTAGATGCTCCCGGAGCAATTGGCGACGCAGTTTTTGGTGCGCCTTGAGCCATCACCATAGCCGGAATAAAACCAACTACTAGCAACAGTGATTTGAATTTCATATACGTCTCCTGGTTGCGGCTTACAGAGGTTTAGTTACCGTTCATTTGGAGTGTACTGTAATGCCCCTTTGCTTTTTATGTCCATTTGCTGAAGACTTACCCCCTTTTGAGCACAGTTCTAGTGGCGGGATGTATCACTCGGTATCTTGGTCATTGAAAATTTGTGCACATGGTTGCCCATCACGCGAATACCATTCAACTCAAAGGCAAACTTCTTTTTGGCTTGACCCAAGGCATATAAGATAGCTTGGCGAGCTTGTGACCCTCTCAAATCAAGCGCTTGATTATTGAAGCGCACAGTAACGTAGTAACTGTGATTAATAAGGAAATAGGGGGTACTCTAGGCATATGGACTAAATTACAGCTTTCTTATCCAATACTCTTCTGCGGCCGTAAAGGGCCCGCTAATTCAGGCAACCACCTACCGAAACACGGTGTCCAACAGAAACACAAACGTCCTCTGGCGCCACTTTCTTCTGGGTTTCAGGCGGTGGGGGTGGAGGCGGCACAGTGCTCACAGCCTGCTGACTGGGCATAGCTTCCGAAGTGGCCATTGAAGCATCTGAGTTGCCTTTTTTCGCGCTTCTGTTGATGGTAATTAGTTGATCTCCGGCTGTTTCAATCGTTGTTGATGTACTAAGACCATCCGGAGTCTTTGTGACGCTGCTCTCTACGGTGCCCCCGGTATCAGTGCGAAAAACTGCCGTGGCATATTCTTCACTAGTTTTTGTTATTGTCCCGGAGCCCCCGTTTGACGTCTCAATGGTGGCGTAACCGTTACCATTTTTTGTTACGGTTACTGAAGACCCATTTGATGTCGTACGTGTTGCACTCTCATACTGTGGCTTCCCACCACTAAACGCTGGATATGAGGGCGGCCCACCCATTGCAGATTTAACTTCCACTTCAGCCGATGCAGCAACTGCATTCCCAGAAAAACTCAGCGTCAATAAACACAGCAAAGTGGGAATAAAGGCTCTTGATATATTCATTTGATATTCTTTTTTGTGATCATGCGATTATTTTTACATCACATCAATAAATTTATCGCTTATGTAAAATCTGAAAATGGAACGCGAATATTTATCATTGAGGGTCAGTCGAATTGAAGAGGGGAGTAGGAGTACTTATGATGGCATTGCCTCTTGACATTGAAATATTGAGCGCTTCCACAGCTACTTCTGCGCTTGGGGTGATATCGGATTGATGAAAGATCGCAGCCTTTGCATCTGGGTGATCGATGTAAACAACCACAGCCTTAGAGCTACTATCGCCTGGCTCGTACACTTCTATATTCTTTTGCGCCTCAGTCCCCGCCTTACCACTATTAATGGTGGTGGTAGAAACCTCCACAAGCCCTCCCTGCGGACCAGTCACATAATAATCTCCGCTATGAATCGTGAAAGATTGGCTACGTGATTCCAGGGTAGTTACCTCATAACCATTTGTCTCTAGCCCAGCTTTTACTTCATTAATTTTTTTCGTATATTTCTGATCTAAATTTTGCTCTTTTTGCATTATTTTTTGGGAAGCCTCTTCGAGCGCATTCATCATCTGGGGCGTTACTTCAGTAGCACCAACAGCGGGTACACCAACCCCGCTACCACTTGAGGTTGGGGGTGGTGCTGTAGCGCCCACTGTTTGTACTGCAGGCATACGACTAATGTAATTGTCAGCTGGAGAAATTGATTTTTGCGGAAGGATTTGAGATCCCCTAACTTGGGAGGGCACCTGAGTACCCTTCTCAATCACCATATTTCGTGAAGCATCGATCGGAACATTTTGCGCCATCGCATGTATAGATAGTGCAAGGGATGCGAGCATGAGTAATTTATTCATTTTTTGATTTCTTATAAGACTGCTAATCATGTTCAAAATCGACAACCCGTTGATACAGCCGATATATTGAATCAAGCCATCTCTTTTAATGCGCGATTTCCAATACTTGAGACTGATAACCTGCTTGTCGGTAAAGCGTTATTCATGCCGCGGACTATCAAGCAAAATAATATCGACGGGAACTTGCATACTTGGCATCCAAAATGTCGGGCTAGACTGACTAAAAGATAGATTTTTCTTAAGAAAGGGCATCCCCGTTAGCTGACTTTTTGCAACCTTGGATGCAAAGGGTTGTGGCGTTTCCATTGGCGCTAAGCTTGTAGCAATGCCCTGCTCTGCATAAGCTTTAGAAACCGCATTTAGTGCTGCATTGGGGCTGACACTAGGCTGGGTGTTATGCAGATTCAGTGAATTCATCACGGTACTATTGAATATTGATCGAGCCTGACCAGAACCTGGATTCATAGTCGAATATTCATCGCCTCTTGCACCAGTCACATTTTGGGCTGCAGTATGGCGAATATTAATATCCGCCCCCTGCCTAACGGCAATTATTTGCGCGGGGGTTAAACCGCCTGGTGGAATGATGGGTGGGGCAGCGAGTGCTGAGGAGCCCACCAACATAAGCAGATAGATAACCTTGCTCATATCTTGGGAGCGGTGTAGTTGCCGCTCTGACGTAAAAGATTGACCAGGGCCTTATCGTGGTTTGTTTGGGCATCAATTAAGGCGCCCTCTTTATCTCGCACATCCATCACGCCTTTGGCGGTAGACTGATTGGCAGATTTAGAGGTGCTGGAAAAAGCATCGTTTGCTTGCAACAGAATAGTTCTAGCCGACTCATACTGCAGCAATGCCTGTCTTACCTGTACGCGAGCTTGTGTTTTTAAATCCCGCAATTGCATCTCTAAACCCAGCTTTTGATTAGCGGCCTGAACAATATCAGCATTTTGTAAGTAGTTATTGACTGGAATGGGAATCATGACACCTGCTGAGAACCCATTTTGCTGTGTATAGGTATACCCACTAGATTCGTACTGCGGCGTAGAGGTATAGGAAACATATGGGGCTACATCCCAATTGCGATTTGCCTTAGTCATGTTGACATTTTTATCAGCAGAATTAATCGCTGCCTGCATAGCCAAAATATCGGCACGGTTATTGAGAGCCTGATTGATCAATTCATCTGGATTAAAGTCTTGAGGAGGAAGATTTAACTTGCCAATTGGTAGCGGCAGATTTTTTAAAGCATCGCCTGAGTAGTTGAGCAAACTCAGAGCGGTATAGTCCAAATCTTTGGCAGATGCATTTTGGTAATAAACCAGAAATTGCTTTGAATCTCGTGTTTGAGCGGTTTGAGGCAGCAAATCCATTTTCTTAACCGCAGTAGCATAAGAATTAAATAACAAGCGATTTCTCAATGCATCAATATAGCCCAAGGTAGCTGCCGTCTGAACATCAGTCTCGGTAGCCTGGTAATCCATATCGCTCCTGGAAATCTCGGCATCGCCATATTCAGATCGGGCGGCGCGCTTACCCCAACCCTCTAGATTGAAGTTAAGGCCATAGGTGTTAGAGGTTGGACTTGTGTAAGGAGTGTAAGGAACCTGCTGGTAGAACGTGCCTTTTGTATAGCTCACGCTCGGTCTAAATTGGTAGATTGCTAACGATTGCTTAATGGCTGCCGCGGTTTCTTTACCCAATCTTCTGTTGCCGATGATGGCGTTGTTTTCTTTAATGACCTGGAGATATTGGGCCAAGGAAATGGGTGCGTATTCATTAAGGCCAGATGCTGGGGTTTGCGCTAAAGAAAAACCTGCCGACAGTAAGCCCAGAATCGTCGCAAGGAAGTGAGTTAAATACCGAACCATGGATGAACTTTTTAAGATAAAAATGAGTGGAGACAGCATTATTTTCCACTGCCACCATTGCCAAAGAATAAACCCCCATTGCCGCCAGATCCTTGAGCCCCCATATTAGGACTAGTTTCTTGACCAGAGTTGGCGCTATTATTTTGCAAGCGATCGGGAGAGGTCGGAAATGGCTTTGCTGGCTCTAAGGTGACTATATCTATAGCCGCTGGTGAGGCAGATGACTTGTCTGGCATTGGTAGGGAAGGATGGGCAATTACACTGCCATGCGCAAGATCTATGGATCCATCTGGCATCCATGTCGTGCGGCCACCATAAGGAGGTTGATTTGCATTGCTAGATGTTGGCGGCGGTACTGCCAAAGACTTAGGAAGAACAGGCGCGGCCGCTCTGGGCACGGAAATAACTTGAGCGGGTGGCGTTGATTGATTTGCATCAAAAGTGGTGTAGTGAGGCACGGTTTTAAGCTTTTAATTTGGTTTTAAGGTAAGTTTAACGGGTGCTGGGGTAAGTTTCACTGCCGCAACAGCAGCTGTCTCAGACATGGGGGATGGGCTCACTAGAACTTTAACAATGTCCACTCACTAAGATCTAACTTGCCATCTTTATTTTTATCGGCAGCATCAAAGTTAATGGTGGGGATTCCCGCATTTTTGGCCTCATCCCTAGAAACATATCCATCTTTGTTTTGATCCGCAGCCACAAATAAAGTCGGCAATTTAGGCATGTCTTTATCTGTCGATGACGCTGGTTGAGCTTGGACCATCAAAGGCACCAAACAAGTCATTAGGCAGAAAGATAATTTGGTGAGATTCATTTTTAGCAATCTTAAAAGGAAATGGTTGTCGCTTCGATAGTAACAGGGTATTTGAGGACGAAAACCTCTCAATTCGGCCCACTGAAGCGACCTTGCCGACCTACATTCACCCGATAAAACTGCGCCTATCCAAGGCAATCCATGTGATGCAAATTTTGTTATTGGCTGATTTGAGGCATTCGCGTCCATTGGCTTCATTGGATGCTGCTCGATTAACAGAAGCTATTTGGATATAAAAATTTTCTGAATATCTCTATAGACTTGAAACCCAGCAATGATTGCAAGGGAAAGAGATAGTGGGACCACTGCAATATAACCAACCTTCTTAAAGCTAACCGCCCCAATTATGCCGCCAACCAAAAACATTCCAAAAATGAATGTGTGTGTTTTTAATTTTTCTATGTTGGCCTTTACAAGACCCTGTTTATTTGCATCTTTAGACCTATTCCAATAAATCATTTTTCCTAACTCAATGCCGATGTCGGTAATGACACCCGTCATGTGAGTAGTTCTAATTTCAGCTTTGGAGGCCTTGGTAACAATGGCGTTTTGCAAACCCATGACAAAACATAAGAGCAATGCAATCGCTGGAACAGTTAGGGGCAAATACAGGTTTAAGTTTGCACCAACCAAGCCAAACATTAATAAAAGAATGGCCTCAACTAATAAAGGCAGGGCGAACTCACTACGAATCTCTCTTCTATGCCCCCAATTAACAATGATGGCCGTTGTTGCGGCACCCAATAGAAAGGATAGCAAAAGAGAGATGCCACCTAAAACTGAAATAAAGTTATTCAGAGCAAGATCATCACCAATCGCTGAAATGATGCCACTCATATGAGAGGTATAGCGAGCAATGGCCAAAAAACCACCGGCATTAACAGCGCCAGCCACAAATGCCATGTAAGCGCCCAACTGAATATTGGTCTTATGGGACCTTTGATTGCTCGTTAAAAGCTGAATGAACTGAATTGGCATCTAAAGTCTATTCTACGACCTCAGAGCTACGCTATGCATGACTTCGGCAGGGCGACTCAGGCATCAGGCGCTTCTTGACCCAAGGCGGATGCACATTAAAAAGCCCCCTTTAGTCCAATCATTGCACTCCTGCCCATTTGAGGCGCATACAAACGCACGGTCTCTGGGGTAGTGGCATATCGAATCTCTTGGTTAAGCAGGTTCGTGAGACGCAAGTAAGTTGTCCAATTGACTCGATCAACTCGCTGCGTATAGGAAATTCCAGCATTCAGTAAGTTGTAGCTTGGGGTTGGCCCTATTTCAAAACTAGCTAAACGATTTTGTGTATATGCATGTATGAATGTTGCATTGGTACGCCATTGGTTCTTTTCATAGGCGGCTTCAGCGCCCAATCTGGGGGCAGGTTGTAGGGGTAAATTTCCGCCACTGTCAAAGGTCCCTTGTGAGAGATCTCCAAATAATCTTGTCCCAATGCCAGACTGCCTCCAGTTATGGGTTAACTCCCCTTCAAGCCCTTTGATAGTGGCATTAGCTTGCTGGGAGGTGACCACGGGAAAGTTATCGTTGCTAGAGCTATAAGCCCCTGTGTAATAGCCATAGATGTAGTTTGTAAATTTATTGGCATAAACATTGACCTTGCCCTGAATGTATCCTGCAGTCTTTTGGATGGAGTATTCAAAGTTATGGGAAATTTCCTTTTGTAAATTAGGATTGCCAACGATAAAAGTGGCTGTTGAGTCATGAGGTCCATATGCATACAACTCGGGAGCATTAGGCGCTCGCTGAGATAAGGTGTATGACAAACCAGTTCCATAGCCAGGAATAAACGTCCATAAACTTCCAGCAGAGTAAGAAAACAAATTGAATTGGCGATTCATTAAGCTGGGTGGCGAATAAGCGCCACCAACAAAACCTTCCTGACCAGTCCCAGCAAAAGTGCTGGATTGATTTGGGCTTTGCGTTAAGTAGTTATATCGCAGCCCGAGACTATTTTTGAATGCGCCAAATTGTCCCTCTTCAACCCAAAATACAGCATTAGAGTTTGTTGTGGTTTGCGGAACAATTGCCGAGGCGCCAGAAGCAATATCAGTTGCAGTCAGTTTTGCGGTAGATGATTGAACCCCAAAATTTCCTTTCCAGCCTAACCATTGCAGATGCGATAACGCCGCCCTTAATTCGGTGGCGTCATTTTTCCAGTTGGTCTGTGGAACACCATTATTGTCAAACTCATTATGGACATAGTTGCTATTGGAGAGGCTGAAGTTAAAAGCGGAAAATCCATTCAATGGATCGCGAGTTTGATGCTGTAAATCATAGCGATTTTGCGACTGCTGAATAAAACCACCGGCGTAGCTTGGAATGCCGTAGTTATGATTCAGTCGCTCTAGAGAAACCCCCGTATAACCTGAGTCGCCTATATAAGATGCGCCTAAGCCTAAATTATTTTGGTCATTAAAGGAGAATGGCAGTTTTCCAGAATAAGGGACATTTTGAGTGACCCCCGGGGAAATCTGCCAGCTAGCATTGGGACCGCCTTGTTCAGCATAGCCAGGAATTCGGTAATCATTTGAATTGCTAATAGCCGTATCTACATGTAATGCGATTTGTCCTGTGGAGCCATCTAATACAGCAGCAGCAGTCCTACCTTCATTCGCGGTTTCATAGCCAGTATTAATAACGCCCGTAAGTTCATCAGGTAACGTTGTTGCAATGCGGTCGTTTAATACATTCACAAGGCCACCGCTTGATCCTGAGCCATACATTAAAGCCGAAGCGCCTCGTAAGATTTCTATCTGACGTGCATTTTGGATTGGGCTTGCCACCGCATGATCAGCAGAAATACTGGATACATCGCTAACGGATAGGCCATTTTCTAAAATTTGCACTCTCGCACCCTCAAGACCCCGAATTACCGGTCTTGATGCTCCTGCTCCAAAGCCTGTAGTTGAAACACCCAGCTCATTGGCTAAAGTTGATCCCAGGCTAGTGCCCAACTTGTCCTGAAGCTCATCACCAGAGAGGGTTTTGTTGGGAATCATGATGCTTTGACCGCCCTCCTGACTGCCGGTGGCGGTAATTTCCAAAGTCGGCTCCGGCTGATTTTGTGAAGATGCAATGCCGACATGAATAGCAAGGCCCATCAATACTGCCAATTGCTTTAACTTGAAACGTCTCATACCCAACCCTCGAATTACCTCTACGTCCTGAAGAGGTCGACCAAGAAGCACCTCTCCCACTTCATAGCAAGAGATGCAAATGTTTACTACTAAGCGTTAGATTGGGGTGGGGCTTGGGGCTGATACAACCAGAACTTAAGCTGAGGAAAGCTGATCTGGATTGCAGCAATAGGGGCTATATGGTTAAAGCTTAAAAAATGAGAATCCAGTTGCTGGGAAATTGCTGAAGTGCCCAGCAGTAGTTCGTCTAATAACTTGCAAATTTGATTTGACTTCTGAGGGTTTGAGCTAAAAGCCTTCTCGATCCCATCAAAGACATTGCTTGATTGAATGTGTTGCTCTTGATTTGAATGAACCACTCCATGGAACAATCCAACAGACTGAATCCCTAGAACAGAAAAGCACAACACAACAGCAAGAATTGCTGAATGCGCTTTAGCTAAAAGAAGGCTTTGGAGTCTAGTGAACACTCGTGAATTTTAACAAAAGATGGTTTTGGCGGTTGTTAGGCCTTCAGCTATACGACAGATTGCCGATAAATTGACCAAACCGACAGACTTTTGAGCGCACTGAGCGAAGTCGGAAAAATAGCGTTTAACCGGGCCGCTCTAGGTTTTCCTGAATGACTTTGAGAAAGTGTTCGCCATAGCGCTCCAACTTGGTTTGCCCGACCCCACCAATACGACTGAAGTGATCTAAGGTAGTTGGCGTAGATTTAACCATCTCCAACAAAGTACTGTCATGAAAAATCACATAGGGTGGCACCCCTTGTCCGCGTGCCAGCTCAGTACGCTTAGCCTTGAGCGCCTCCCACAGATTTTCATCCGCAATATTGCTAAAGGGATGTGTAGAAGTCTTCTTTGCTCCAGAATTCGTAGCATTGCTCTTGGAGTAGCTGGTTTCTTTTCGCAGCCAAACCTCTTGCTCTCCACGCAGCACGGGCAAGGCAATGCTATCCACCAACTTTAAGCCCCCATGCAATGCAATATCGGCATCTAAATATCCGCCAGACACCAATTGACGATAGATGCTATTCCACTGCGCTTGATTCAATTCTGCACCAATACCAAATGTACTGACTTGCTCATGAAAATATTGCTTCACTCTAGGAGTCACTTTGCCCATAAGCACATCAATTAAATGGGTCACACCAAAACGCTGGCCGGTACGATACACACATGACAATGCTTTTTGCACTTCTCGTGTGGCATCCCAAGTAGCCACTGGTTCTAGACAGTTATCGCAGTTACCACAGCCACCCGCATGCATCTCCCCAAAGTAGCGCAAAATCGTTTGATGGCGGCACGTCGTAGATTCGCAATAGCCTAGTAGGGCATTGAGTTTTTGGCGCTCTACCCGCTTACGGTCTTCAGAAGCCTCACCAGAATCCACCATTTGCCGCAAGCTCACCACATCCCCAAATCCATAGGCCATCCAGGCATTTGCAGGCAAGCCATCTCGCCCTGCCCTTCCAGTTTCTTGGTAATAACCTTCCATACTTTTGGGGAGATCCAGATGCGCTACAAAGCGGACGTTGGGCTTATCAATACCCATACCAAACGCTACGGTTGCGACCATGATGACGCCCTCTTCACGCAAGAAGCGTTTTTGATTAGCACTGCGCGTTTCTACACTTAAACCTGCGTGATACGGCATCGCATCCCACCCGCGATCTTGCAACCATTGCGCAGTCTCTTCTACACTGCGACGCGATAGGCAATAAATAATTCCTGAGTCATCGGCATGTTCGACATTTAAGAAGTGCTCTAACTGTTGTTTGGCACTCTGCTTTTGCAACACTCGATACTTAATATTGGGACGATCAAAGCTAGAGACAAACTGCTCAGCAGATTCCAACGAAAGACGTTCCACAATTTCTGCTCGGGTTGGCGCATCTGCAGTAGCGGTTAAAGCGATACGAGGCACCTTGGGAAATCGCTCGTGCAAAACCGTTAACTGGCGATATTCCGGGCGGAAATCATGACCCCATTGTGAAACGCAGTGCGCCTCATCAATAGCGAACAATGCAATTCCAGGGCCCGCATTGAGCCTATCAAGTATCGATAGAAAACTAGCGCTCATCAGACGTTCTGGCGCCACATAAATCAAGTCAAGATCTCCAGCCAGCAATTGACTGGTCACCTTTTGAGATGTAGCGATATCCAGACTAGAGTTTAAAAATGAAGCCTTAACGCCCAACTGGGTTAATGCATCCACTTGATCTTGCATTAGTGCAATTAAGGGTGAAACTACTACCCCCACGCCACGGCGAACAAGCGAAGGAATTTGATAGCACAGCGACTTACCGGCACCAGTAGGCATGAGGACCAAAGCATCCCCGCCTGCCACTACATGCCTAACAATGGACTCTTGAGCACCCCGAAATTGGTCAAAGCCAAAAATATCGTGAAGTACTTGATGGCTCGATTGCAACAGTAATGCTCCTCAGTATTAATGAATATCCGTGTACTACAAACTACGTATAAATAAAAAGCCCCACGTTATGCGGGGCTCGTTTCAATATTTTCTCTATAGGCAAAAATACAGAGTTTGATTGGCGGCATGCCAAGTCACCACCCATATTGTCTCAGCATCTGACCCTGTTAACAGGGAAAGTTGCAGGCAATTTCAATAAAAGCGACACATTGGCCATGGGAAGCTACCAGTCCACCTCAGGTAAAACTACTCTTATTTACATTTTGGCGGTAACGGCACGGGGAAAGCAGGGAATTTACACAGCGCCAATTATGCGCAAACTCGTTTCTTTGGAGCAGGGTCCTCAATCAACCCCACAGGAGTCACTCAAAACTGCGTGCCCAGCAGAAGTGACAGTCTTAATCCGACCCA
>CANCBK010000045.1 GCA_947374315.1 Burkholderiaceae bacterium | reverse complement strand
GCGTAAAAAAGGTGCTTGCCGATCCTAGATCAGTATTGGCAGCCAATATTACTGGAACTGAAATACTGTTTCAGGCTATTGCAGCTATCAATCCAAAGGCACAAGTGTTGCTTGCTTCGACCTCGGAAGTGTATGGCTTTAACCCGAATGTTTGCTTTTCGGAATCTGATGATATTGTTTTTAAAGCAAGCAAAAGTTTACGCTGGTGTTATGCAATTACCAAGCTCGCTGATGAGTACTTGGCGGGGGCTTATGGGCGTAATCCAGGATTAAACATTGTGATTGTGAGGCTGTTCAATACTATTGGACCTCATCAGACGGGAAAATATGGTTGGGTTGTCCCGAGCTTTATTCAGCAAGCGCTTCAGAATGAAGCTATAACCGTTTTTGGTGACGGCAATCAAACCCGTTCGTTTTGCGATGTGCGCGATACGGTTTACGCATTAGATCTTCTTGCATCCACCCCGGCTGCAAATGGTGAGATTGTTAATGTTGGAAACGATCACGAAATTTCGATATTAGATTTGGCTCGCCTTATTAAAGAGCGCGCTCGAAGTCAGTCTGATATTGAATTTATTCCCTATTTAAAAGCCTATGGTGTTGAGTTTGAGGATATCTTTCATCGCAGACCGATCGTATCCAAGCTTAAAAACCTTACGGGCTTTCAGCCGGGCAGGGCTTTAACCGAAACGATTGATGGTTTAATAGAAACTGAAAGGCAAAAACAATGCAAGTCTTTGTAATCATTGCTGATGCCGTTGTCTTTTTGCTGATACTCTTGCTATTGCTTTCGTTCGGCCTTGTATTGTTAAATGGACTTTCATTGCATCGTCAAAAAGACTTCCAAAAGAAGCGAGCTCATTTAAATAAAGTCATCACCGATTATTTAGATAAAAAGGTAAGCGCGAAGATGGCCTCAAAGGAGATCAAGCGCGACAAAGGCCTCCTGCTGGGGATCGTTTCACAAATAGCGCAAGGCGCTGATGTTGCCAAGCGCGCTCAATTAATTCAATTTTTTGATGATTTTGATTTGGCTGGTGTGCCACAAGAACAGCTTGCAAATTTGACCGGCAAGGATTTTGTACTACGTCAAAGAGCCGCGATATTTTTGCCTTATATTGCAAAGCCTGAGCGCATTACCCAGCCCCTCATTCATGCGTTGCAAGATGAGATGCTGGATGTTCGTTTAGCTGCCGCACGCTCCCTGGGAGTGCTCAAATGTAGCGATGCTATTTCGGTCATTATTGAAAATTTAGCGCTCTCTGCTAGTTGGCCGATTCAGCGCGTGATTGAGGTGTTACAGCAAATGGGTCCAGATTCAACCGAAAATTTGATAGCCTATCTGGGCTCCCCGGTAGCAAATGATGCAGGTAGAGTTATTGCAATAGCCGTTCTGGGTATGCAAAAAGACTCTCGGGCAATCCCCATCATCACGGAAATGCTCAGGCAATCTTCACTAGAGGTGCGCATTCAATGCGTGAAGGCTTTAGGTGCCATTTCAGATAAACAAGCAACTGAGACTTTATGCGCTGCAATGAAAGATGATTCATGGGAACTACGCTCTGCTTGCGCTAATTCGCTGGGCTTATTGAAGGATGAGTCGGCTATTGAAGCGCTGAGCCTAGGTCTTAAGGATGCAAATTGGTGGGTTCGCTTAAATTCAGCTAATGCACTCTATGCGATCGGGGGCACTGGTATCGAGGCCCTTAAATTGTGTTTGGATAATGAGGATCGATTTGCTCGCGATGTGAGCCGACTGGTTTTGGACGAGAAGGGAATCGCTTTATGACATCCACTCTATCGAATGTAATCGATATTACGCTGAAGACGGTCTTCATTTATTTCATAGTAATGCATGTAATTTATTTCTTTTTTATCTTTTTAGGTGCATTGGGACAGCGTCGTCATCACCGGGGAATTTTGTTTGGCGAATTTAAGAGAATTAGTGACTCCTCTTTGACTTTACCAATTTCGCTCACCATTCCAGCGTACAACGAAGAAAAACTCATTGTTAATACCGTCTTAAATGTATTGCAGCTCCGTTATCCTCAGCATGAGGTCATTGTGGTGAACGATGGCTCTACAGATAGCACTCTCCAATTATTGATTGATAGATTTCAGCTATTCCCAGTGAAGGATGTCTATAAAAAGCACTTTGATACAAAAGTGGTACGTGGAGCCTATCGTTCACAGCTTTTCAATAATTTAATAGTCATTGATAAAGAAAATGGTGGCCGTGCGGACGCTAATAATTGTGCGGTGGATCATTCTCGCTATCCGATTATTTGCCAAATCGATGCGGACTGTGTATTGGAGCAAGATGCTCTGCTCTATATGATCCGCCCTTTTTTGTTGGATGCAAATGTGATTGCTGCCACTGCAATTGTGAAACCCTCTAATGGTTTAATTGTTGATGAGGGGAAAATTGTTCGCCGAGGATTACCTGCAAAGTGGCTAGCCTTATATCAAGTCATTGAATATTTACGCTCTTTTCAGTGGTCTAGAGCAGGGCTGCTGAAGGTGAACAGTTTGCTGTGTATGCCAGGTGCCTATACCTTTGTAAGAAAAGATATATTTATTAAGGTTGGCGGCGCCAATACGAAGGCAATTATTGATGACTTTGAGTTAACGGTAACCTTGCAACGTTATATTCACGAACATCCTGAGGATGGGGCTTTAAAGCTTGCCTTTGTTCCTGATCCCGGATGCTATACAGAGGTCCCTGAGGATTTAAGGTCGTTTGCTACTCAGCGAAACTTCTGGCAAAGAACTATTTTACAGTCGCTTATTTGGAACCGTGATATGGCCTTGAATCCACGCTATGGAATGGCCGGCCTATTTGGATTCCCTTACTTTTTCTGCTTTGAGGTGTTGTCACCCGTAATAGAGACGCTAGTATTAGTCCTCGCCCCTATTGCGTACTTTATGGGTCTTGCCTCGCTCCAGGATATGGCGCTTTTATTTGTATTTGGTGTTTTATTGGGCACCTTAACTTCAGTCTTTGCGCTTTTATTGCAAGAAAGAACCAGGCTTCGTGAAGAGAGCGCCTCTAATTTAGTTCGCTTGCTTATTGCTGGCTTTACTGACCATTTTGGATATCACCAATTTCATATGGCATGTAGGCTAAAGGGAATTTTTGATTTAATTTTCTTAAATCGTACTACCCACTCACCGCTTACTCGTATTGGTCATCAATCCCCCGGTAAGTAAGATTGCAAATATTAATAAACCCTAGAGAACTATTTTGAAAAATATTGCCATTGTCGGATTGGGTTATGTTGGCCTTCCGCTGGCTGTCGAGTTTGGGAAAATTTTGCCAACCATTGGCTTCGATATTTCTCAAGAGAAGATTGATTCATTGAAAAAAGGGCATTTGCCGGGCGATGAAATTGCTGAACAAGAGCTTGTGCTTGCTCAAAAACTTCAATTTACCAATGACCCAGCTGCGCTGTCTGGGGCCGACTATATTTTGGTTGCAGTTCCAACATTGGTATCTGAAGCGCATCAACCAGATTTTGCCCCGCTCATAGCTGCGAGTAAATTGGTGGGTCGCTTTATGAAAAAAGGCGCAGTGGTGATATACGAGTCTACGGTATATCCTGGGGCGACCGAAGAAATATGTATTCCAGAGCTTGAGTTGGCCTCCGGGCTGAAGTGGAAACAGGATTTTCATGTTGGATACTCTCCTGAGCGGGTTAATCCAGGGGACACCAAACACACGCTTTCAAAGATCATCAAAATAGTTTCAGGTGATACACCCGATTCTTTGCAGAAAATTGCTTCCTTATATGAATTGATTATTCAGGCTGGCGTCCATCGGGCATCAAGCATCAAAGTTGCCGAGGCCGCAAAAGTAATTGAAAATACCCAGCGTGATCTTAATATCGCCCTGATGAATGAGGTTGCTATTATTTCTCACTTAGTGGGGATTGATACTCAAGAGGTAATAGAGGCTGCCTCAACAAAGTGGAATTTTGTGCCCGCATATCCAGGGCTAGTTGGTGGTCACTGCATTAGCGTAGTGCCGTACTATTTAACTAGCAAAGCAGAGCAATTAGGATATCACTCTGAGCTCATTTTAGCGGGTAGAAAGCTGAATGATGGCATGGCAAAGTTCATTGCAGACCAGACAATCAAAAAAATGATTGCTGCCGATATCAAAATTAAAGGCGCTAACGTCAATATTATGGGGTTGGCATTTAAAGAGGATGTTCAGGACCTGAGTAACTCAAAAATCGTTGATGTTATTAAAGAGCTAGAGCTCTACGGGCTAAGAGTTCATGTGCATGATCCTCTAGCTCGGAAAGATGATGCAAGACATCGCTACGGCATTCATCTTCAAGATTGGGGCGAGTTGCCCGTGGCAGATGCCATGATCATGGCAGTGCCACATCATGATTTTTTAACTAAACCACTATCTACTTTACTTTCTAAGTTGGTAAAGGGTGGTTGTTTTATGGATTTGCACGCCTCATATGACATTGGAAAAATTGAGGGAATGGGTTTTAGAGTATGGCGGTTATAGTTTTCAAAAAATATTTTTAGATTGGAAATGCTATGTATAAGAAAATATTAGTGGCCATAGATGGCAGTGATACCAGTCAATTGGCACTGAAAGAGTCGGTAAAAATTGCCAAGGAGAGTGGCTCTGAGTTGCGGATTGTCTATGTAGTCGATGCCTTCGATGTATATCCGGAAGTAGAATTTATCAGCGTTCAGGAGATACAGGATTCCATGAGGGAGGAGGGCAAGGTGATTCTTGAAAGCGCCAAAAAATATATAGAGGCCTCAGGGGTGCATGCGGAGACATCGCTTGTAGAAACGGATTCTGATCATCCAAGAATTGCGGAAGCTATTGTTGCCCAGGCTAAAAAATGGCCTGCAGAACTCATTGTTGTGGGTACCCATGGTCGTCGTGGATTCAATCATCTTCTATTGGGTAGTGTTGCGGAATCGATCGTGCGAGTAGCAACCAAGCCTGTATTGCTAATTCGTGGGGTAGCACTTAAATAAATGGTATGAGGAGGTTTATATGTACCAAATGATGGATGGATCAATGATGGGTGGAATGGGTGTTATTGGGGTGCTGGTTTTGATTGCACTCGTCCTTTTTATAGCGGCTTTATGTAAATACCTTTTTTTCACACGTAAATAAGGAATTTTTCATCGGCAATCACAAAGGCAAACCATGAATAAGATTAACTTAAATGTTCAAGGCATTTCTTCGGCTTCATGCATTGATGTGATTAAGCATGCATTAAAAAATCTGAATGATATAAATAATATTCATGTTGATTGGGAATCTGGAAGGGTTCAGGTCGAGAGACCCTCAAATGAGTCTGATGACCTCATTCATGCAATTAATGCAGCGGGGTATCAGGCAAGCCTGGATTTAGACGAGCAAAATCCTTGATTTCATATACCGTATGAAGACTTTAATTCATGCAAGCTCAGGAGCGTTTGCCATGTTGTTCCTGGTGGTTTTCTTGGCTGCAACGCTTTTTGCCGAATATAAGTACGAGCCTGCAGATATGATTTCCGTACAGCAAGTCATTTATCAGGCGATGGGATTTTATTTCTTCTTGCTATTGATGTCTGGTGGTATTGGACTGTTGTTGAGCAAGGAACGCAAAGGTCGCATTGTTGAGGTGAAGAAAAAGCGAATGCTGTCAATTATCGCTTGCAGTATCTGTATTTTTCTGCCCTGTAACTATATCTTGGCCAACTATAACCTTGACTCAGGGGGCATGTCTTTTATGCGCATGGTTGAGGGGGTGGAGGTAATAGCAATTGTTTTATTAATTACGCTATTGGGCTTGAACTTTAAAGACGGCACTAGGTTAACTGCGGTTCCAACATCAGCGCCATAGCCATCCCGGCCTCATGACCTATTTAATTAGCTGAAGCACTTCTTTAAAGTGGGGGTGAGTGGCACTGCGCAGCCATTCAAAGGCAATCATCTCTACTGTGGCGATATTCACGCCCGCATCGCGCATGCGGGCGGCAGCGTACTCAACTTGCTTGAAGTCTCTCGAGCCGATGCCATCAATAGCGACGGTTACCTGAATTCCATTTTCAACCAATCCAAGCGCTGTTTGGAGTATGCATATATGCGCTTCGCACCCCACTAGAATCAAATGTGTTTTGCCGATAGGGATCTGTTCTAGTAAACCATCTTTACAAGCATCAAAATGATGTTTTTCTATAGCGATATCGCAAAATGAGCGAACGGATTCAAAATTAATGCCGAGTGCCTGAGGATTTTGTTCCGTACAGATAATCGGTACATGCATTATTTTCGCAATATTAGCCAGGCGAATACATTGAGTCATCATTTGCTCGCTATTGGCTATTACGGGAACCAAGCGCATCTGAGAATCAATGATCACAAGCATCGAATTTTCAACTGAGATGAGCACTGTGCACTCCTTGCTTCTTGAGGGTGTTGTATTAAATGATGGTCTCAGCTTTGATTCTAGGCCCATTCATTTAAATGGTAAAGGGCACTTGTCATGCGCTTCAGCTTGTAGAAAATTCTGAATTTGGATATGATGAAGCATGAGCTTTAACCCTATAGGCGTTGGCCTCAATGCCTTAAATCTTCTCCATTCATCGCTGCTAAATCCTCGGCAGATTGGAGATTTCCAAGAGTCCAGATTCAGGCAATTGATTGCCTATGCTTATCAGCACTCCGGTTTCTATCAAAAGAAATATCATGGTATCGACTTAGGCGCTGCTTTACTTTCCAGTTTGCCAATAGTGAATAAAATGGACTTGATGAAGCACTTTGATTCTTGGGTGTGCGATCCTGAGGTGGACTTAGTCACTTTAAAAGCGTTTATTTCTAAGCCGTCCAATGTTGGAAATTTGTATTTAGATAAATATGTTGTCTGGGAAAGTTCGGGCAGTAGCGGCGTGCCTGCGATGTTTCTGCAGGATTCGGATGCGATGGACGTCTACGATGCGCTTCAAGGGATTCGCCAAGCGAGATCGAGTTTTTTGCAGCATGCATTCGATCCATTTCTTTTGTCTCAAAAGGTCGCTCTTGTTGCTGCTGTTGATGGCCATTTTGCCAGTAATGTCTCGTTTGAAAGAGCGAAAGCAACGAGACCTCAGTCCGCCAGTTCATTTAAGTCAATCTCGATTATGGGCTCCCTGGCCGAAGTTATTGACGAACTAAATCAATGCTCGCCGACCATTATCGCGACTTATCCCACTACCGCAGTGATATTGGCGGATGCTATTCAGGACGGCTCTTTGAAGGTATCCCCTCAAGAGATTTGGACTGGAGGAGAAACGCTCACACTCAAAATGAGGGAGCATATTAATCATTGCTTTCATGTAAATGTAAGGCATAGCTATGGCGCTTCTGAGTTTTTTGAAATAGCCTGGGAGTGTGACTTTGGTCATCTGCATGTGAATTCTGACTGGGTTATCTTGGAAGCGGTAGATGATCAAAATAGACCCGTTCCGCCCGGAGTGATGTCGCATAGTTGCCTTCTCACCAATTTAGCGAATCGGGTTCAGCCGATCATTCGTTATGACTTGGGAGATAGTATTCGTTATCACAAAGAAGAATGTCTATGTGGCTCTAATCTACCCTGTATTGATGTTTTAGGCCGCGCAGATGATGTCCTTCAGGTGGCTGGAGATCATGGCGACCTTATTCCTTTGATGCCACTCGCGATCACCACTGCGCTTGAGGAGGATGCAGGAGTCTTTGATTTTCAGATAAAGCAAAAGAACGCCAGCTGTCTCATAGTGAGGATTCCCCGCCGATCCAATCACGGCATTAGCGATATGCATAAATGCATTGCCGCGATGCGCTCTTACCTTGGCTCTCAAGGTGCCAGTTGCGTTCAGCTAATTGAAGAGCCAAATACCAAGCTGACTGTAGGTAAGTCAGGCAAGATTAAGCGGGTGATGAGTTAAGGTCTGCTGGACCTCAGCTTGAGTATCAGGATGCTCCCGGCCAAAACGAGACTCATTGCATTTGACAGTATGAGCGGCCACTTATGAATTAGAAGGCCATAGAGTAACCACGTTGCCGCACCACTGGTAAATAATGAGTAGACGACAGTGGAAATACAGGAAAAATTGCCACTTCGCCATATTTGGATCGCTTGAGGAATGAGTGCGATACCAGTAATGAGTGCTGCAAGGAAGCCAATATATTCGATTACCAAGCTTGAGTCTGACATTTTCTGTTCGAATTAAAAAATCAACATGAACTATTAACTATTAAGCATTGCGAATTAACGACTAATGAATCGCGCTATATATTGCTGTAGTTGCGCCGGTTGTAGGGCGCCACTCATGCGTTCAACCTCCTTGCCACCCTTAAAGCAAACTAAGGTGGGTATAGATCGAATATGAAATTGGGCCCCAATGGCGGGATATTGTTCCGTATCCACCTTAATATGAATAACCTGATTGGCGTGGGCTATAGCGCTAGCCTGAAAGGTGGGTGCAAACATTTTGCAGGGACCACACCACGGCGCCCAAAAATCAACAATGATCGGAAGCGTTGAATGCTGAATCAATTCCTGAAATGCCGCATCGTTCGGGGTAATCGGTATTGATAACACATCCTTCCCGCATGCCCCACAGATTGGACTAAGCCCAATCTTTTCGATTGGTATGCGGTTTCCTTTGGAGCAGTAGGGGCAGGAGAGAATCATTCTTTTAATTTACAGTAAGTTAAGTTCCACAGGAATATTTCCCCGTGTGGCATTGGAATACGGGCAGACTTTATGGGCTTCATCGATCAAGTCTTGTGCGACTGCTTTACTCAGACCCGGTAGTGTTATGTTCAGCTTGACGGCAATACCAAACCCAAGAGGAGTGGGGCCTATATCAACGCTTGAATCAATCGATGCATCTTCTGGCACCGCAATTTTCTTTACCCCAGCCACAAAACGAATCGCCCCTAAAAAACAGGCCGAATATCCCACTGCAAACAATTGCTCAGGGTTGGTGCCAATTCCAGAGCCACCCATCGCTATTGGAGGATTTAGATAGACTTCTAATTTGCCATCATCCGTACGAGAATGTCCTTCTCTACCACCAGTTGATTTGGCATGAGCCGTGTAAAGAACTTTGTCTAGGGTAGTTAGCATGTCAATTCCATTTAGTTGTGAATTGGGGTTTTATTAAGGCGAAATTAAGATTCGAGTCATCTATCTCAATAAGATATTTAATAAATCAATCGTCTCAGACCAATCCGCGTTCTTATAAGACTCATCTCTTAGAAAATCAGACTGACTTTTGCTCCAAAACGGCGCCTCCGATAATGGGATGTCATTAGCCAATGGAGAGTGTTTTCTGATGAATAAATTCACCGCGCTGACATCTGACGCCAGGCCCAATTGCGCAAATAATTCTTTCAGTGGGTGGTTGGGTGATTCCATAGCAGTCTTCCATTTTGAAATGATGTATTAGGTATATGCTCATTAAAGTCGAATAGAAGAAGCTTTATTTGTCATAGATCAATTTTTTTACACCGTTTTAAACGGTAAAAAACATTAAGATAAGAAGTATATTTAAGGTATTAATGCTATTCATTTGAGGTGCTGTTGATTGTTCAGATATCACATGAAGACAACCTGGGAAGTTTCAGCCCCCTTGGATAAGGTCTATGAATTAATGATCGATTCATCTGGCTGGAGCAGGTGGTGGCCTGATATTGATCAGTCCGCTTTAGTTGTGCTCAATCAGAATGATGGCGTTGGCAGTGTTTGGCATTTTGTTTGGAAGACCAATTACTTTTACAAAATTGCTTTTGATGTAAAGATCGTTGAAATTATTGAGCTTAAAAAGATCGTAGGAATTGCCTCAGGAGATCTGCAGGGGGTAGGTTCGTGGGAGTTCTCGCATAATGGGAAAACTACGATGGTGTCATACGACTGGGATGTATGTGCTACTAAGCCTTGGATGACATTGCTGGCACCCCTGATTCACCGGGTGTTTGAAAAAAATCATGAAGTGATCATGCGTCGGGGTGGTGAGGGCATTGGCCACTGGCTGGGAGTTGGTCCGACTGTTGTAAAGACTCTGAATTTACTGAATCCATAAGCCATGTTCGATCATTTCATTCGTCAGGGAGCTCAGATTTACTTACTATTAATCAATCCACTCAGCGAGTCTCGGGACTCGATGGGGGTAAGTCATGAATACAATTGATATGAAGCACGCAAGTTTGCCAATACAAATCAGGGGCATTCGTTCCTGGCTTCGCGAATACCACATCATCCGCAGTTATTTTTGGCAGTGGGTCTTTGCCATCATTTTCCTGGTGTGTGCTGCAGGCGCTACGCTTGCAGTGCCGATCGCATTTCGAGGGTTGATCGATACGGGTTTAACAAATAGCGCCATCAACCAAAAATTCCTAAATCTCATCTATATTGCTCTAGCGCTAGCATTTTCATCGGCGGGTAGATTCTATTTAATGTCCTGGTTAGGGGAGCGGATTGTTGCTGATATGCGGCAACAGGTATTTGAGAATTTATTAAAGCAGTCACCCACCTATTTTGAGACATTGCAAGTGGGTGAGGTCTCCTCGCGACTTACGAGCGATACAGTGTTGGTTCAAACCCTGGTGGGGACCAGCATCTCTATCGCCTTGCGTAGCATCGTCATGTTTTGTGGCGGCGTAGTGATGATGCTGGCAACGAGCGCATGGCTTGCGGGTCTGATGGTCATTCTGCTGCTCACAACGGTGTTGCCACTTTGGGCTCTCGGGCGCAAGGTTCGCAAGGTTTCAAGGGCAAGCCAGGAAAGTATTGCCGATACCAGTGCAATGGCTACAGAAACCCTCAACGCCATCACAACGGTTCAAGCTTTTGTGCGCGAACCATATGAAGATCAACGTTATCAAGTGGCGGTGGAGTTGGCATTTAAGGTGGCCAAAAGGCGCATCCTCATGCGATCCATATTAACCATCGCGGCTATCATCATGGCGTTTGGAATCATCATTTTTGTTTTATGGATTGGTGCTCAGCAGGTGGCATCAGGAGAAATTTCTGTTGGAGAGTTAACCCAATTTTTGCTATATGCTATTTTAATTGCAGGCTCTATTGGCTCTCTATCTGAGGTGTGGGGAGATGTTCAAAGGGCGGCAGGAGCAACAGAGCGACTGGTTGAGCTCATGCAGGCTCCGGTTCAATCAGATGCTGCTAGCGCTAATTTAGCGCCCATCACTAGACATGATCTGCAAGAAAAAAATGGGCTTGCCATTGAATTTAATGATGTTGCTTTTTCTTACCCATCTCGACCTGGAATCTATGCCTTAAATCATTTCTCTTTGAAGGTTCCGACTGGAGCGCGCTATGCGATTGTTGGCCCCTCGGGATCGGGAAAGACCACTGTGCTGAACTTACTACTGCGATTCTATATGCCGACTGCGGGGGCAATTGAGGTGAATGGTCAAAATCTATCCCAATGGAATGTTGATGCACTACGCACATCAATTGGCATTGTCTCTCAGGAACCGGTGATGTTCGCAACGAGCGCTATGGAGAATATTCGTTATGGCCGCTTAGATGCGAGCGACGAGGAAGTGGTCCTGGCAGCGAAGGCGGCTTATGCCGATAAATTCATTGCTCGTCTTCCTGAGGGGTATCACAGCTTTTTGGGGGAGCATGGCGCTCGCTTATCTAGTGGCCAGAAGCAACGAATCTCTATCGCGCGAGCTATTTTGAAAAATCCACCGATATTGCTATTGGACGAAGCAACGTCGGCTTTAGATGCGGAGTCTGAGCGAGAGGTTCAAAAAGCTTTGGACATCCTTTTGCCTGGAAGAACCTCTCTCATCATTGCCCATCGTCTAGCCACCATCTTGCGCGCCGATAGAATTGTGGTACTCGATGAGGGGTATGTTATTGAAGAGGGCACCCATTCCGAATTACTCAAACATGGTGGACTATATTCTCGTTTGGCCCATTTGCAGTTCAATCTCCCATCCATGATTTAATTGCTTACTCTCGAACTTTAGCGATTAAATCTTGCTGTTCTCCGCGACCCTCTGCAACTGCTAATCGCAGGGCTTCAAGCTCAAAGGATCTGGGATCTATTTCATCTTGATTCAACTCGACAGTATTTTCGTTACCCTCTAGATTAATGATATAAGTCCATAAAATCTCAGGGGACCAGGTATTGCTAAAAATATCAACTATTCTCTTCATGACGTGTATCCCTGTATTTTTAATAAACCAACTAAGTCTTTGGCTATCACCGCCTCTTCATTGGTTGGAACAACGAGTACCGTGATTTTGCTATTAGTTGAGCTGATCATTTTTTCTTGAGTGGTATTGTTGTTATTGAGCTGTTCATTTAAATCAATACCCAGCCAAGATAGTCGAGCGCATATTTTTGAGCGAATTTCTGCTTGATGCTCGCCAATTCCTCCTGTAAATACCAGGGATTGCAGTCCGTTCAGTGTGGATGCCATGCGCCCAATTTCGCCAGCAATACGCAGTGTAAATAACTCAATCGCCAAATGGGCGCCGGGGTCATCCATGACAAGCAATTCCTTGACGTTGCCACTCAAGCCCGAGACCCCGAGTAGCCCCGATTCCTTATAAAGCATATGTTCCAACTTCTGGGTGCTCAAGCCTTTTTCATGCAAAAGATAGAGTGCTGCCCCTACATCCAGATCGCCGCAACGCGTTGCCATAGGAACACCCCCTAAGGTAGAAAACCCCATGCTGGAATCGCGACTTTGACCTTCATGGATGGCGCATAAGCTCGCTCCGCTTCCTAGGTGCGCGATGATGACCTTGCCGTTCTCCAAAGCGGGGAAACCATCATGAAGGCGACTGTGGATATATTGATATGACAGACCATGAAACCCAAACCGCTTTATTCCTTCATCAAACCATGCTTGAGGAATGGCATAGTGACGAACGACATTTGACTGGGTTTGATGAAACGCGGTATCAAAAGACGCAGTTTGTATGAGATGTGGCCGTAAGCGCTCAATTGCCCTAACGATGAGGAGGGCTTGAGGCTGATGTAGTGGAGCAAGTGGAATGAGCGTTTCAAGAGAGGTTATTTCTGCTTGGCCAAGAACAACAGGCTTTACAAACAAATCCCCACCGTGAACAATGCGATGCCCGACTGCGATGAGATGATTAAATACAAGGCGTGACTCAAGATACCCCAGGACTTCCTCTACTACCCCGCTTAAACCTGCTGCCAAAGGGGCTTTCAGAAGGACCTGTGTATCTCGACCCTCTTTATGGATGTCTAAAGTGATTGGTGTCTGAAGCAGGTCTACCTTAGCAAACGCGTCTTTTGAGAGTTTCGCATTGGCAAGTCTATAGATACCGATCTTAATCGTCGATGAGCCTACATTGAAGGTGAGAAAGGTCTTG
>CANCBK010000044.1 GCA_947374315.1 Burkholderiaceae bacterium | reverse complement strand
CCTATTTTGTCTATTAAAACGGTTGCCGATATCGATGAGGCCATGAGCCACATTGAGCGGTACGGAAGCAAGCATACAGACGCCATCATTACCAATAATCAAGCACTGGCTAATCGTTTTTTACGTGAGGTCGATAGTGCGAGTGTCATGGTGAATGCCAGCACCCGCTTTGCCGATGGTTTTGAATATGGCTTGGGTGCAGAGATTGGTATCTCCAATGACAAATTGCATGCACGTGGCCCTGTAGGTTTAGATGGCCTGACTTCCCTCAAATATATTGTCATGGGTCATGGCGAGATTCGCACCTAATTTATCAAAGAACTATAGAACAGGAATTATTCAGCATGGGCAACGCATATCTTTGGACCAAAACATTTCATATCGTCTTGATTGCTTCTTGGTTCGCAGGCTTGTTTTATCTCCCCCGAATTTTTGTGAACTTGGCCGACGAAAAGAATCCTGAGGCGTATGCGCGTCTTTTGGGTATGGCTGATCGCTTATTTCGTTTTATGACCATTTTGGCAGTGCCTGCAGTGCTACTGGGTCTGACTCTCTGGCTGCATTTTAAAATCGGCGCTGGTGAAACCTGGATGCATGCCAAAGTGTTCTTTGTCATTTTGGTCATTGGGTATCACCATGCATGCTGGAGTTTGCTGAGGAAGTTTCGTAAATCAGCCAATGTGCGCTCTGGTGTTTGGTACCGCTGGTTTAATGAAGTCCCCGTCGTTCTTTTATTGGTTGTGACTGCTTTGGCGGTGATCAAACCCTAAGCTTGTTTTGCATTCCCCTATTTATCCTTTTTTAGATTGTTAGTCTCATGAGATTTTTTGTTGTTTGCCCAGGCGGATTGGAAGTGCCTCTTGCCCAAGAGCTAGCAAGTATTGCGCAGCGCCCCGACTCCAAAGCCTTGGGTGCTTGGGTTATTGACCCGACGCCAACCAGTCCTACGGGCGGTGTTGGTCTTGCGGCCCCGATTTCGGCTGCTATGGCATTGAATTTGCACTCGAGAATTGCTAGTCGGGTATTGCTGCAGATGGCTGAATCACCATACCGCCAGGAAGAGGATTTATATAAGCTGGCTAGTGGCTTGGCTTGGGAGGAGTGGTTTTCTTCAAAGCAAACGTTGCGGGTTGATGTGACAGCACATCGCTCACCGCTCAAAAGTCTGAATTTCGCGACGCTGAAGATTAAGGATGCGATTGTGGATCGCTTGCGCGATGTCACCGGCGATCGCCCCAGTATTGATACAGCATTCCCTGATGTGCGTGTGCAAGCCCATCTCACTGCCACCCATGTCACCATTTATTTGGATACTTCAGGCGAGGCCTTATTTAAGCGTGGTTGGCGCGATGAAAAAGGTGATGCACCCTTGAAAGAAAATCTCGCGGCAGGGATTTTATCGATTACTGGCTGGAAACCTTCGCAAACATTATTTGATCCCATGTGCGGTAGCGGTACCTTTTTGATTGAAGCCGCACAAATGGCTTTGGCTATTCCGCCGGGGGCTATTCGGGCGGGAATGTATGGCGATGACGCAAAGCCAAGCCGTTTGGCTTATCGCCCATTAGTAACCTCTGCACATGGCTTTGGTTTTCAGAGGCTCAAGCCTTTTAATGAGGCTGCGGAGCAAAAGCGGTGGGTTTCTCTTAAGGAGGCCTCTTTAAAGGAAATGCTCGAAAGGCGAAAGCAGTTTCCGGATGCGGAATCTTTGGGTATTAGCGGTGGCGACATTAATGAGCGTTTGGTAGCGATGTTTAAGGGGAACTGGCAGCGTGCTCAGTTACCAGGACTGCCAGTTACTCGTCAGGTTGATGCTTTAGCTAGCAAGCCACCGGTGAATGCTCAAGCTGGCGTAATGTTGCTTAATCCTCCTTATGGTGAGCGTTTAGTCATTAAAGGTGGACGAGGTCAAGATCGTGATGCCACTCCAGACTCCTACGGCGATGTGGAAGAGCCTGAAGATCGCTTTGCTTATAACCTGGAAACGGGCCGTCAAAGCGCTAAGCGCTCTAGTCGTGAGTCGCTGAAGAAATTACAGGCAGAAGAAGAGCAGGATCCGAAGTTTGTCGAATTCTTAAGGCAATTTGGCCAGCACCTCAAGGATGCTTTTGGTGGCTGGAATGTTTTTGTTTTGACGGCCGATATGGGGCTGCCAGGGCAGTTACGTATTAAAGAGTCAAAACGGACGCCCCTTTTTAATGGCCCATTGGAATGCCGACTATTTAAGTTTGAGATGCATCAAAAAAGAGATGTTGCGCCAGATTTAAAATAAAGAGTGTGTAGATCAATTTAAATATAGCTAAAAGTATTAGAGGAAGAGACAAAATGGAATTTAAAACTTACATGTGTTTAATTTGCGGCTGGGTCTATGACGAGTCTGCTGGATTGCCTGAGGAGGGTATTGCTCCGGGAACACTGTGGAAAGATGTGCCAATGAACTGGACATGTCCAGAGTGTGGTGCACGCAAGGAAGATTTTGAAATGATGGCGATCTAATACATCCACCCATTTAAAAATAATCAGATACATTAGCGAAAGCAGGGCCGTATTTTGGGACAAAATGAGATCTTATTTGAGCGTGCGCAAAAAACCATTCCTGGGGGTGTGAACTCTCCAGTGCGCGCCTTTCGTCAGGTGGGCGGTACACCACGTTTTGTAAAGAAGGCCAAAGGTCCTTATTTCTGGGATGTTGAAGATACGCGCTACATTGATTTAATTATGTCCTGGGGGCCGATGATTGTTGGTCATGCGAACCCTGAAGTCGTTGAAGCGGTGAAGCGGGCTGCGGAAACTAGCTTTAGTTATGGCGCTCCTACTGAAGGTGAAATCGTATTAGCGGAACGCATTTGTGAATTGATGCCCAGCATTGAGCAAGTGCGTATGGTATCGAGCGGCACCGAGGCGACAATGAGTGCCTTACGTCTCGCGCGTGGCTATACCGGTCGTGATCTCATTATCAAATTCGAGGGTTGCTATCACGGGCATGCGGATAGTCTTCTGGTAAAGGCGGGTTCCGGTCTGTTGACATTTGCGGACTCCACTCAAAATGCACCCTCTTCTGGTGGCGTTCCACATGATTTAGTCAAGCACACGCTGGTGCTTCCCTATAACGATGTAGCATCTCTAGAGGAAGTGTTTCAGAAGCAGGGTGATCAGATTGCCGCAGTCATTATTGAGCCAATCGCAGGCAATATGAATCTCATGAAACCCTCAAAAGATTTTTTATCGACACTTCGTCAGCTCACTGCCCAACATGGCAGCGTTCTGATTTATGACGAAGTGATGACGGGATTTAGGGTGGCTCTTGGCGGCGCTCAATCTTTGCAAGGCATTACTCCCGACCTTACTTGTCTCGGCAAGGTGATGGGTGGCGGTATGCCTATGGCTGCTTTTGGTGGTAAAAAAGAAATCATGTCTAAGCTGGCGCCGCTAGGTAATGTTTATCAGGCTGGCACTTTATCCGGCAATCCCGTCGCTGTGGCGGCAGGGCTGAAAACCTTGGAAATTATTTCTCGAGAAGGTTTCTACGAGTGCCTCACTGGTCAAACTGAAAAACTGATGGCCGGTTTTAAGCAGGCGGCTGATGAGGCGGGTGTGCCTTTTGCAGTGGATAGTGTTGGCGGTATGTTTGGTTTTTACTTTGCCAGCCAAGTTCCGACTTCTTTTGAGGCAGTGACTAAAACGGATATAGAGGCATTTAAGAAATTCTTCCACCTGATGTTGGATCAAGGCGTTTATTTAGCGCCCTCAGCCTATGAGGCAGGATTTACTTCAATTGCGCATGACAATGCCGTGCTTGATGAAATCATTACTGCAGCGCGGACTTCGTTTAAGAGTTTATAGCAGCAGTTGGCTCTAGCAGGATTTACATCCTCAGTGGGTGGTCATATCCATCCACTTGGATAATTTCTAGATCCTTGTTGATCTTGCCAGATTCTGGAATTTCCATGGCGGTGAGTTTTCCGCCCCAGACGCAACCAGTGTCTAGTCCGATGACATTCTTGTGCTGCAGGAGCCCTAAGGTAGACCAGTGGCCAAAGTAGATCAGCGTGTCTTGAGTTTTTCTCTTGGGGGTTTTAAACCAAGGAATATAGCCCTTTGGACCATCATCAAAGCCCTCTTTGCTGTCAAACTCCATCGTGCCTCTGGGGGTGCAAAAACGAATGCGGGTCAGAGCATTCGTAATGACGCGTAAACGCTCGTATCCCTTGAGGGAGTCGCTCCATTTATTGGGGGTATTGCCATACATATTCGCTAAAAAATCTTTATACGAATTTTTGCGTAGCGCCTTTTCTACTTCTTGTGCGCACTCAATGGTCTGTTGAAGGTCCCATTGAGGTACGACACCCGCATGAACAGTCAACACCTTTCCATTGCTCAGTGCCATTGGCCTATGGCGTAGCCAATGAATCAACTCAGCCCTATCGGGCGCATCTAAGATGGGTTGCACCGTATCTAAGCCCTTGGTCTTACGCAGGCCTGCATCAACCGCTAACAAATGCAGATCATGATTTCCGAGAATACATTCAATGCGCCGTGCTTCTTGTAGTTTCTTGAGGTAACGCAATGTACCCAAGGAGTCGGGGCCACGATTGACGAGATCCCCTAAAAAAATCAGGTTTGATTTAGCAGGGAGTTTTTTGACGAGACTCTTTAAAGAGGGTGCGCACCCCTGAATATCCCCAATGGCATAGATCTTGTTCATGCCCTATCTTAAATCGGAAGTGACTTCGAGGCGCAATGCTTTAGTCTGCTGGAGATTCAGGGGTAACTTTTTTAACAACGCTATAGCGCACCAAGGTTTTTTTGCGAGCCTCGTCATGATTCACGATTGGCATCGGATAGTCTCGTCCTAGGAGGATGCCGGCTGCCTCGAGTTCGATATGACCCGCCTCCCATGGAGCATGGATTGACCGCTTTGAGAGTTTATCGAGCTGAGGTAAGTAGCGCCGAATAAATTTACCTTCAGGATCAAATTTTTGCGATTGGGTGATGGGGTTAAAAATCCTAAAGTAGGGCTGCGCATCGCAACCTGAAGAAGATGCCCACTGCCATCCACCATTGTTGGAGGCCAGCTCAAAATCGTTGAGATGTTTTGCAAAATACATTTCTCCCCAGCGCCAATCAATTCCCAGATCTTTGGTTAAGAAGCTGGCAACTACCATTCGAAGACGGTTATGCATATAGCCGCTTTGGTTGAGTTGGCACATGGCTGCATCTATTAGTGGATAACCGGTCTTACCATCACACCAAGCCTTAAATAACTTCTTGGCCGTGGCGCCGCTTTCCCATTGAATGTTGTCATAGTCTGGCTTGAAAGCTGCACCTTCAGCGAGGCGGGGATGATTGGCGAGAATCATGAAATAAAAATCCCGCCAAATCAGTTCGCTTAACCAAATCGTGGCTCCCATGCTACCGGCCAGCATACGGCGGTGCGCTTCACGCACTAAACCTCGAATGGAGAGCATCCCAAAACGTAGGTGTGTCGAAAGGTAGCTCACCCCCTTAATTGCAGGGAAGTCCCTACCGATTTGATATTGGTCGATTCGGTGAAGGAAGTCTTCTAAGAAGTTCTGCCCACCTTCGGATCCTGGTGGGAGGTAAGTTTCAATTCCGGTGGAGCAAAAACCCATTGACTCCAGAGATGGGAAGGGCGCTTCCAATGCTGTTGGTATGACTGCGAACTGGTTCTTATCAGGAGCGCATTCGTATGCAGCAATATCTTTCTCTTGCAGCGTCTTGAGCCAATTATTTTTATAAGGCGTAAAGATTGAGAAAACCGTATTGGAGTTGGTGAGAATCTCTTTCTTCTCGAAGATAACTTGGTCTTTAAAGCTCTCAAATTCAATCTCTAGCTTATCTAAAGAAGCTTGAATCATGGCATCTCGAGCGATTGCCGATGGCTCATAGTCGCGATTGGTGTAAACGGTATTGACGCCTAAGGTCTTAGCGATTTTTGGGATGCATTCTGTAGGTTTGCCTACCTGAACAATTAATCCACCACCCTGTTTGCGTAATTCTTCATCAATCTGCTTGAGACCTTGCCAAATAAAGTCGACGCGACGATCATGCTTCAGGCCTCTCTCATCTAAGTCCTCGGTACGCAAGGGGTTAAGAATATCGGTATCAAAAATGAAAGCCAGCCAAACCTGAGCATTATTTTTGAGGGCATGATGAAGTGCGGCGTTGTCGTACAGACGTAAATCACGGCGGAGCCAAACGAGAGCTTTTTGCATAGGCATCATCTTATGGCTTATTCCTGAAATCTGCATGAATCAGAGGGTTTTTCGGTAAAATAGTCCTTATATGAGTATGGCCAAGAAAGCCTCTACCGCAGTCTCCCAGACGCCAGATTTAGCATCGCCGCTAGGATCATTCATCTCCCATTCCGCTGATCATCTGGCCAATCAATTCTTAATTGCGATGCCTGGCATGGTGGACCCTAATTTTGCGGGTTCCGTCATTTACCTGTTTGAGCATACCGAGCGGGGCGCTATGGGTTTAGTGGTTAATCAACCCACTGAGGTTGATTTGGCAACCCTTTTTGACAAGATTGAGCTCAAGCTTGAAATCGCGCCTTTACTGGATCAGCCTGTCTACTTTGGGGGCCCTGTACAAATTGAGCGTGGATTTGTCTTGCATGAGCCAACGGCTGAAGTGCTTTATAGCTCTTCCTTAGCCGTTCCTGGCGGCCTGACCATGACCACTTCCAAGGATGTGCTTGAGGCGGTGGCAGCGGGGAGTGGGCCTAGAAAGTTTCTGATGACTCTGGGTTATGCCGGCTGGGGTGCCGGACAACTCGAAGAGGAAATTACCTTAAATGGTTGGATGAATGTGCCTCTATCCCAGCAGCAGATGAGCGACATTATTTTTGATACCCCCGCTAGTCAGCGATATGAGCGGACTATGAGTCATTTAGGGTTTGATCCTTCCCATCTATCTGGCCAGCTGGGACACGCTTAATATGAGCGGAGCCCCAGAGTTAACGGTAATGGCATTTGACTATGGCACACGGCGAATTGGTGTGGCCGTGGGAAATACACTCACTCAGGTGGGGCAGCCTATTAAAACGATTGCCGAAGCATCTAGCGATGCTTGTTTTAGAGTGATTGAAGGGCTTTTGAAGGAGTGGCAACCTAACCGCCTCGTAGTAGGTATGCCTTGCCATCCCGATGGCACTGAGCACGACATGAGCGCAAAAGCGCGCCGCTTTGGGAATCAACTGCATGGCCGTTTTCAGTTGCCGGTAGATTGGGTGGATGAGCGCTATACCTCGGCAGTTTTAGAGGGTGATCCTGATATGCGAGACAATTTGGATGCCCAGTCCGCCGCCTTGATTTTGGAGCAGTATTTTCTTGAGAAGAATTGGATGAGTTGAGATGAATGCAGAGCAGTCCTATCTAAAATTACTTGAGGTATTGCGTAAGCGTAAAAACGCTGGCGATGCATTTGAATTGGCTGGCCTTGCAATGGGTGGGGCCTGGATCGCAGAGCGTTTGGCATTAGATCTATCTCTGCCTCACTTTGGCGTGATCAATGTAGCCTTCCATCGTGATGACTATGCTGAAAAAGGGATGACAGCGCTTCGCACGGCAAGTACGATGCCTACCCATCTACCCTTTGAAGTCAGTGGTAGCAATGTTATTTTGATTGATGATGTTTTGTTGACTGGCCGCACTGTACGGGCTGCGCTGAATGAATTATTTGATTTTGGCAGGCCTGCGCAAGTGGAGTTGATGGTTTTGGCGGATCGCGAGAATCGTGAGCTACCAATCTCTGCTGACTTTGCGGGAGAACAGGTGAGCGCTCCAGAGAATCAAATTTTGGTTTTAGAAAAAGATGGCGCTGGCAAGTTCAGCTTCCAATTAGAGGAGCGTGCAGAATGAGTGAAGTGAATAATTCGGTGAACAGCCCAGTGAACCAATTTAATGCTGCCGGTGAGTTAACCCATTTATTGACCTTAGAGGGTTTACCGAAAGAGCAAATTCTTCATATCCTCGATACCGCACAACAGTTTGTTAGTGTGACCGATCCTGCGCGAGAAGTGAAAAAAGTTCCGCTACTTCGTGGCAAGAGCGTGTTCAATCTATTCTTTGAAAACTCTACCCGCACCCGAACCACTTTTGAGATTGCTGCTAAGCGTTTATCGGCAGATGTGATTAACCTAGATATCTCCACATCGTCAACTGCTAAAGGTGAGAGCCTGTTAGACACAATTGATAACTTGGTAGCAATGCAGGCGGATATTTTTGTGGTGCGCCATAGCGTCTCCAGGGTTCCCATTGAAATCGCTCAGCATATTCCTGCCCATGTACATGAGGTCAATGCGGGCGATGGTAGTAACCAGCATCCCACCCAAGGATTGCTAGATATGTATACGATGCGCCATTTTAAGAAAGACTTTAGTGGTCTGAAGGTCGCCATTGTGGGTGACATTGTGCATAGTCGCGTGGCTAAATCCAATATTTGCGCCTTGCAAACCTTGGGCTGCACAGACATTCGCGCAATTGGGCCTGAGAGTCTTTTGCCAAGCGATCTAGATATGTTGGGAGTCAAGGTATTCCACAACATGGAGGAAGGTCTGAGGGGGGTTGACGTTGTGATGACCTTGCGTATTCAGAAGGAGCGCATGGAAGTTGGACAAGTCCCAGAGGGTGATGCTTTCTTCAAGCAATACGGCTTAACGCCCACCCGTTTAGCCTTGGCCAAACCAGATGCCATTGTGATGCATCCAGGCCCCATGAATCGCGGAGTAGAAATTGATTCTGCGGTGGCGGACGGCCCCCAATCAGTCATCCTGAATCAAGTGACCTTTGGTATTGCGGTCCGCATGGCGGTGATGTCGATCGTTGCCGGTAACTAGTTGCCATCACGAACAATGGCACTAATGCAAAAAAAGAACTGGTTAATCCTGTCGCATGGTTTCAATATGGATGGTCGGGCATCAAGCCTGACTATCACAGATAAGATCCCTTATTTATTGAGTGCTGGTGTGAAGCCTTATGTTTTTAGTGCAATTACCGGCATCAAAGATGACCGTTTTCCGCATCAACAATTTTTAGCTTGGGGTCCAGCCGCCTTTCGTTTTGACTTTCGTCACTGGATTGCTAATCAATACGGCCGTGGGATCTTTTATAAAATTTCTACAGGCTTAGTCTCTTTATTGCTTGCCCCCTTCATTGCTTTAGAGAAGTGCTTTCTGGGTTATTCCAGTCAATGGTCGTGGGCAATGCCGGCTTTCGTGCACGGCTTGAGATTAATGAGGGATGGCAAGATCGATGTCATTTATTCCACCGGAGGCGCTTGGTCTGCGCATCTAGCGGGCCTGTGGCTCAAGAAGAAAACAGGCTTGCCTTGGATTGTAGAAATTCATGATCCTATGGTCATTCGTAGCGGTCCCAATGACCCAGGCTTTGATAGGCCCAAAAATCGCGACGCACAATTTCGCCAATATCTTGAAAAGCAAATTTGCAAGTATGCAGATTTAGCATGGTGGTTCACGGATGGTGCGTTGCATTACGCTAAGGTACGCAATCCCAATCTCAATACGCCAAATAATGCCCATGGATTTATGGTTCTTCCAGGCGCGGAGCCGCCGGGAGGCCTAAGTGCATCTAAGATGCATCAATATTCAGATCATCTGAATTTATGCCACTTTGGATCTTTGGCTAATGATCGATCGCTTTCTACTATTCTTAAAGCGCTTGTCCCATTGTTCAAGAAATTTCCTGAAGCTAGAGAGCGTATTCGGGTGCATGCTTACGGTGCGCCTTTAGACTCTTTCACTGCGGAGGCGGTTAAAAGTCTGAAGTTCGAAGATATTCTATTGGCTCATGGTCGTTTAGAGAGGGATGCGGTAACCGGAAAATCTGGCAGAGAGCGGGTTGTAGAAAAGATGCAACTGGCTGATGTATTGATTCTCTTGCACGGTAACGATGAGTGGTGTGCTGAATATATTCCCTCAAAGCTGTATGACTATCTTTGGACGGGGCGACCTATTTGGGGTATTACCCATCGCAATCCCCAGTTAGATCAGATGTTGCTGGATCGGTCGGCTTACTTGAGCCCACAGAGTAATGTCGAGGCTGTGGAGCTTGCCTTAGAAAGAATTTGGTTGGATTGGAAAAATCAGCAATTAATAGAGCCCAAGTGGTTGCCGCTAGGCGTTGATCAAGCTGTGAATAAAATTCTGGCAAAGGTGAATGAAGTTTTATTTATCAGCCCTCAAAAGAAAGATTGATGACTATGTTGAATTTTGTTTTGTATTGCTGCACCTTTAGAAAAGACTTACTACGAACTGTTAAGCTGGCTGAAAGTATCCACAAGCACAATGTAAGCAAGATCCCTTTTTATATATCTGTCCCCCCTGAGGATGTAGATCTATTTAAAGAGCATTTAAATGGGCTTGGGGTGATTGTTTTTGATGAAAAAGACATCTTTGCGGCCAACCCAAAATTAGACATCCAAAAACTGTATTCCATTCGTGGTGGCTTAAGACAGCAGGTCATTAAGTCCGAGTTTTGGAGATTGGGTATCTCGAAAAACTATCTCGTGTTGGATTCGGACTGTATTTTTATTCGTGACTTTGATGAGAGTGATTTCATCGTTAAGGATGATGTACCGTACTCCATCATTCATGAGGGCCGGGATGTACTGCAGGCTACCGAGCGTTTTGGCCCTAAGAAAATTCGCCAGCATTTTTTAGCGGACCGAGAGCCAATTAAAGCGGCCTTGGGGCGTACTGGCGTGACTTATGATTTCGGTTATGCCCCATTTTTATGGAGCGGAAAAGTCTGGGAGTCTTTAGATCAACACTATTTAAGCCCTAATGGCATGAACTTCTTAGATGCCGTATTACTCTGTGGTTCTGAATTCACTTGGTATGGCGAGTCCCTGATGAGTTTCCGTGCGATTCCAATTTACCCGCGTGAGCAGTTATTTAAGCACTACCATTATGAGCATCAACTCTGGGCAGACCAAGTGCTAGGTTACAAAGAAAAACTCTTGGCTCTTGACTATTTGGGTGTGGTCTATCAGTCTAATTGGGAGAGCTGGGGCGATTTCGGCCCTTCCAATAAGAGTGTGTTATCCAGGATATGGAGGACTGTGAAGCGAGCCCTTAAGAAGGCACAGTTCAAGGTTTCTCTTTTGGCAGGCTTCATTTAGTTTGAATGCCCACAGCTAAAACAATGTTGAATTTATCCAATGTCACCCTGCTTTGTGTTGAAACGAGAGATCCAGATTTAGCGCATTGGGCAATTGATCAATGCTTGAGGGGTACCTGTTTTGCGAGAGTGGTGCTGATAACCAATATCGATTTAGTTAAAAACAAGCGATCCGATATTGAGTATGTTCAGGCTCCACCTATTCGAAGTACCAAAGACTATTCTGATTTATTGCTAACGGGAATTGATCAGTATGTAGTGGGATCTCATGTCTTAGTGATTCAGTGGGATAGTTTCATCACTCACCCTAATCTTTGGCGCGAAGAATTTCTAGATTACGACTATGTAGGCCCGGTATGGCCCCACCACCCTAAAACTCCTGTGGGCAATGGCGGTTTCTCATTGCGCTCAGTCAAGCTACTGCAAGCAATCAAGCGCCCGGGATTCAGCAAAAGACATCCAGAGGACTATTGCATATGCGTAGACAACAAGGATTTTCTGGAAAACGAATGTGGCATTCAGTTTGCGCCGACCGAAGTTGCCGAGCAATTTGCGGTTGAGCGCTCAGCGTGGCATGACGCTTTTGGATTCCATGGGTTCTTTAACTTTGGCAGAGTTCTGAGTGATTCTCAATTGAGTGCCTTCTTAAAGATGATCCCCAACTCTTATTTAAAAGGGGTGGATGCGTTTGATTTGGTGGAGTATCTGTTATCACAAAATAAACTCAGCCTGGCTATATCGATCAGCTCACGTATTCAATTTACCTGGAAGCTCAGAAAGCGATATCTCTGGATGAAGGTTAAGATTGCTGTAAAGAATTTTTACTTTTGTCATAGTCAATAGATATCCAAGGTAGACGCCTGGTAAATTCTGTTTTGCTAATTCTAGCCAGATGGTAAAACAGTCCTTGTCTAGAGCTGTGAGCGTAGACATTTTCTACGAAATGCACGAACGATGTATCTATCGTATGGATTTCATCAGCATTCAAGACTAGTGTTGTCCAGTCATAAATATTCTGAGTCGCAGGGAATACTTCAATCACTTTCTTGTGTGTCGGATTATCAATTCTTAGGTTGTACTTGGCATTCCCGGATTGGGTCGCATTTACTAGAATATAAGGATCATTGTTTGGATTTAGTTTACTGAATAGCAGGTCAGCATGAGGCCCGCTTGGCACGCTTGCTAAACTCCATCTTGATTCAAAGGGGATTTGATGTTGTGCGTAATAAAACTCATCAAAGCGCTTCTGCTCCAGGTCTGGGCCACCAATATAGAGGTGCTTGCAATTATAAAAATCTGCTAATTGCCTTGCTTCTTTGCCGCTATTTACTGGTGTCGGATAGATATTGGGTAAGTCACGAAACATCCAATTAACTGAATGGAGTGAACTGGGAAGGCAGGCGTAGTAATAAAAATAGCTGGGATTATTTGATGACAGGGTTTTAATCAGCCCAATATTTACTAGGCTGTCTCCAAGCCCTAGCTGTGGTTCAAGTAAAAAAACATCTTTTCTATGCTTCAAGAAGATATTTTTTAATGCTCTTTTGAGATTGGATTCGCTAAATTTCAAAATTAAACCAAGTTGGGTTGTGTACGCGAGAAAGATACCATACGAAATAGCATTTTCCACCTTCGAGCCACGTACTCATGGGGATAAATAGATATAAATGATTCAAAATCACTTTAAAATAGCCCTGAACTTAATAACTATTGGTTAAAGATGATTTTAGTTACTGGCGGTGCTGGATTTATTGGGGGTAATTTTGTTTTGGATTGGTTGGCCGATCCAAAGGCTGAAGGCATTATTAATCTCGATAAACTGACTTATGCCGGCAATTTGACCACTCTTGAGTCTTTGAAAGCTGATCCTCGCCACATTTTTATTCATGGCGATATTGGCGATAAAGCGCTGGTGACGAAGTTATTGGCAGAGTACCAGCCTCGTGCGATTGTCAATTTTGCTGCTGAAAGTCATGTGGATCGGTCGATTCATGGTCCTGCTGAATTTGTCACTACCAATATCGTGGGAACCTTCAATCTTTTGGAGTGCGCCCGCGAGTATTGGAATGGTTTATCTGAATCTTCCAAAAAAGCCTTTCGCTTTCATCATGTATCCACTGATGAGGTTTACGGATCCTTATCTGCTACAGATCCTGCTTTTACAGAGACGAATGCTTATGAGCCTAATAGCCCATACTCCGCATCGAAAGCGGCCTCTGATCATTTGGTACGAGCCTGGTTTCATACCTATGGTTTCCCTGTAGTCACCACCAATTGCTCCAATAACTATGGCCCATATCACTTCCCAGAAAAGCTGATTCCACTGGTCATTCTCAATGCCCTCAATGGCAAACCGTTACCAATCTATGGTGATGGTCAGCAAATTCGTGATTGGCTTTATGTGGGCGATCATTGCTCTGCCATTCGTGAGGTATTAGCCAAAGGTAA
>CANCBK010000043.1 GCA_947374315.1 Burkholderiaceae bacterium | reverse complement strand
CTATTCTCTCTATTTTTTCCAGCAAATTTAAGAAGCCGTTGTCCTTTGGGGCCGCGGCTTTTTTTCCAAGATTCATTAGCGTGCAGCACCTAGCATCAAGCCGCGCGCCGATGAATGGCTCGCTCGTCAACTCCAAAAGGTCGCAAGATCAGGCGGAAATGAATGGTCGGGTCTTCTTAATCGGTAGTTTGTATTAATCCTCACGTGAAGGAGCATTACTATGGCAATCGCCAAGAAGAAAGTTGCTGCAAAGAAGCCTGCTGCTAAAAAAGTAGCTAAAAAAGCTGTTGCTAAGAAGCCTGCTGCTAAGAAAGTTGCTAAAAAAGTAGCTGCTAAGAAGCCTGCTGCTAAAAAAGTAGCTAAAAAAGCTGTTGCAAAAAAAAAGTAAGTAAGCCTGCTGCGAAGAAAGCGGGCCCAGCTGTAAAAAAGCCCGCGGCTAAAAAAGTTGCTGTTTCAACAACGTTGAATCCAGCTGCTGCTTGGCCCTTCCCAACTGGCACACGCCCATAAGTTCTGCTTGTAGGCGGGTGAAGTTCAAAGGGATCTCTCGCGAGATCCCTTTTTTATTGCTATTTTAGTAATGCGTTGCCTTTAGAGTGCAAATCCAAACGCGGTTTTGAATTGGGCGGCAATTTCATCTTTGCTCATTTGGTGATTTTGTGGTCCCTGGTGGGTAATTTTGATCGAACCCATCAAGCTGGCTAGTCGACCGGTCGTTTCCCAGTCCATGCCATTTTCCAATCCAAACAACAATCCACCGCGAAATGCATCGCCGCAACCGGTTGGATCGACAACTTTCGCTGCCGGTACTGGTGGAATAGCAATGCATTTGCCCTCAAAGTAAATATCTGCACCTTCAGCACCCTTAGTTACGATCAGCGCTTTGACTCTTTCTGCAACTTTAGCGAGGCTCAAGCCAGTTCTCTGAGAAAGCATTTCGCCCTCGTAGTCATTTACGGCGAGGTAGCTTGCAATGTCTACAAGTTCTAACAGTTCTGGACCGTTAAACATTGGCAAACCTTGGCCTGGATCAAATACAAATGGAATGCCTGCTTCAGCTAGCTGATGGCAGTGCTCCCACATTCCTTGGCGGCCATCGGGGGCAACAATCCCAAATTTAGCTGAGCCCTTCGCATTGTTACTGCGTTCTGCAATCACGGCAGAAACTTGATTTAGGTGAGATTCACCCATGGCACCAGGGTGAAAGGCGGTAATCTGATTGTTGGCTTGATCGGTGGTGATCATTGCTTGAGCAGTGAACGCCTGCTCAATTTGACGAATATGGGTGGCGTCAATCTTGAGTTGCTGTAGTCGATTAAGGTAGGGGGCGGCATCGCCACCCACTGTTGCCATAATGATCGGGTCACCACCAAGAAGGCTCAAGTTGTAAGCAATATTGCCAGCGCATCCACCGAATTCACGGCGCATGGTCGGCACTAAAAAGGCGACATTGAGAATATGAATCTGTTCTGGCAGGATTTGATCGGCAAATTTGCCTTCAAAGTTCATGATGGTGTCGTAGGCGATAGAGCCGCAGATCAGGCTAGACATAGTTAATTACTTTCTAATAAAAATCGATTGAAGTGAGATTTGCAATGGATTTGCAATTGGATTTAAGGGTAAAAAATTCTGACGCGATAGCCTGCAGCATTTTGCGGAAGTGAAATCGGAAGTTCAGAGTGAAAAATTTCACCAGAGGGCGCACCTTGCCGGTAAAACTGAGGATGTGATTCTTGCCAATCACTTGGCAACCACTCTTGCGGAGAAAACTGAATGGATTTGATCTCTAATTCTTCTGCATCTGTGAGAGAAATTTCTAAATTAGGGAATAAAACAGGGAGCGCAAGTCGATTTTGTATTTCCACTTGTAGCGCAGATTGATTTAAAGCGTTTTTAAGGCCATCTCGCGCATTTTCTGGAGAGAGGGCGACCGAAGTTATTTTCCAAGCGGAAAAATCGCTTACGGGGCGATTTACGCACCCTAGTGCGCGGCACAATTGTTCATCCAACTTCTGCAAAAGAGAAAAAGCGCCTGTTGCAATGGCGGGGGAGCTGCCATCAACTCGCGTTGCTAGTGTTGGTAGTAGAGAATTTCTGGAGAGGTGCTCACCAAAAATGATGAGCAATAAGAAAAAAAGGCTGAGAAGGATTAATTTAAGACTTTTTTTTTGAGCCGGCGCTGTTAACGCAATGTCATCTTCCTGATCTTTGCCAATTGGCAGGGTGCCGTGCAAACAAACCCAGCCTTCGCTTTCCTTCCAAACAGAAAGGCTTAGCCATTGGCTATAGGTCGCAATCACCTCATCGGCTTGGCGAGCCAGCACGCCGGATAAAACAATTCTTCCGCCTGGACGCATCTTATTGACCAATGCCGGAGCAAGAACTTGCAATGGATTAGCCAAAATATTAGCCATGACGATGTCGTACTTGGTTTCTGCCGCTAGCTCGACTGCGTTTTCGTTGGGCAATACAAATTGAATGACTGTGTGATTGATTTCCGCATTGCTGCGTGCAGCCACCATTGCTTGGGGGTCAATATCAGTGCCAACCACAGGATTGCACCCCAGTTTTGCAGCGGCAATCGCCAGAATTCCGGACCCGCAACCGTAATCCAACAAGCTTTGATTCTGGAGTTGAGTGTTTTGTTCAAGCCAAAGCAAACAAAGATGGGTCGTGGGATGGCTGCCGGTACCAAAAGCCAAACCAGGATCTACTGCCAAACAAATAGCCTTAGGGTCAGTTGGTGCTTCATGCCAAGAGGGCACTACCCAAATACGCTCACCAATCTGAATCGGGGCAAATTGACTTTGCGTTAAGCGAACCCAGTCTTGTTCTTCAACAATCTTTTGCTCGGGTACCGGTAGATTAAATCCTAGCTCCTTAAGGGATGCCAGTAATTCAGGGATGAAATTGATGGCATCGGAATCATCCATCTCTGGATTAAATAGCGCAGTTACGGAAGAGCGGTCCCAGGCTTGAACTTCTGGCGAAAGGCCAGGCTCGCCATATAGCGGGTTTTCATCGTAACCACCAGCGGCATCATCTTCAACCGTGACAGAAAGTGCGCCCACCTCGAGCAAGGCATCACCCAAAGGCTCCGCGATCTCTGCTGGGACTGTGAAAACGAGTTCACGATAGGACATATATATTCCACATCTATTTCAAGGGCCTGAAGTTACGTTAAGTTAAGGCTTGCCACGACTGGCAGCTTGCTCTTCGAGTCGATGTTCAAGGTAATGAATGCTAGTTCCACCTTCAATGAAGTTTGGATCAAGCATTAATTCGCGATGGAGGGGTACATTGGTCGTAATGCCATCAATCACCATTTCGGAAAGCGCAATCTGCATGCGGCGAATCGCTTGTTCGCGAGTATTACCGTAAGAAATCAACTTACCGATCATGGAATCGTAATTGGATGGAACTACATAACCGCTATACGCATGTGAATCGACGCGAATACCAGGGCCTCCTGGCATATGGAATGAACCAATACGCCCAGGACTTGGGGTAAATTTGAATGGATCTTCCGCATTCAGACGGCATTCAATGGCGTGGCCACGGAAAACGATGTCTTTCTGGCGATAGCCCAGCTTCAGGCCGGCAGCAATGCGAATTTGTTCTTGCACAATATCGACACCGGTAATCATCTCGGTGACGGGATGCTCTACTTGAACACGGGTATTCATCTCAATAAAGAAAAATTCGCCATCTTCGTATAGGAATTCAAAGGTGCCGGCACCACGGTAGCCAATTTTTCTGCAGGCTTCAGCGCAGCGTTCACCAATCTTGGCAATCAAACGGCGATCAATTCCGGGGGCAGGGGCTTCCTCGATGACTTTTTGGTGACGACGTTGCATAGAGCAATCGCGCTCACCTAACCAAATGGCATTACCGTGGGTATCAGCCAGAATCTGAATCTCGACGTGGCGAGGTTTCTCCAGAAACTTCTCCATATAGACTTCTGGGTTGCCAAATGCGCGACCCGCTTCTTCCTTAGTCATATTGACTGCATTGAGAAGTGCCGCCTCTGTATGGACCACGCGCATGCCACGACCACCACCACCACCAGCCGCCTTAATGATTACTGGGTAGCCAACGCTTTTTGCTGTGGCAATAATTTCTTTAGGGTTGTCTGACAGTGCACCTTCGGACCCTGGAACGCAAGGAACGCCTGCTTTAATCATGGCGCGTTTCGCGGAAACTTTATCGCCCATTAGTCGAATAGATGCTGCAGTAGGGCCGATAAATGCAAACCCCGATTTTTCTACACGCTCAGCAAAGTCCGCATTCTCGGAGAGAAAGCCATATCCCGGGTGAATCGCCTCAGCATCCGTAACTTCTGCTGCCGAAATAATGGCAGGCATATTGAGATAGCTGAGTGGTGAAGGGGCAGGTCCAATGCAAACAGCTTCATCTGCAAGTTTCACGTATTTGGCTTCTTTGTCTGCGGTTGAGAACACCACCACAGTTTTAATTCCCAACTCGCGACATGCGCGTTGGATGCGGAGAGCAATTTCTCCGCGATTGGCAATCAGAATCTTATCGAACATGTCGGCTCTGAGTTAAATAACGATGGATTGAAATGGATCTAGGAAGATCAATTAAGCGATGATGAATAGTGGCTGGTCAAATTCAACGCCTTGACCGTTTTCACACAGAATTTGCTTCACTACCCCAGCTTGCTCAGATTCGATCTCATTGAGAAGCTTCATTGCCTCAATGATGCATAGTGTTTGACCAACTTTGACAGTGTCACCAATGTTGACAAAGTTCGGTGATTCGGGATTTGGAGCGCGATAGAAGGTGCCCACCATTGGCGAGCGAGCTACAAAACCAGTTTCTGCAGGCGCTTCTTCAGTTACAGCAGCAGTTGGCGCTGCGACTACAGGAGCCGCTTGCATAGCCTGAATGGGCGCTGGGTTAGCGTAAACCACTTGGCCAGCGTGAGCTGAAGTTCCAGCATTCACAATGCGAACGCGGTCTTCACCTTCGTTTACTTCTAATTCAGATATCCCTGATTCAGAAACAAGGTCAATGAGGGTTTTAAGTTTTCTCAGATCCATGGAAAGGCTTCCTTTCTTGTAATTCTTAATTAATCTTTATTTTTGCAAACGTGCAATTGCTGCTTGTAGGGCTAATTCGTAACCAATAGCGCCTAAGCCGCAAATAATGCCAGTGGCGATATCGGATAAGTAGGAGTGCTTACGGAATTCTTCACGTTGATGAATATTCGACAGGTGTACTTCAGTAAAAGGGATGGCAACTCCCGCCAGGGCATCGCGCAAGGCAACGCTAGTGTGAGTAAAGGCGCCGGGATTGATGATGATGAAGTCGACCCCATCTTGTTTTGCCTTTTGAATTCGATCAATCAACTCGCCTTCATGATTGCTTTGAAAGGTGGATAAATCGACGGAATGTGACTTGGCAATTGTGCCAAGCTTTGTATGAATGTCTTCAAGTGTAGTTTTGCCATAAACCTCTGGTTCACGGGTTCCTAGCAAATTGAGGTTTGGACCTTGAATTACGAGAATTGAAGTATTTTTCGACATAGATCGATATTTTTAGAGGCAGTTAGGTTTAATTAAGTTAATAAAGCTTCTCTCTAAAACTGCTTACTTTATGAAAGCATTTCTTCACTAAGCACGAGGAAAGTATAACCCCAGAATCTTTGAGCAAGACCGAAAGATGGCCAGTAAATCCGTCATTTTTTAGGATTTTAAGAGCGGATATCGCTTAATCTATCCGAATATCTGGAGATTTTTGTTCGCTGAGTATCTAATAAAATTCAGCAAAATAGCCTATAAATCTGCTTTAATAGCCTTTCTGAGCTCTTCTTCGCTTATTTTCCCTAATTTACTGCTGGTTGCTTTACCTTGGGCATTGATAACGATGGTGTATGGAAGTGCCCCTTGAGAATTTCCCATTTGCTTAGATAGGTTGCTACCCTCCAAGCCGCCAATAACGATTGGGTAAGAAACTGGGGTTTTTGCAAGGAATTCACGAATATTAGAGGGTGAATCAATACCGATACCGACAAATAACACATTTTGAGATGCAAACTCTCGCTGTAATTTGTCCAGGGCTGGCATTTCTTCTACGCATGGAGGGCACCAGGAGGCCCAAAAGTTCACAACGAGCACTTTTCCACGCCATTCTTCGGTATTAACTAATTTTCCATTGGGTGTTTGCCATGGGTTGGCAAAAAAGGCCTTGATGGCAGGATCGCTTGCTAAATCTGTTTTGTAAATCCACTGTGAAGTGACGACCCCTGCAAGGAGTGCCAACAGGCTAATTCCGACGATGCTAATCCACTGTCTGCGGTTCACTAGAACTCCTTCGTTAAAATTTGCAAATGCATATTCATATCTTAGGCATTTGCGGTACTTTCATGGGCGGCATTGCCGCAATCGCTCGGCAAGCCGGACATCGCGTTACTGGCTGTGACGCCAATGTGTATCCGCCAATGAGCACTCAGCTGGAGGCGCAGGGCATTGAACTCATTGAGGGATTCTCGCCCGATCAATTATTACAGTTTGAAACGATGCCTGATTTATTTGTGATCGGAAATGTGGTTTCTCGCGGTAATCCATTGATGGAGGCTATTCTGAATCAAGGGCTTCCCTATACATCTGGACCACAGTGGCTTGGCGAGCAAGTCCTGTTTGGTCGCCATGTTTTGGCTGTCGCCGGGACGCACGGTAAAACGACAACCTCAGCCATGCTCGCTTGGATCTTGGAATGTAATGGCTACAAGCCGGGGTATTTAATTGGTGGCGTTCCCCTCAACTTCACGGTGTCTGCCTGTTTGGGTGAAAGTAAATACTTTGTGATTGAGGCAGATGAATACGACACCGCATTTTTTGATAAGCGCAGTAAGTTTGTTCACTATCGGCCGCGCACTGCCCTATTAAATAATCTGGAGTTTGATCATGCCGATATTTTTGCCGACCTTGCTGCAATTGAAACCCAGTTTCATCATTTGGTTCGAACTGTGCCGGGCAATGGTCTGGTAGTGGTGAATGGCGAAGAGCCGGCCCTCGAGAGGGTGATTGCGAGAGGTGCATGGGCGCCGGTTGAAAAGTTTGGGCAGGATCAGCAAAATGCGTGGTCTTTGATTTCCCAGAAGGCTGATGGCTTCATTGTGTTGCAAGAGGGTAAAGAGGTGGCCACCGTGAAATGGGCGCCAGATTCTGGGGTCATGGGCCGTCATAATCAGTTGAATGCACTGGCAGCAATTGCCTCTGCAAATCATATTGGCATTGCTCCAGTGGATGCGGCCCGTGCTTTGGCCGAGTTCAGGAATGTGAAGCGCCGTTTAGAGACGATTGGTGTGGCAAATGAGGTGACGGTCTATGATGATTTTGCGCATCACCCAACAGCAATCACGACAACGGTAGATGGCTTACGGAGGCGCGTTGGTCGGGCCCGTATCTTGGCTGTGCTTGAGCCGAGATCCAATACGATGAAGTTAGGTGTGATGAAGGCGCAGCTGCCCAAGAGTCTGGAGGCGGCCGATAAGGTGTTTGCGTATGGCGCTAGTTCAGGTAAAGAGTCTTTAGGGTGGGATTTGAATGAAGTGTTATCACCATTAAATGCGAATGAAAGTGATCGTGCCTCAGCCTTTGATGATCTGAGCGCCTTGGTGAAGGCGGTTGCCAGTGAAGCGAAGCCTGGCGATCACATCTTGGTGATGAGTAACGGTGGATTTGGTGGTGTACATCAAAAAATATTGACTGCAATTCAAGAGAAGGCAAAGCAATGAACATGAGACTCAAAGATAAAGTAGCGATCATTACTGGTGCAGCAAAAGGCATTGGCTTCGCAACGGCTAAGCGATTTGCCGAAGAGGGTGCCAAGGTGATGATTGGAGACATGAGTCTGGACGCAGTCAAGGCGGCGGCTGATCTGATTCCTGGCGCTGAGGCTTATGTCATGAATGTGACCGATCGGGATAGCATTCAAACGGCGGTTGATCAAATCATGCAACGCCATGGCCGTATTGATGTTTTGATTAACAACGCCGGCATTACGCAGGATGCCCGCTTAGTCAAGATGACAGAAGCCCAATTTGATGCGGTAATTGACGTCAATCTGAAGGGTGTTTTCAACTGCACACAGTTAGTTGTTCCGCATATGCTCGAAGCGGGTAAGGGTGCTGTTGTGAATGCTTCAAGCGTCGTTGGGATTTATGGAAATTTTGGCCAGACTAATTATTCGGCTACTAAATTTGGCGTGATTGGCTTCACCAAAACTTGGGCGCGTGAATTGGGCGCAAAAGGCGTTCGAGTGAATGCAGTTTGCCCAGGGTTTATCGCCACGGAGATGGTGAAAGCCATGCCGGAAAATATTTTGAAAGATATCGAGAGGCGTAGCTGGCTTGGTCGCCTAGGAACCCCCGAAGAGATGGCGAATGTGTACTTATTTTTAGCGAGCGACGAAGCGAGTTATGTCAATGGCGTAGCACTTGAGGCCAGTGGCGGGATTTCTCTCTAAGCATGCATCTTTTATATGAAGAAGGTGGCGACATTAAGGTTGCCACAGTCCAGTCTGCCTCGGGCGCTGGGGATACTGAATCTTGGCAAGCAACCAGTCTGTCCGGAAAGAAGATTAAGTTAAAGGCTAAAGAGGTTTGGCTGCGTTTTGAAAATCCCGAGCCCCAGGCGCTCATGGATGAAGCTAGCGCTCTATCGAAAGAGATTGATTTGCAATTGCTTTGGGATTGCGCTCCTGATGAAGAATTTGGCTTGGTAGATGTATCTCATGAGTACTTTGGTGCTCAAGCCACGATTCCGCAGCAGACCGCTCTCGCTATCGCCTTGCAAGGCGCGCCAGTATTCTTTCGACGCAAGGGGCGTGGACGCTTTCAGAGAGCGCCTCTAGAGCAGTTGCAGGCCGGCTTGGCTGCCTTGGAGCGCAAGCAAAAAGAATTAGAGCAGCAGATAGCTTGGCAGCAAGAATTGGTTTCAGGTGTATTTCCAGAGACTTTGAAATCCCAAGCAAATCAATTGTTATTTGCCCCAGATAAGAATACCTTAGCCTATAAGGCTTTGATTGCAGCGTGCACAGAATCTGGGGAGTCACCTGCGCAACTGATGATCCGTTGTGGCGCTATCGACTCACCCCTTGACTACCACCAAGGCATGTTTCTAAAAACCCACTTTCCACGGGGCTCTGCTCATGATGAAAGTTTGGCGGTAGAACAAGCTGTATTAGACGCAGCGATTTCAGAATTACCGCTTGCCGAGGTCACGGCATTCTCGATTGATGATTCAGGAACAACCGAAATTGATGATGCTTTGTCAGTGACGGAGCTCGCTGAGGGCGGGCATCGGATCGGAATTCATATTGCCGCACCTGGACTGGCTATTACTAAGGATGATGCGTTAGACCAGATTGCGCGCGCGCGTATGTCGACGGTGTACTTTCCTGGTAACAAGATTACGATGTTGCCGCATGCGGTTATTCAGCAGTTTTCATTGGATGAGGGCGCTCCTCGCCCCGCTTTATCGATCTATGTGGATATTGATAGCGCTGGTGCTGTAGATAAAAACTCTTTGCAATTGCGTACTGAAATGGTTCCAATGGGATCTAATCTTCGCTTGGAAAATCTGGAGCATCTAGTGACCGAAGAGAGTTTGACGGATGACTCTGCAAACTTCCCTTTTCACCAAGAATTGCGAGTGTTATGGGCTGCTGCAAAGTTATTGCATGCTGGACGGCAGGAGCAGCGAGTAGCTAATGGATTGCGTGCCGAGCAGCTAGGAGTGGTTGATCCGAATGCGTTAGCAAGAGATTTTCATTTTCAAATCAAGGTAGTGGATGGGGTGCAGCGAGTAGAAATTACACCCCGCCAGCGTGGATCCATTTTGGATACGATCGTTGCCGAGTGGATGATTTATTGCAATAGCGCTTCTGGGCGTTTGCTGGCTGACCATGGTTTACCTGGCCTGTTCCGTACACAGAAAGGTTGGGGTCCTTTGCGTACCCGTATGCAGACAACCCCTGGGCCACATGAGGGTTTAGGGCTAGATTACTATGCCTGGTGCACTTCACCACTACGTCGATATTCTGACTTAGTGAACCAATGGCAGCTCATTGCCTTGGCGAAGCATGGCATCACCGCAAAAATGGTGGCTCCGTTTCCACCGCGAGATGCGACCTTGATGGGCATCGCTGCTGATTTTGAAGCGTGTTATTCCGCTTATGGTGAATATCAAGATCGACTAGAGAAGTATTGGTGTTTGCGATGGATTGCTCAAGATGAGGTGTCTAAGCCAGTATTTGTCAGACACTTAAAAGAAGGCATGTCGCGAGTAGAGCCCATTCCATTGCATCTCCCCATTCCTGAGTTGGCAACCCATCCGCGTCTGACGCGCGCTGAGGTCATGATTTCTGATGTGGATCTATTGCAACTCAGTGCTGGCGTGCGCATATTGCATATAGACACTCCTGAAGTTCTTGCGAGCGATGCAAGTTCCACCTAAGTTAAGGCGGGCACTGGAAAGTATGGATAGCGCCTGGCAACGCTATCCATTCGGATTCGCTTTATGCCTCTCTATTTTGGCCCATCTGATTTTTTTATCATTTCGTTGGGGCATGGGGGAGATAGAGAGCCGTCGCTTAAATACGCCGCTGAGTGTCGTATTGGTCAACGCCAGCAATCAAGTTGCGCCCAAGCAAGCCAATAAATTAGCACAGGCAGATTTGCAAGGTGGAGGCAACACTGTCGAACAAGATGCTACTGCGCTGCATCGAGCTAGGCTGGGAGCCGAAGCCCGTCTTGAAGTTTTGGAAAAGCAACAAAAGCAGATGCTGGCAAAGCTTGATGAAAATCGAGCCCTATCAGATGGGCGCAAGAGTGGAGACGATAAAAAGCTGGCGTCACAGCTCAATTCCCTGGAGGCGGAGTTGGCTAAGCGTTTGCAAGCCAATGGACGTGAACCGCGTCGGAAGGTCTTAACTGGTGCCAGCACGAAAGCGGTTGTATTTGCGCAGTATTACGATGCTATGCGCCAAAAAATAGAAGCCTATGGCAGCGCTTTTTTCCCAAGAGCGAATGGGCGCCCCTTGTATGGCAGCTTGGTGATTGTTGTCAGCGTGGATGCTCAAGGGCGGATTGTGAATAATGCCCAGGGAAGGGATGGTTTGAGCATTGGACGCAGTTCTGGCAACCCCGAGTTAGATCGGCAGGCCTTGGCGATTGTTCGCGCATCTGCCCCCTTCGGCCCCTTTCCTTTAGAGATGCGCAATCAAATAGATATCTTGGATTGGATTTCTACTTTTGAGTTCACGCGAGACAGCGCTGATCGTTTGGAGTTGCGCCTCTAATTAGTTCGGCAATCGCAGAATTTCGCTTATCCTCTACTCAATATGAATTCATCTCACTCCAAGGACTTACATACCGATCCCATCCAATTTCCTGGAGTGGATGTCTATGCTGTTGCGGGTAACCCGATCTCACATAGCAAGTCCCCTGAAATTCACAAAAGATTTGCTGAGCAGTCAAGCCAAAAAATGCACTATGGATATTTGCAGCCCGCCTTAGGTGCATTTACTGTCGCAGCAAAATCGTTCTTTTCTGCTGGCGGTAAAGGTATGAATGTGACAGTGCCTTTCAAGTTGGATGCCCAGATGTTTGCTGATGTACTAACACCGCGTGCGCAATTAGCTGGTGCCGTTAATACCTTGCGCTTTGAGAATGGAAAAATCTTCGGTGACAATACCGATGGCGCGGGTTTAGTGAGAGACTTGTTAGCGCAAGGGATCCAGATTCAAGGTTCACGAATTTTGTTGTTGGGTGCGGGCGGCGCTTCTCGCGGTGTGCTCGGCCCATTGCTAGAAAAATCACCAAAAGAGTTGATTATTGCCAATCGATCAAATGCGAAAGCGGATGAGTTGGTTCAATTATTTAGTGGGTTGGCTAAGTCTCATCATGTTGCATTGCAGGCGGTTGCTTTGAGCGATCTGGAAGATGCCGCTAAGACAAGCGCGGACTTTGATCTAGTGATTAATGCTACGGCTGCTGGACTATCTGATGAGTCGCCGATCAGTGATTTGGCGGCAAGCAATATTTTTACTCCACAATCATTTGCCTATGACATGGTTTACGGCAAAGTCACTGCATTTATGCAGCAAGCATTGCACCGTGGTGCGCGTGTGAGTGATGGGTTGGGCATGCTGGTAGAGCAGGCCGCAGATGCCTTCTTAATCTGGCGCGGTGTAAACCTTGCCGATGCGATTGATTCTCGCGCAGTATTGGCAGAACTTCGTACTCTATAGGCTATAGCTGAGCTTCAATGCGCTGGCTTCCTTACTTTCTTAAGTGTGTACTTGGCGGTTTTATCGCCATGCAAATGTATTTCATTATTCAAATTAGTTTGTGGACAGTTCTCAATCCCGGCAATACGGCGTTTCAAAGGGCTGAACGGTGGCGTCTCTGTGGCCTGCATTGGTCTTGCCCAGTGCAGTCTTCGTGGGTTCCTTACGACAAAATCGCTGTCAACTTAAAACGTGCTGTCTTGGTGAGTGAGGACGACATCTTTTTTCAACATAAGGGTGTGCGTGTTGAGGATATGCAAAAAGCTTGGGCTAAAAATGCTCAACTCAACCAACAAGGCAACGGCAAGCCTAAGCTTGCATTACGAGGTGGATCAACGATTACCCAGCAGTTAGCCAAAAATCTCTTTCTCTCTTCTGAGCAGAATTACTTTCGTAAGGCACAAGAACTCATCATTACTGGTTTGCTTGAGGCAATACTATCTAAGCAAAGACTATTGGAGATCTATCTGAATTCAGTAGAGTGGGGCGAGGGTATCTTTGGTATTGGCGCTGCGTCACGGCATTATTACGGAATCGCCCCTGCTGCACTAGATCGCGAGCAGGCCGCAGCCTTAGCCTCCGCTTTACCAGCCCCAAAGTGTTTTGATAAGGCGCAGTACTGCCGTAAAGCTAATATTCACTTCCCAACGCGGCAAGAATTTATTTTAGAAAATATGGATAGGGTGGCGTTATCACCCATGCAGAAACCGAAAGCGCGCTAGTTTTCCCGCGGGCTTTATTTAGTAGCCGCGGCCCTCAGCGCATCTCTTGTAGTGATAGCTACTTTTCTGGCCGCTTCTGCAAAATCATTTCCTGAGCTGGCATACAAAATGGCTCTTGAAGAATTAATCATCATGCCGATGCCTGGTTTGTTGGGAATGCTGCCCGCTTTCACGGTGGCATCGATGTCTCCACCTTGGGCACCAATTCCGGGTATGAGCAAAGGCATCTCACCCACAATCGCGCGCACCTTGGCAATCTCCTCAGGAAAGGTCGCACCCACTACCAGGCTAATTTGCCCAGAGGCATTCCATTGCTGGGCAGCCAGCTTAGCTACATGCAGGTAGAGTGGCTCGCCACTGGGCGAGACATTCAAGAACTGAAGATCTGAGCCGCCAGGGTTTGAGGTGCGACATAAAACAATGACGCCTTTGCCGGTATGTTTTAGATATGGCTCGATAGTGTCAAAGCCCATATAAGGATTGACGGTGACCGCATCTGCGCCATAACGCTCAAAAGCCTCTAGAGCGTAGTGGTCTGCAGTGCTACCAATGTCCCCACGCTTAGAGTCCAGGATGACGGGGATATGGGGATATTGGTCTTTCAGGTAGTGAACCAGCTTCTCGAGCTGCGCTTCCGCCCTTTGGGAAGCGAAGTAGGCGAACTGAGGCTTAAAGGAGCAAGCTACATCCGCAGTAGCATCCGCAATCTCACGACAGAACTCATAGATTCCTTCAGGCTTGCCTTGCAGTGATGCGGGCAAACGCTTGGGATCTGGATCAAAGCCCACACACAGCATACTGTCTTGGGAGGCCCATGCAGATTGAAGTTGTTGGGTAAAGGTATTCGGGCTGGAGTTCATTGGATTTAAGCTTGTTTTAGTGAAACTGTCATGTTCTATAGGATAAACTAGCGCACATTCCTTAGGAGTTCACCATGATCAACTTGTTCGTCCTGCAAAATGGCCGCCTCTCTCAAGAGCAAGTGGAAGATCGCAATGAATTGTTGCAATACTCCAAC
>CANCBK010000042.1 GCA_947374315.1 Burkholderiaceae bacterium | reverse complement strand
TATCTCCAATCCAGATCTGGCGGAGCGTTTTAAGCAGGGCGTACCTCTCAATGCTTATGACCGTACAACCTTCTATGGTGGAGCGGAGATCGGATATACCGACTATCCGACGATCTAATGTAAAGCCTACTAGAGCTTACGTCTCCAAGGATTGATAAGGCCTCTTTCGCAAGGAAGGGGTCTTATTTTTTACCCTCAGGATCTTTTAAAAGATCGTAATGGTTGGCAACTAGCAATAGTGCAGTTGAGGCGCAACCCAGGGCAAAGAATTGCCATTGATGCAGCATTGCGGTCCCGATAACTGTCATCAAGACAGTCCAACCGACCGCTATCTTGGCTTTTTTGCTGAGTGGTTTCATTTTTCGACGCCTTTGATTGTGGCAGTGCTTGCCTAATAATGTTGTATTTTACTTAACAGAAAGACGCGCCTTAGCGCTGAGTTCGCTAACAGCACCACGCTTATCTATTTGAGAGAGTCGCAATGCTTCAAGTTCAAAATCAATTTGAGCAGGATGAAATTCAATATTTCCCAAATGAATGACATAGGTCCACACCAATTCACGACCTCGATTTTTATACACATCTACAACACGCTTCATTTTTTCACTCCTATGGAGTAGGGAACATTTTTTTTCGGCTCAATGTTCTGCTTCAGATTAATCAAGTTGCGCGGGTCGATGCGAATAATGCCGCCTCTAGGGCTATCAATGTCAGCAATCAAGAAGAAGGCGATTGACACCATGATTGGGAAGATCATAAAGAGGCCAATATTGCGTTGAAAGTTTCTTGCCCCAAACCCCACCAAAATATTGGCGCCAATCGCAATCGCCGCCATTAGCCACCAGGCGGCAGTAGGGATGCGATTCCACCAGGCCGCTTGTGTGTAGCCTTCTGAATTAATTACATCATTCATTCCTGATATTGCCAGCGCAACTGTGGGGTTTGCTTGCACGCGCGCCACAGGCAGTACCTCACTCCATAGAGCGTTTTCCAGGGCGATAGTGCGTTGCGTAATTTGTGTAGCCGTTTCTTGATCTTGCTTGGAGTAAAACAAGATACGTTGATCCAAATAGTCGTTCAAAAGACTTTTGATAGCCTCCGCATTTTTGCTTGGCAGTAAATCCGCCCTTAAGAATTCAGTACCAATAGCATTGGCTTCCGCTTCTTCATAGGTTTGCCTCAAGTCATACCGCGCAATCGCCATTGAAAAGGTAAATCCAATGATCAGACCCAGCAATGTGAGGGTGGCTGTCTGAATAATGCCCAAGTCTGCCGATGTCTCGGTATCTTTGGTGCGGTACTTGCTGAGGACTGCATTGCCGAACCAAACTGAGCCAGAAAGCGCTACGGTAGAAATCGCAAATATGAGTACTGGAGAGTTGGCTAAATGTGAGATATTAAAAAGTTCCTGGATACAAAATTTCTTTAGTCACATTCTGAATATCACGGTGACCAGTAAAGGCCATGGTGATGTCCAATTCATTATGAATAATCTCTAAGCACTTGGTTACACCCGCTTCACCCATAGCGCCTAATCCATAGAGGAATGGTCGGCCAATCATCGTGCCGCGCGCACCAAGAGCCCAGGCTTTGAGTACATCCTGGCCTGAACGAATGCCACCGTCCATCCATACTTCGATATCTTTACCCACTGCATTCACAATGCCAGGAAGTGCGTGAATACTCGATACGGCGCCGTCGAGCTGACGGCCTCCATGATTCGACACAATCAAGGCATCCGCACCCGAGTTGGCAGCTAGGCGTGCATCGCCTTCATCCAAAATACCCTTAATGATGAGCTTGCCGCCCCACAATTTTTTAATCCATTCCACATCGTCCCAGCTTAATCCTGGATCAAACTGTTCTGCAGTCCAGGAGGATAGGGAGGACATATTACCGACGCCAGTAGCATGGCCAACAATGTTGCGGAAGGTTCTGCGAGGAGTTATTGCCATGCCCATGCACCAGCGGGGCTTGGTCATCATATTAATCATGTTGGCTATGGTGAGTTTGGGCGGTGCAGATAAGCCATTCTTGAGGTCTTTGTGGCGTTGTCCCAATATTTGCAAATCTAAAGTGAGGACGAGGGCGGAGCAATTGGCCGCTTTAGCGCGCTCAATCAGACGCTCAATAAAGCCACGGTCTTTCATGACATATAGCTGAAACCAGAATGGCTTGGTGGTGCGCTCAGCTACATCCTCGATAGAGCAAATACTCATCGTAGATAGGCAAAAGGGCACGCCAAACTTTTCAGCTGCTTGAGCGGCCAGGATTTCTCCATCAGCATGTTGCATGCCGGTAAGACCGGTTGGCGCTAGAGCTACTGGCATGGCGACTTCTTGACCAACCATGGTCGTCTTGGTAGTGCGGTTGGTCATATCAACCGCAACGCGCTGACGCAGTTTGATCTTTTGAAAATCGGATTCATTGGCTCTATAAGTAGATTCTGTCCATGATCCAGAGTCCGCATAGTCATAAAACATCTTGGGGGTGCGCTTTTGGTGCAAAACCCGCAAGTCTTCGATATTGGTGATGATTGCCACTAAAGTCCCTTTGTATGCGCCATTCATGAATGGCTATCGATAAATTAAGCTCTATCTTAGCAATACCCGCCAATTGTTTCTACAATCCCTAGGCAAAGCCCTTATTAAGGCTTAAAACGCTTACTTACCCTTTATCTTTGCCTCATGCCTCACTTAGCACTTTCAACCGTTTTCTATTTGACGCTCGCCACTGTTTTGTGGGCTGGCAATGCCATTGCTGGGCGACTATTGGTCGGGAGCATTTCACCGATTACCCTAAGCGCGGTTCGCTGGGGTTTGGCTGCTTTAATGTTGCTTCCTTTGGGTTGGCGGGTGTTTAGGCCTGGAAGCGCCTTATGGCAGAACAGGCGTCGGTTCTTGCTTTTGGGGCTTTTAGGGGTGGGCAGCTACAACGTTCTACTCTATCTCGCCTTGCAAACCTCCACCGCTATTAATGTCACCTTGATCGGTGCAAGCATGCCTATTTGGATGCTCTTTATAGGGGCGGTTTTCTACAAAGTAAGGCCAACTTTTTTGCAGATGATTGGGGCCGTGGTTTCCTTGGTTGGTGTCGTGGTGGTCCTCACTCGCGGTGAGCCCACTAGCTTGCTAACCATGAGGGTGGTGATGGGTGACTTACTTATTATGTTGGCAACGATCCTCTGGGCCTTCTATAGCTGGATGATTGGTCGCCCAGGACAGAGTACCGAGCGGCAGTGGCCATGGGCTGAGTTCTTGATGGCGCAGGTGATGATTGGTCTGATGTGGACAATGCTGTTCGATGGAATGGAGATAGTTTCTGGTAACGCTTTTATTGATTTGAATTTCTGGACCGGGGCCTTAATCCTCTTCGTGGCAATTGGCCCCTCATTAATCGCTTATCGTTGCTGGGGTATGGGTGTGAATGGGGCCGGCCCTACTGTGGCAGCATTCTTTGCCAACCTTATTCCATTATTCACTGCGCTGTTCTCGGCCGCTCTTTTGGGGGATCCTCCCCAGCTGTTCCATGGCCTTGCGTTTACCTTAATTGTCATTGGAATATTGGTTTCTTCCATCAAGCGGCCAGCCACCTAACCCATTCCATTTGCCCCAAAAGCTTATTTTGAGAGGCTCAGTACCAAAACAGCCCTAAATCAGTATCATTTAGGGCTAATCACACGATTTACTAGGAAATTACTATGCCAGGCTTACTCCCCAACGTTGATCCAGATGGACTTTTAGAGTTCTCGGTTGTTTACACCGATCGCTCTTTAAACCACATGTCTGAAGAGTTCAAAAAGGTGATGGTGGATATTTCCAGCGTCTTGAAGGATGCTTATAACGCCAGCTCTGCGGTAATCGTTCCTGGTAGCGGCACTTTTGGCATGGAGGCGGTTGCTCGTCAATTTGCCAATAATGAAAAATGCCTGATTTTGCGGAATGGTTGGTTTAGTTATCGCTGGACCCAGATTTTTGACATGGCTAATATCACTCAGGATATTACTGTCATAAAAGGCAAGCAATTGGAGGATTCCGCTCAAGGCGTATTCGCTCCTGCGCCGATTGAAGAGGTGGTTGCTTTCATTAAGAAAGAAAAGCCAGCGGTGGTATTTGCCCCACACGTGGAAACCTCTGCCGGCATTATTTTACCGGATGACTACCTTAAGGCGGTTGGTGAGGCAGTGCATTCAGTCAACGGTTTGTTTGTTCTTGATTGCATCGCATCGGGTGCGATGTGGGTCGATATGAAGGCTTGCAATGTTGATGTGTTGATTACTGCACCCCAAAAGGGTTGGAGTAGTTCGCCATGTTGCGCCCTGATTGCCCTGGGTGATAGAGCGCGTGAGCGTATCGACGCTACCCAAAGCAGTAGCTTCTCTATGGATCTTAAGAAGTGGCTCCAAATTATGGAGGCCTATGAAAAAGGTGGTCATGTGTATCACACCACCATGCCGACTGACGCCCTGAAAACATTACGCAATGTCATGAAGGAAACCCAGTCACTCGGCTTTGCATCACTCAAAGCAAAACAACAAGAATTGGGTGACAAGGTGCGTGCTTTATTGGTATCCAATGGCTATCACTCCGTTTCCGCTGAGGGCTTTCAGTCTCCTGGCGTAGTGGTGAGCTTTACCAAGGATCCAGATATTCAATCAGGTAAAAAGTTTATTGCACTGGGCTTGCAAACCGCCGCTGGCGTTCCATTGCAATGTGATGAGCGACCAGACTTCCGTACTTTCCGGATTGGTTTGTTTGGTCTAGAGAAGTTGGCTCACGTTGATCGAACTGTAGGTCATCTTGCGGCAGCCTTGGAAAAAATTACCGAGTCACAAACTCAAGCAGCTTAAGTAGCTCAAGCATTAACCTTAAAGTACCGCGAAGGGCCGTCTCAGGACGGCCTTTTCACTGTCTCCAATGCTGGTGGGTTTGGTGATGTGTAGTTGATACCCCCCTAGGCCATGCAAAAAGCTGTGGCCCATTGGTTTGGGGATTGAACAGTTGCATCTCAATGCCCCGGTGCATCCCAGCTTCTTGGGACACCTTTGGTAATTGAGGCATTTATGACAAATAATTGGGTATTATGAAAGTATCCACAAACCTATTGGAGCCTTAAATGAATACTCGTTTTGCAAAACTTACTCTCGCCACCCTCATTTCTGCCTCTATTGGTTTGTCCCCGCTTGCGGTAATGGCGGCTGATCTAGCCCCAGCTCCCGCACCAGTAGCTGCTCCAGCTGCCGTGCCTGCGACTCCAGCCCCAGCAGCTCAATCTGAGAAGGCTGTAAAAAAGACTAAGAAGCAAGCGAAAAAAGATAAAAAAGCAGAGAAAAAGGCAAAGAAAAAAGCCAAGAAAAAAGCCAAGGCAGCTCAAGAATCAGCTTCTGTTCAGTAAAGAGCAGGGCAATGAACTCAGCAGTTAGCTAAGTTCAATCATTGAAGGGGTCGGATCCCTCAAGGTCTGCGGACTTTGTGGAGTTCAACCCCTTTTGCTTTCCTGGTGCATCGTTACGTACCAGCAGCCACATTGCCCCAATCACCAAACCCATTCCGCTAATCTGGATCCAGGTAATAGGTTCAGATAAGACAGCCCACCCCATAAATAGTGTGGAGACAGGACCCAGAATTCCAGCTTGGGCAACTAGTGGTGAGCCAATACGATTAATCGCGATCATGATCAACAGCATTGGGACGACAGTGCAAAGGCTAGCATTGAGCAAGCTAAGCCAATAGATCTGCTGCACTTGTACAAATACAGCTGCAGGATCATAAATCAGAATTTGAATGACGCTCAGTAGCGCTGATGCGGAGCTCGCATACACCACTAGGCGGACGCTACCCACTCGCCTCACCATCTCTCCAGAGCCAATCATATAGATCGCATAAGAGCAGGCGCTAGCAAAGACCAGCACCATACCCAGCAATGCTAAGGATCCAGCTGAACTGGCATCCTGAATAAATACTACGATGACACCAAGATAGCCCACAATCAGCGCCACCCATTGCAAGCGGCTAATGGCTTTATTTAAAACAAAATAAGAAATCAATAGGACGATGGTTGGCGTGAGGTAGAGAACAATGCGCTCCAGGCCAACGGAGATGTATTGAAGCCCTAAAAAGTCTAGATAGCTTGAAAGGAAGTAGCCCATAAATCCTAAGCCAAATACCTTCACTTGATCTAGTCTTGTCAACGGGCTCATTGCCTGCCTGCGTGCTTGCCACCAATAAATTCCCCAAAAGAGTGGTAGCGCCATCAGCATACGTAAGGCAATCAGGGTTTCAGCATTGGCGCCATAGGTAAAGGCCAGCTTGATTAGGATGGCTTTGCCGGAAAAAAGCACCGACCCAAGTCCAGCCATAAATAGGCCGTATAAATAACGACGGTGATGAAGAATTCTGCTGGGTGATTCCATGCTGGTTTATAACAGCTTATTAAGCAGACTTCTCATTTCTAAAATGACCTCTGTTGGAGTAAGCCCAATGGGGCCAACTTGCTTGGCAACGAGATTGTCTGCTGCTGATGCATGAAGTTGCACTCCAATACAACTGGCCTCCCATAGGTTAATGTTGTGACGTATACCCTGGGCAGCGATTGCAGCAATGCTGCCAGTTAACGTGTCACCCATTCCGCCAACGGCCATACCCGGATTGCCTTCTTCGCATTGGGCTGCTGCATGGGTGGGTGAGGCGATCAGTGTGTGTTGACCTTTAAGAACAATAATCGAATCAGTGCGCGTTACTAAGTCGGACAAAGCGGCAATGCGATTTTTTTGTACCAAGGCCGAAGTGGTATTGAGGAGATGTGCAGCCTCCCCTGGGTGAGGGGTAAGTACGCTCATGCCTGGAAAGGCTTGATTGCGTTGCTTGAGTAAACTCAAGAATTCAGGAGTATCTGCTATTAAATTCAGAGCATCCGCATCAATCACGATCGGCACCTTTGGGTGGCGTAATGTCGCTACCAGCCACTCTCTAGCGAGAGAAGAAAAACCCAGGCCAGGCCCAATCGCAATCAGATCAGGAGCAGTGGATGCTAATTGTTCTTGAGCCTCAAAGCTGGCTAAGCGCACCATGAGTTCCGCTTGCTCAGGCATTGCATGAGCAGCTGTGGGGTCAAGCATTTCTAGGATAGTCCAACCGGCTCCAAGATGAAGCGCGGCACTCCCGGCCAGCATGAGAGCGCCAGCCATTCCGGGCGCACCGCCGATGAGCAGTACCTTGCCGGCATCTCCTTTATGTTCTGAGGGGTCTCGCTTGAGGCGATGGATAAGCTCCAGTGCTCGCAGTTCAGTAATGGGGGGATTCATAGGAATAGTATCGCTCCACTTATTTAGTCGGCAACCTTCGCCCCCTGAATTCCATGGCGTTGCATTGAGTTTTCAATAAACCCTGAGGTTTTCAATTCTTTAAGGATGTTGCTAAGGTAAGCAGTCGTTTTTTCAAAATCCACCCGTGCCTTTGGGATACCTATCGCTTGATTGATGACCATAAACCGGCCTGGTAGCATCTTAAGGCCACTATACCTCTTGGCATCCGCCTCTAGCTGCTGCTTTACCCCTGCAGCTACATTACCTTTACCACTCATGAAATCATCTACAACCGCTTGTGAGCTAGCTGATCGTAATAAGATAGCGTTTTTAATTTCGCGAGTGAGGTAAAGGTCGTATGCGCTTCCTTTGCCCACGACAATTTCATTGCCTGCTACATCAACATCTTCATTTGTTTTGAAAGTGGATGATGCTTTAACCATGTATGCACCCTCAATCTGAATGTAGGCGGGCGTGTAGCTGATATCCGCACCACGCACGGGATCAATGGCCACAAAGATTAAGTCAAGTGATCTCGCCTTCAGTGCTTGCACTGTTTCACCGGCGCTTTGATATGAGATGAGTTCAATCGGAAGATGGGTTTGCCGACCAATCTCATTGGCAATGTCGATCGTCACTCCTTTGGGTTGTGGGTCACTTTTATCAGAGGAGCCCGCTAGGACGGGATTGCCAAGATTAATGCCAACGCGCAAGGTTCCGGTGGGGGCAAATGATGAAATCATGGTTGTATCGCTATTGCTGATGGTGTTGGTGGGGAGGGTAGGGATTTGCGCGAATATGAGCTGTGCGTAGAAAAAAAGTCCAAGTTTAAATAGATTTTTCATGTTGACGCGATATTGAATATTGGGGCGAAAAAAAACCGCGGCAAACCGCGGCTTATTTCTTCCAACAAGGGATTATTTTTTTACTTCAACTGCAGGAGCTGCTGCTGGTGCAGTTGGAGCGGCAGGAGCATCTTTCTTTGCCTCTTCCACTTGCGTTGCTTCAGCACCATGTTTCTCGCCGCTCATATCAACGTTGCCGTCACCTTTGAGGAGTAAATAAGCTGTGGCACCAATTAATACCAGTACCATGATGATGATTGAACGATTGCTCATTGCTTTTCCTTCAGTTTGGTTAATATTTCACAATATTAACTCCTGAAGTGCCGGTGGTAAATCCGAATAAGCCCTAGATACCAAATTAATGCAAAATTCTAGGTAGTAATACTAATTTTTCCAATGATTTTCAGGTGGGTTGTGCGATGAAGTTGTTTCAAAACGAAAGATAGATCACTTTTTAAAGGTTGTAGATGAGTCCCAAGCTTCCCGTAAATAACTCCCAAACCATTACAGATTTTCTGAATCTTCAGAAGGGCTGGATGTCAGACGGTAACTCTGAGGACTCTTATAAATTTGCTTTTGATGACGAGGCTTTTTTAGCCCGTCGAGAAACGTTGGGCTTGCGCTTTCAATTGGAGTTATTAAAGCCAGAGATTCTGTTACATGAGCGTGGCATTGAGCACACAATCACTGTCTTTGGGTCCACCCGTTTTGTAAGCTGCGAGACTGCTCTGGAGATGGAGCGAGACGCGAAAACTCCGAACGCTCTGACTGAAGCAAAGAAAGTGTTATTGCATTGCAAGTATTACGATTCGGCTCGAGAGTTCGGTACGATCGTCGCTGGCTATAACGCGACACAATCGGAAGATAGAAATAAGTTATATATTGCGACCGGAGGTGGGCCTGGAATTATGGAGGCTGCAAATCGAGGGGCGTTTGAAGCAGGAGATAAAACTATCGGCTTCAATATTAGCTTACCAAGAGAGCAGCATCCTAACCCCTATCTCACTCCAGGCTTAAGCTTTCGCTTTCATTATTTTGCGATTCGAAAGATGCATTTCATGCTCAGAGCCAGAGCAATCGTAGCTTACCCTGGGGGCTTTGGCTCCTTTGATGAGCTCTTCGAAGTCTTGACATTAATGCAAACTAAAAAAGTAGAGCGTTTGCCAATCATCTTGGTAGGGCAGGACTTTTGGCGTGGGGTTGTTAACTTCAATCAGATGCTTGCTCATGGTGTGATTGAGCAAGCTGATATGGAACTCATTCACTTTGTAGAGACTGCACAAGAAGCCTGGGCAGTCATTCGGGACTGGTATCAATTGGCATGAGAGCTGTAAAATAAGCACAAAGACCATATGATGATTCCCAATACCGTTTCCCTTGTTGTTGAGCTGGATTTACCTGCATATCTGTTCGGGATTGCTATCCTACTCACGGTGATGTTATTTCATGGGACCGCTTTGCTCCAGATCGCCAAACGCTATGAGGTGAAATCATTTCTGTATTTGTCAGAACATAAATACACATCGGTTGCTCTGGTGTTCTATATCAGCGTACTTTGCCTTCTTCTCACGCATATTTTTGAAATCATTCTGTGGGGCATCTCCCTGTGGACTTTTAATCTTCTTCCAAATCTAGGGCAGAGTATTTTATTTAGTGGCAGCACCTATACTGCGATGGGTTTTATGGAGGATACGCTACCAAACGGTTGGAAGATGCTAGCTATCATCATCGCCTTTTCCGGGATGTTCTCTTTTGCTTGGACGGCCTCTGTCATGATTTCTATGACCAAAAATTTTCGTCAAGCCTATACCCGTTTACACATGCAAAAACTAAAGCTACCGATTGAAGTCATTGAGCGATTTAAGTAAATCATGAGTAAAACATGGGATGCCGTCATCATCGGTGGCGGTGCTGCCGGCCTATTTTGCGCAGGTGTTGCGGGGCAATTAGGAAAAAAAGTCTTGGTGCTGGATCATGCCGAGGTGTTATGTGAAAAGATCCGCATTAGTGGTGGCGGTAGATGTAACTTCACAAACCTGCATAGCAGTCCAGCCAATTTTTTATCCTTGAATCCCCATTTTGTTAAAAGCGCCTTGTCGCGCTATCCCGCAAAAGCGTTTATTGGGCTGATCGAGTCTTACCGCATTGGCTACCATGAAAAGCATCAGGGCCAATTATTTTGTGATGATTCCGCTAAGCAAATTATTGAGATGTTGCTTGGCGAGTGCGCTAAAGGGAATGTCGAGATTCGTCATCCAGTAATAGTGGAGTCGGTGACTAGTGAGGCAGGGTACTGGTTGATTAAAACCAATACCAGCATTGAACGATCTCGATCTATAGTAATGGCTACCGGTGGCTTACCCGTGCCTGCGATAGGCGCGACAGCGTATTCATTAGATATCGCTAAGCAATTTGGATTAAAGGTGATTGAACCTCGACCTGCTTTAGTTCCGCTCTCATTTACTTCTGGTGAGTTTGAGAGTCTTAATGCATTGGCCGGCTTAAGTTTGCCCGTCCGGATTGCCGCTGGTTCCAAGGGTAATCGATATGGCGCCAGCCACTTTAATGAAGACCTATTACTAACTCATAAAGGTTTATCTGGACCCGCTGTATTGCAGGCAAGTAGCTATTGGACTGAGGGTGAAGCGATACATGTTGATTGGCTTGGTGTGGCGGAATCCAATGGACGATTTAATTGTGATGATCTTTTTAATGACGAAGACAATCGCCTGAAATTAACGGAGAATATTCTGGCTTCAGTCATGCCCTTACGTTTGGCTAAGGTTTTCGCAGAACAAAAAAATCTTTTGGGGCGTAAGTGGGCCGAAGTCTCCAAAAAGGATCGTCAGGCGCTCAAAGAGCTTATTAGCAACTGGTCGGTTAAACCAGCAGGAACACTGGGCTGGAAAAAAGCAGAGGTGATGCTAGGCGGAGTAGATACCAAAGAGCTAGATGGTCAAACCATGATGGCACGCAATCACTCCGGCTTATATTTTATTGGTGAGTGCGTTGATGTCACCGGGCATCTTGGCGGACATAATTTCCAGTGGGCATGGGCTAGTGGCTTTGCTTGCGCTCACGCACTCTAGGCTGAACGCGTCACACTTCTATAGCCATATTTTTTTTGCGTGAGCGAATGTTGAGTAGCTCTACTAAAAGAGAGAATGCCATAGCGACATACACATAGGCCTTGGGGATGTGGACCCCCATTCCCTCGGCAATTAAGATGATGCCCACTACCGTTAGGAATGAAAGTGCTAAAACTTTAATAGAGGGGTGCTTGTGCACAAAGTCCCCAATGGATTTAGCAGCTATTAGCATGATAAGTACTGAGGCAAGTACGGCAGCAATCATGATGCTAATCTGATCCACCATTCCGACGGCCGTAATGACGCTGTCTAGTGAAAATATAATGTCAAGCAGTCCGATTTGTACTATTGACGTAAAGCAGAGTGTTGCGTTAGATTTATTGGATTGGAAAGTATTCGCTTCTCCGCTTTGTTCTCCGTGATCGGGCATCTCCACTTCTAGGTAGATTTCCTTGGAAGACTTCCAGATTAAGAAGAATCCACCCAGCAAAAGAATAAGGTCTCTGCCGGCAATGACATGATCGTAGATTGAGAAGAGCGGTTTGGTAAGGCTCATTACCCAGGAGAGACTAAGTAATAGCAAAATCCGGGTAACTAAAGCAAAAATAAGACCAAACCGACGTACTTTTTCTCGAATTTCTATGGGTAGCCTATTCGCTACAACACTAATAAAAATAATGTTATCAATGCCAAGAATGATTTCTAGGGCTGATAGTGTTAGAAAAGCAATCCAAGTATTGGGATCACTCAGTAGCTGCAACACGCTTTCAATCATTTCAAGTTTCACTGTAGTCGTCTAGGTTAAAGTATATCCAAGTCAACTAAGTGAATATTCTTTATGCCTAAGCTCAAAAACTTTATCGGGATATTTCTAGTTGGCTGCATCATGCTCTCGGCCTCTAGTAGTGGATGGGCTATTTATCCTGATAAACCAATCAAAGTCATTATTGGTTTTCCAGCTGGTGGGCCGCTTGATGCTCACATGCGCTTACTAGTTGAAAAGCTCCAATCTTCTCTAGGTCAAACCGTTATTGTTGACTACAAAGCGGGCGCTGGCGGGTCAGTTGGCGCGCAGTTTGTGGCGCAATCACCCGCGGATGGGTATACACTTTTATTGGCCAACACGGGCACCATGGTGATTAATCCCGCTGTTTATCCCAAAACATCTTATGAAACCCTCAAAGAATTTCAGCCGATTGCTAGGACAGCCCAACAACCACTTGCCTTACTTGTGAATAAAGATGTACCTGTTCACACCTTAAAAGAGTTTGTGGCATACGCAAAAGCAAATCCCGGTAAATTAAATTATGGTTCAGCGGGCAATGGGGGAATTTCTCATTTAGTGCCCGAGATGTTGAAACAGGAGACTGGTATTTTTATGGTGCATATTCCATTTAAAGGAAGCGCACCCGCCTTTACTGACTTGATTGCAGGACATGTGCAGTTCATGGCAGAGTCTGTCCCTCAGGCGGCTAACTACGTAAAACAAGGAGAGCTGAAGGCTCTGGCTGTCACTAGCGCAAAGCGTAACCCTGCCATGCCAAATACCCCTACAGTCAGTGAGACTGGCGTTGCCAACTTGGAAGTTGTGGGTTTTTATGGAATCTTGGCGCCCAAAGGTACACCCCCTGAGGTGGTTAGTAAACTCAGCCAAGCCTTCAAGGAGACTCTCGAATTACCTGATATTCAGAAGCGAATTATTGAGCAAGGCGCTGATCTAGCATACCTCAATGCGGATCAATTCACGCAGTTTCTTGCAGGCGAGATGCCCCGTTGGGCAACAGCCGTGAAGCAGGCCGGCGCTAAGCTAGATTAAACCAAAACTAGTTTGGCTGGTTTCTCATCCAGTCAGCAGTATTGAAAAAAGATTCTTCCATTTGCGCACCAATCTGCCCGTCAATGCCGCATTCTTCCATGGCTCGATACATACAGGCTAGCCACTGATTTCGTTCTTTCAGGCCAATCTTAAAGGGTAAATGTCTCGCCCTCAGCATTGGATGTCCATGCATTGGTGAATAAACATCAGGACCTCCCAGCCATCCCGACAGAAATAGTTTGAGCTTGTCTCTAGCGACAGAAAGATCACTGGCGTGCATAGCTCTTAAATCGGTAAAGGGCTCCTCTAGCGCCATCAAATCATAAAAACGATCGACCAACTCCTCGACCTTCATTGCGCCGCCAATCATTTCATAAGGGTTTTTTAGTTCGCTCATCTTGTGATTTTAATGCTGTTTGTTAGGGAGTTGGCAATGATCATGTTTGGGTATAGAGTGATGTCGTAGCTTACTTAATCAGGTGAAACTATCATTTAGATAAGGAACAGAAGCAATGGATAAGAAAGATATTCAGGCATGGCAGCAAGAAAAAGCTAAAGAGTTATTTGCCTATTCTCACAAACTATTGGATGCGGCTAAGGATCTCAGCGAACATCATCTTGCTGAAATTCAGTGGGGTATGAAAAATGCGATGGATAGCGCCAAATCTGCTGCAAAGAATGATCTTGCCAAGCTAAAAGGTCTTCAAGAGGCGGCCGCCAAAGAAACGGCAAAACGTGCGACTCTCTATCAGAGAAAAGTCAAATCTGTACTGAAGGATCTTGGTGAGGATGTTGCTGATGGAACTGAAAAGCATTTAGAGAAAGTGCGCAATTCTTTGGTGATGTGGCTGGAAGATGCTGAAAGCAAAATGCCGAGTCATGCGGAAAAGCTATCTAAAGTAGTTCAGGATATGTCTACGGTTGGGCAGAAGATGTTCAAAGAGGGTCGAAAGATTGTGGATCAGGTGGCTGATGCTGCTGAGAAAAATATTGAAGAGCATCTCAGAAAGTCTTCAGAGGAAAAGAAGGGGAAGAAATAATTATCAACAGTATTTACTGGTTCAGTATGTAGCTCCTAGGCCGCCATTTGAAAGGCGGCTTTTTTATACCCATCCCTGAAGCCAGATGGCTGTGTTTTTTAGCTCCCGCCAAAGAATAATCCGTGTCGCCTTATCGAAAACAGCTTCTAGCTCAACATATTCAATCGCT
>CANCBK010000041.1 GCA_947374315.1 Burkholderiaceae bacterium | reverse complement strand
ACCAGTATCCTGACCTCCAGCGGCAATGCAAGCTGGGATCGCGCAGTACTACTCGCACTTACTCGCGCAGAAAGTCTGCCGAAAGATGACAATGGAAAAATTCCTAAAAGAGAAGTGAAGCTGACCTTTAAACCCAAGGACTAAAGCATGTTGCAAGTTGCAAAAAAATATTTTTCATTCGCGGCAGTCGTGTTGTCGTTTGTTGGCTTGACCACTCCCGCCTTAGCGCAAATGAATATTGAGATCACGGGCGTAGGACAGTCTCTTTATCCCATTGCTGTCATGCGCTTTAAGGATGAGAGCAAATTACCCATTAGCCTTACTGACATCATTCGCCAAGACTTAACACGCAGTGGTTATTTTAAGAATACTGAGAACGGTAATGCCAGTGAAAGTGATGAGGGAACACCAAACTACAAATCTTGGGCGGCTCGCGGAGCTGATGCGCTGGTAGTGGGCTCAGTAGTACAAACTAGCGCCTCGCAGTTTGATATTCACTACAAGTTATTTGATGTCCGCAAGTCCCAAAGCTTGGGCGGCCTCAACCTCAACTCCAGCGCAGATAATTTGCGTGCAGTGGCTCACAAGATCGCCGATGACATCATCTTCAAGTTACTGGGTGAACGCGGTATCTTCTCGACACGCCTCTCTTATGTCATCAAAGAAGGTAAGCGCTATCGCTTAGTCATTTCCGATGCGGATGGCCAGAATATTCGCAATGCGATGAGTAGTGGTGAACCGATTATTTCCCCATCATGGTCACCTGATGGGAAGAAGGTAGCTTACGTTTCGTTTGAAGATCGCAAACCCGTGATCTATGTTCACGAGCTAGCAACCGGTCGGCGTATCTCCCTCTCGAACCAGAAGGGCAATAACAGCGCACCAGCCTGGTCACCTGATGGCAAGAAATTGGCCATCTCGCTTTCGAAGGATGGCAATACCCAGATTTACGGCATCAATGTCGATGGTACTGGCTTGCATCGCCTTACTCGCGGCTACACAATTGATACCGAGCCACAGTATTCCGCTGATGGTCGCTCCATTTACTTCACCAGCGATCGTGGTGGCAATCCCCAGATTTATCGCATGAGCGCCGAAGGTGAGCAAGTGGAAGGGGCTAAACGGGTGACCTATAAACAAGGCTTTGTCACCTCCCCACGGATTTCACCAGACGGCAAATATTTGGCATACATCGCTAATATTGGTGGGGCCTTCCGACTTTATATCCTCAATCTTGCTACAGGCGACTCACAGGCCCTGACGGATAGCTCTAGCGATGAGTCACCTTCTTTTGCAGCCAATGGTCGCTACGTCCTCTATTCAACCAAGGTGGGCGGCAAAAGGGTCTTGGCTGCCGTATCGGTTGATGGAAACTCTAAACAGGTATTAAGCATTCCAGGATCTGATGTTCGTCAGCCATCCTGGGGTCCATTTATGGACTAAGGTTTGGCCCCAGCTTTGGCTAAATCTTTCCGACTACGGATAGCCAATATTGCGCTCTTAGGGGCATAATATTGGCTATTAGCTCATTTAATAGCTTCATTTGTAGGAAAAAGGAAAGATCATGAAGATTTCTATCGCACGTCGTGCGGCCACGTTTGCCATTGTTGGCGCAACAGCGCTGGTTTTAGCAGCCTGCTCCGGCGTTAAATTGGATGATGTCGATGGCGCCAATGGCACTAGCGGCAACTATGGCTCACAGCCTTGGAATGATCCAAGCAGCCCCCTCTTCCAACGCAGCGTGTACTTTGATTTGAACGAATACACCGTTCAGACTAAGTATCAAAAACAATTGTCTGCACACGCGAGCTTCTTAAAAGCCAATCCTAAGCAAAAGGTCATCATTCAGGGTAATACCGATGAGCGTGGTACAGCCGAGTACAACTTAGCCTTAGGTCAACGCCGCTCAGATGCAGTGCGCAAAGCACTCAACTTGATGGGAGTTTCTGATGATCAAATGGAAGCTGTGAGCTTTGGCAAAGAAAAGCCAAAAGCTGAAGGCGATAATGAGGCGGCTTGGGCAGAAAATCGTCGCGCTGACATTGTTTACATCACCAACTAATGCATCAGCGCACCAGTAACCCGTCTTACTCTTTTAAACATACGCTCTCACGAGCGTTTTGTTTAAGTGCTGCCGCGCTTTGTTTAGGCCTATCCAGCAATGCCTGGGCACTCTTTTCCGATGATGACGCACGCAAGGCCATTTTGGATTTACGTAAATCCCTTGCGAGTACTCAAATGGATTTGCAAAATCAGATTGAGAAACTCAAAGCCGATAATGCAGAACTTCGCGGCAAAGTAGAGGATCTGGAGAAGCAAGGCGAAGACATCAGCACCAGCCAGAAAACTTACTACCAAGATCTCGATACCCGCTTAGGTAATTTTGAGCCCCGCACAGTGACCATTGAAGGGGTGAGCGGCACAGTTCAACCTGGTGAGAAAAAAGCCTATGACGACGCTTTAAAGGCGTTCCAAGCGGGCAGTCTGAAGAAGGCGGATGAAGGCTTCTCATCCTTTGTAAATCGCTATCCAAAGAGCCCTTATGTACCGCTCGCGCTCTTTTGGAGTGGCAATAGCAAATATGCCAACAAAGATTACGCAGGCGCTATTGCGCAATTACAAAGTTTAATTAAACGCTACCCAACACATCCCCGCGTTCCTGGAGCGATGCTGACATTAGGTAATGCGCAACTGGAAAGTGGCAATAAGGCTGCTGCCAAGAAAACCTTTAGTGAGATTATCAGCAAGTATCCAGACACTGAGGCGGCAAAAGATGCGCAGCAACTCATCGCTGCAACGAAGTAATCCGGCAACCTAGAGCTTCAATACCTACCCCATGTCTAAGCTGTCAGCTGCCTTTCAGAATATTGCTCCCCGCAAACCCAACGCCCCAGCAGTGATTTTATTTTCTGGCGGCTTGGACTCCAGTACGATTTTGGCTTTGGCAAAAGATCTCGGTTACGCGCCCTATGTGCTTTCGGTAAGTTATGGACAGCGCCATTCCTCGGAATTGGCTGCAGCCAAACATATTGCCAAGAAGATGGGGGTGATTCGTCACGAAGTGGTGAACCTAGACCTGACGCGTTTTGGTGGCTCAGCCCTCACTGATTCATCAATCGATATCCCCGTAACCCCGGGCAAGGATCAAGAAATTCCAGTGACCTATGTTCCAGCGCGCAATACGATTTTGCTATCCCTTGCTTTAGGCTGGGCTGAATCATTGGGTGGCTTAGATATTTTTTATGGCGCCAATGCAGTGGATTACTCTGGTTATCCAGACTGCCGCCCTGAATATGTCGCCTCTTTTGAAGCGATGGCGAACTTAGCGACTAAAGCTGGCGTAGAAGCCTTGAACAATGAGAATCGCTTTCGTGTTCACGCACCGATCATCAGTATGAGCAAAGCAGAAATTATTCAACTGGGCACCACTCTAGGTGTTGATTACTCACAAACCGTTTCCTGCTATCAAGCAAATGATTTAGGCGAAGCTTGTGGAGAGTGTGAATCTTGCCGTTTGAGGCAAGTAGGCTTTCAGCAAGCTCATCTCAGCGATCCAACGCGATATCGCCGACTATAGACTGCCCGCGCCAGAAGATAGATTATTTTGCTTGCGCTTCCAACATCCGCGCAACATAACGTGCAATCAAATCCACCTCTAAATTCACTGGCTCACCTTGCTTGAGATTTCCTAAGGTTGTGCTTTGTAGGGTATGTGGAATCAAGTTGATATTGACTAGACAGGCATCTGCAGTGTCTTCGGTTTTGTTGACCGTTAAAGAAACGCCATTGACGACAATCGACCCCTTATAGGCTAAGAATGGCGCAAGGTCCTTCGGAGCCTCAATCTGCAATAGCCATGAGCCATAAGAATCTTGAGCAACAGCGGCAAAGTGTGCCACCTTACCAACGCCGTCCACGTGGCCGCTTACTAGGTGACCACCCAAGCGATCATTTAAACGCAGCGCCTTTTCAAGATTCACTGGTCCGACTTTATCTAAGCCCACTGTCTTACTCAAGGATTCTTGCGAAATATCTAAGGCAAAAGTATGGTCGGTAAATTCTGTTGCCGTCATGCATGCACCCTGAATAGCAATACTGTCGCCCAAAGCAACATCATCGAGATAGCCAGAAGGTACTTCGACTATCAGGTGCAAGCCATCACCTTTTGCTTGCGCACTTTTGATTTGACCTACGGCGGTAATAATTCCAGTAAACATGGTGATCTTTTAGATAAGGAGGTTATTGGTTCATTTTGGATTTGAATCTTTTGCTGATTTAGCTGAGTGCTATCTCTTGCTAAGACGCACACGGAAATCAGATCCAAATAAGTCTTGATCAATCATTTGCCAATCCTGGCGTTGATCTAGTGCGGTCAATGGCGTGATGTTTGCCATGCCCATGCCGTCACCCATAAAAAAGGGAGCGTAATACAGCAAGAGCTCATCAACACAATCTTCTCTAAGCAGGGATCCGTTTAACTTCAATCCCGCTTCGACATGGATTTCATTCATATGACGCTCTTGGGCTAAGTAGGCAAACAGTTGCGATAAATCCACTTTGCCATTGGCGTTCGCCATCGCAAGGACCTCTACCCCAAGAGCTTCTAATGCTTTGGCCTTCACCCGACTCGCCTCTGAATCGAGCGAAGCGCAAACCAAGATCACGCCCGACCCCTCAAGATTACTCAATACCTTGGCATTGAGTGGCGTCTCTAATCTTGAGTCAACAATAATTTTCCAAGGTTGACGCTCGGTCTTCACATCTCGCACATTAAGAGCCGGATCATCTTCCTTGATAGTTCCTACGCCAGTCAATATCGCGCATGCTTGAGCGCGCCAGTGGTGCCCATCCGCCCTCGCTAAAGCACCGGTAATCCATTGACTTTGTCCATTCGGTAAAGCCGTCTTTCCATCCAAGCTAGCGGCAATCTTGAGGCGCACCCAAGGCAAGCCCCGAGTCATTCTAGAAATAAATCCCCTATTGATGGCTTGGGCTTCAGATTCTAATAAGCCACAACGGACATCAATACCCGCATTTTTTAATCGCTCAAGCCCCTTACCACCCACTAGGGGGTTCGGGTCTGACATCGCCACAATGACCCTGGCAGGCTTCGCGGCAATTAAGGCATCAACACAAGGCGGCGTTCTGCCGATGTGATTGCAGGGCTCTAGAGTGACATATACCGTTGATCCGGCAGCGTCAAAACCATTCGCTTTGGTATCGGCCAATGCCTGAACCTCCGCATGGGCGCCGCCCACCCTTTGGGTATACCCACGGCCAATGACTTGACCTTCTCTAACGATGACACACCCCACCCGAGGGTTGGGGTTGGATAAATAGAGGGCTTTTTGAGCCTCGGCTAAAGCCTGGCTCATGAATTGGTGGTCGACTGCGGTGTACATGGGTCTATTAAAACCGATTGGGGGCAGATGCGGCAAATTTACCCGCTTTAATTACAAGCTTTCGCGTCTTTAATGGGATCGCAAATCCTCCAACGACCCCCGCTACCCAATACCAACTGCCGCTCTAACCGAGGATCTCGGTCATGACCCAATATCAGGCGGTTAGCCACAAATCCGCCCTGAGCGGTTTTTGCAGCACCAGCTGCATTAAAGGTGATACCCCGCTTAGAGGAATGTGGGTCCATAAACTGCTTACCTCCACCCTTGAAATACACCGGCGCAATATCGCCCTGAGAAAACCAAAATCGCTCAATGCAAGTGGTCTGTGATTGCCGATGACTGCAAGTACTTTTAACAACCCAGCCTTCATCCCAAAGATTGCCAGTTAAAGGGGTGATTTGAACCGTTGTTCCCAGTGTGAATGCTTGCGCTCTTGCAAATTGCGCATGCGCGATAAAACGTCTAGCGATGATGTCAATTTCTCGAGCAGCCATTTGCTCATGCAACATCGGCATTGCTGATACTGCCATGATGGCGATGATGAGGACAACTGCCATCAGCTCAAGCAAGCTACCACCCCAGTCTTTATTGTTCAAAGTTCTGCCGCCAATTTAAACGGGTTGCTATATTTGTTTTCTCATCCAGGAATACCAGCACTTCCACACTGGGTGTTGCTTTACTAGAAATCAACCAAAGATTCTTACCAGCAGATTGAATGTGGCAAGAGCCATTTGCCACCGAGGCAATATTAGAAAGCTGTTGTTCGCATTCAAGAATCGCATTTTCAGAAGCAATCCGCTGCCGCTGAGATTCCCCAAACGCATTAGCCCCAATGAGCTCGAGTGCAGCTAGACGCTCTAAGTGAAGTACCAAAGAGGACAACAGCAGCATAAGCGATAAGACCCAGGCAATAATCACAAGAGGTTTCGTGTCGCGAACGTACGCTCGAATTCTTGATGAATCGAGATCCCATCAGTCATTTGCAGCCTGATCCTAAAGGCCCGGCCCGAGATGCCGGGAAGCTCGTCAATGGCTAATAAGTTCACTCCGTTCATTAAGGTGGTGTTTTGCAAGCGCCCTTTTCGATCCAAGGATTGGCAAATTAATGAGCCACCATTGACACGCACTCCCTTAGGAGCGGATGCTTGTCGATTCACTAAAAATCCCTGCTGAGCGATGCCCTGTTTTGTTCGCTCTTGAGATAAGGTGTTGCCAATGCAGTCAAAATCTATTCCAGAAGAAAGTTCGTGTTTCACCATCAAGGCGTCAGAACCCCGAAACCCACTATTTTTTTGAATGTGGATAGAGTCACTGAAAGAGATACTTCTGCTAAATCGAATGGGTGATGTCGCATTCTGGTAACCAGCCATCCGAATTGAACGACCAATTAATTCCAAAGCGCGATCCGCTTCAGCAGCAAGAGATTGGGATTTCTCATATTGAATTTGTTTGGCGATGAACTCGCCGCTATTTTTTATCAGTGGCGCCACCAATACGAGCGATAGAGCGAGACCGACGAGACACTCCAGAAGACTCATTTAACCCCTTTCTTGAATTGTGAATAGCAAGGTTTGATTGCATGGCGGCAAATATGGCGAGCTCATGCTGATCTACTTCTTTTTTGATTTGCGCCCGCTGTTCCTGTATCTGACCTAAACGCAAAATGAGGTATTGATAGGAGTTACCCAAAGCCATCCAACTGCTTGCTACCAAGCCCATAGCCACCAAAACCTCCAGCAAGATAAATCCCTCGGCTGGCCTACCTAAGCGGCTGACGGCGATAGATTCTTGCGTGAATTTAGACATACCGTATTTTCTCGAGATCGGATGGGCAAAAAAATCTCTTTAATGGGCTCCAGTCGTCAGAAATGGTGGATATTGACGAATATTTCAGGGGATCTGCGGCTGTAGCCCTAAAACCCCCTCCTCAGCTTAAAATAGAAGGCTATGCAAAATACCCTGGCCTCCACAGAAGAAATCGTTGCCGAGCTCAAAGCCGGTAAGATGGTTATTCTGGTCGATGAAGAAGATCGCGAAAACGAAGGCGATCTCGTACTTGCCGCTGACCATGTCACTGCCGAAGCAGTGAATTTCATGGCGAAGCATGGTCGTGGGCTGATTTGCCTCACCCTCACACGCGAGCGCTGCCAACAAATTAATCTCCCTCTGATGGTGAGAGACAACGGCACTTCAATGGGTACCAACTTCACCGTTTCCATTGAAGCAGCTAGCGGCGTGACCACTGGCATCTCTGCAGCTGATCGCGCACATACGATCAAAACTGCCGTAGCGCCCCATGCCAAACCAAACGATCTGGTTCAACCTGGCCACATCTTTCCGTTAATGGCTCAGCCTGGTGGCGTATTAATTCGTTCAGGACACACCGAAGCGGGATGTGATTTAGCCGCCATGGCTGGCTGCTCCCCTACCGCTGTGATTTGTGAAATCATGAAGGATGATGGCAGCATGGCTCGCCTGCCAGATCTGCTGGAGTTTGCTAAAGAACATCAACTAAAAATTGGCAGCATTGCCGACCTCATTCAGTACCGTAGCCAGCATGAAAGCATTGTGGTTCGCGAAGGCGAGCGCGAGTTCGTTACCCCCTGGGGCAAGTTTCAAGGAATCATCTACCGCGATACTCCTAGCTCTTGTATTCATTTGGCGCTGGTGCACGGCAAGCCTTCAGAAACTGAAGAGACCTTAGTGCGCGTTCATGAGCCTGTGACCGTCCTAGATTTTTTAGATGCCAATGTCAGCACTCACTCATGGCCACTAGCGCAAGCCTTACAAAAGCTCGCGGCAGCGCCAGCTGGTGTGGCAGTGCTGTTGAATGCTTCTGGCATTGCATCGCCAAATGATGTTGACTGGTTGGCACAGTTTCATAAATTAAACGGCACACATGCTGAAGAAGCACAAAAACCGCTGGCTCGAAAAACGGATTTCCGTAGCTATGGCATTGGTGCGCAAATTCTCAAAGATATTGGCGTTGGTAAAATGCGCTTGCTCGCTAACCCCAGCCCAGTCCCAAGCCTTTCCGGATACAAGCTTGAAGTCACCGGCTACACCCCATTTAAACCCAATAATTAATCATCCAAAGATCATGACTACATCCAATAATGAGTCCTCAGTAGGCGTTCTAGCCACTGATTTAAATGGCCAAGATCTTCGAGTAGGCATCGTGCAAGCGCGCTTCAACGAAGAGCATTGTGTTGCCTTAACCACTGCTTGCATCGAAGAGCTGATCAAGCTCGGCGTATCACAAGCAGATATCAAATTAGTCACCGTACCTGGCGCATTGGAAATTCCATTTGCACTCCAAAAAATGGCGGAGACTGGTGAGTTTGATGGCTTAGTTGCGCTTGGCGCAGTGATCCGTGGTGAGACCTATCACTTTGAATTGGTTTCTAATGAATCTGCCTCAGGCATCTCCCGTGTTGGCCTTGAGTCTGGATTACCCATTGCCAATGGTGTGCTGACCTGCGAGACCGATGAACAAGCACAAGTGCGCGTTCAAGTGAAAGGCGCAGACTGTGCCAAGGCCGTTGTTGAAATGGCCAACCTTGCACTAGCACTCACTCCAGACATCGATTTTGAAATCCACCCCAATGAAGAGCAATGATTGATATGACAAAAACCCCTATCAATACAGAAGCTCCCGTTGCTAGTGCTCCTAAGCGCTCCCTGACCCCGCGTCGTCGCGCCCGTGAATACGCGTTACAAGGTGTTTATCAAAGCTTAGTCATGCGTCGTGCTGGTAGTCTGCCGAATGCCGCAGCCATTGCTAAACAGTTAGCCGAAGACCCCGGCTTTCGTCGCTGCAAACTAGACTTGTTTCAAGGTATCTTTAATGGTGTACTAGAGCACACTGATGAATTAGAAGGGATTATTACTCCGGCCCTGGATCGCCCTATCAATGAGCTCTCACCTGTAGAGCATGCGGCACTATTAATTGGCACCTATGAGTTAGCGCTGGATTTGGCCGTGCCTTATAAGGTTGCGATCAACGAAGCAGTCGAGCTGGCTAAAACTTTTGGCGGCACCGATGGCCATAAATATGTCAACGGTGTTCTAGATCTCCTAGCTCAAAAATTACGTAGCACTGAAATTCAGGCGGGATAAGCAAATAGCGACTCCTCAATAGGAACCCCAACCCACCAGAATCCCCGCGCTCCTTAGAGTCCGGGGATTTTTTATTGGCACTGATGAACCTCACACCAAAGCTAAGCTGGCGGGATAAAATGAATTGACTACTTAGCCTGAGAATTTCCGGAGACTTCCTAATGCAGAAAATTGATATTCGTCAGTTACTTAAAGATCCCAGCCTCTTCAAAGAAGAAGCCTTCATTAACGGGGAATGGATAAAGAATCCCTCAGGCAATACCTTTGCGGTAACTAACCCAGCAAACAATGAACTCATTGCGCAGGTGAGCAACCTGGGGCCTCAAGAGGCTGAGCTCGCTATTACTGCAGCCGAACACGCTTTTCAATCTTGGAAAAATAAAACCGGCAAAGAGCGTGCCAACATCATGCGTAAATGGTTTGACCTGATTATTCAAAACACGCAAGATCTCGCCACCCTCATGACCTTGGAGCAGGGCAAGCCCTTGATCGAATCCACCGGCGAGGTTGCCTACGGAGCTTCATTCATTGAATGGTTCGCAGAAGAAGCAAAGCGGGTCACAGGCTCTATTCCAAGTACTACCTGGAGTGATAAGCGCCTGATTGTCATGAAACAACCCATTGGGGTATGTGTTGCGATCACGCCATGGAACTTCCCAATCGCCATGATTACCCGCAAGATTGCGCCAGCAATGGCGGCGGGTTGCACGATCGTCATCAAGCCAGCAGAGCTTACCCCCTTGTCGGCACTGGCGCTTGCGGAACTTGCCCTGCGTGCAGGCATCCCCCCAGGAGTCATTAATATTTTGACAGCCGATGCCGATCAGTCGATTGCTATTGGCAAAACCCTGTGCGCCTCACCACTGGTACGCCACCTCTCCTTCACAGGATCAACCGAAGTTGGCAGAATTTTGATGTCCCAATGCGCGCCCACTGTGAAGAAATTAGCTCTCGAGCTCGGTGGTCACGCTCCCTTCATTGTCTTTGAAGATGCGGATATTGATGCAGCCGTCACAGGGGCTATGGCGTCTAAGTACCGCAATTCTGGTCAAACCTGCGTGTGCGCCAATCGCTTCTATGTTCATCAAAAAGTACAGGATGAATTTGTAGAAAAGTTTGCTAAAGCGATACAGGTCATCAAAGTAGGTAATGGCATGGAGGCCGGAATTACCCAAGGCCCCCTCATTGAACCAGCAGCTGTAAAAAAGGTGGAGCGGCATGTGGCCGATGCGCTCAGTAAAGGCGCGAAGTTGATTGCCGGAGGAAAGCCTTCCGCCCTGGGAGGCACTTTCTATGAACCTACTATTCTGTCGAATGTGACGAGCGATATGCTCATTACTTACGAAGAAACCTTTGGGCCAGTAGCGCCCATTATCCCTTTTGAAAGCGATGAAGAGGCGCTGAGATTGGCCAACAATAGTCAGTATGGTTTGGCATCGTATTTCTACAGCAGGGACATTGGTCGTATTTGGAAAGCAGCTGAAGCATTGGACTACGGTATCGTTGGCGTGAATACTGGAATTATTTCCAATGAAGTAGCGCCTTTCGGCGGGGTCAAACAGTCTGGCCTAGGACGTGAAGGGAGCGCCTATGGCATGGATGAGTACCTTGAATTGAAATATGTTTGCTTAGGACTCTAAGCGCTAAGACCTCTTGATAAAGCCGCTTCACACAGCGGCTTTATTTATATTACTTCTTCTGGTAAACCAGATCCCACACTCCGTGCCCCAACCTCAACCCACGGTTCTCGAATTTGGTAATCGGCCTGTATGCAGGTCTCTCTACATATCCAGGATGCTGAGCATTGAGTTGCTCAAGAGTGGGTTTGAATTCTTTAAAGGATTCTTTGGCAAGCTCAATCTCGCTTGCCACATCAGCCGTAGAAAAAGTTTCAACGCTAATATGCGCAGCAGAGGTGTTTACTAAATCAGGCTCAGCATTGAGAACTAAAAGCATTTGCTCCGCATAGTTATGCCAATCCGTCGCTAAATGCAGATAGGCGCCCGGCTTTAAACGAGAAACCAATAATTTAACGAACGCCATCTGAATGAGCCTACGTTTGTGATGGCGCTTTTTGTGCCAAGGATCCGCAAAGTAAATATGGATGCCATCCAAAGAATTCGGGGCAATCATTTTCTCAAGCACCTCAACTGCATCGTGACGAATCAAACGCAAATTAGTGAGATTGTTTTCACCAATCAACTTGAGTAAAGCGCCTACACCCGGTGGATGTACCTCAATCGCTAGGAAATCATCATCGGAGCGTAAGGCAGCAATCTTGGCAGTGGTTTCACCCATGCCAAAACCGATTTCCAAAATCTTAGGATGATCTGATCCATTAAATGCCTGCTGAAGATTTAAAACACTCTCCTCAAACGGAATGAGAAACTGAGGGCCCAAGTCATCCATGGCGCGCTGTTGACCAGCGGTTGTTCTGCCTGCCCTTAAAACAAAGGAGCGGATACGCTCAAATCTGGGACTCTCTTTTTGATTAGGAATGGCTGCGGTCAATTTATTTCAATGCCCTATTAATGTTGATAAGCGCCTTATTTAACTCTTCGTCATAGCTCAACTTTGATGCCAATTTTCTACCATTGATGCCTATTTCCATGGCCTCATCATCATGATCAATTAACCAATGAATCTTCTCAACCAAGTCAGACATATCTGACTTGATGGGAACATAGTTTACCCATGGCTTTAGCTCATCGTAATACCACTGCCGAAAGTCATGCGGTGAAGCAATCTTTAGAACTACCGATCCTGACAATAACTTCTGGAAAAGGGCTGACCAAGCGTTTGTATTGCCATCAATATCGATTTGATATTTGTATTGATTGCTTGAGGATAGCGGGACAAAATTTCTAATATATCTCGCCTCTACAATTTCTTTTGCTTCACTTTTTGAGACCTGAGCCAAGGAACTAACACCAACATCAAAGAGCGATTGATGCTGAACTTGATTTGATAACTCACATAAGTTCAACCTAGGTAGCGAATGCCATGACACCCCTGTTCTCACTCCTGTAGTCGTACCACGCCAAAATACAATAGGTAGGCGCTCTTTCCAGGAGGGGGCATCTATTTCAAAATCTATCCTTGACTGGCGATATCCATGTGAATTTAAAAAATCTGTATCGGGAATCAAAATGGAATCAGCTCTGTTTGAACAGAATGCTAGACCAGCAGCATCAGCCGAATCATCAAGATTGATAAAGACTGTACCCTCGCAAAAATATTGCGAACCATGAAACGCTTTAATTAATGGCAGCAATAGAACCAATCTTGTGACAAAAAATTGACTTCTATCCTTTGGCATGGACTTGTCAAAGATAAACTCGCCACATTCTTTATCCTTTAAAACCCACTGAACTCCAGTAAAAGACATGGATAGATCAGCCTCGCAAAATGACACATGCAAGGGATATGCAAATTCAGAAAGTAAATTGCTGGCAGCACTCCACTTCTTTGCGGCAACGAACTTAGAAAGTTTCTTAATATTTACTTGCAAGGCAATTCTTTGCTAATGAATAGAGTTATTTAAAAATAGATCTACTTAATCACGCCTCTAAAATAGGCAATCGTCTCTTTAAGACCATCTTCCAAATTAACTTTTGGCTCCCAGCCTAACTTTGCTTTGGCAAGCTCGATGTTCGGCTGACGCTGTTTGGGATCATCAGATGGTAAGGGCTGGTGGATGATTTTGGATTTACTGCCGGAGAGCTTGAGAATAGTCTCAGCTAACTCGAGCATGGTGAACTCACCCGGATTACCAATATTCACTGGGCCAGTAAACGCATCCTCTGAGTTCATCATTTTGATCATGACATCAATCAGATCATCGACATAGCAAAAGCTACGGGTTTGCTGACCATCGCCATAAATCGTGATGTCTTTACCTTGCAGGGCTTGAACAATAAAGTTGCTGACTACGCGCCCATCATTCGGATGCATGCGAGGACCATAAGTATTAAAAATACGCACGACCTTAATATCTAAGTTGTGCTGACGGTGGTAATCAAAAAAGAGGGTTTCAGCACAGCGCTTACCTTCGTCATAGCAAGACCGAATACCGATTGGGTTTACCTTACCCCAATACTCTTCTGGCTGTGGATGCACTTCTGGATCACCATAGACTTCACTAGTAGAGGCTTGCAAGATACGCGCTCTAGTTCTTTTGGCTAGGCCAAGCATATTGATTGCACCATGCACGCTTGTCTTAGTTGTTTGCACTGGATCGTATTGATAGTGCACCGGCGAGGCTGGGCAAGCCAAGTTGTAGATCTGGTTGGTTTCTACATAAAGCGGAAAGGTCACATCGTGACGCATCACCTCTAGATTGGGGTTATCCAATACATGAGCTAGATTCTGCTTAGTACCCGTGAAGAAGTTATCGACAACCAACACCTCATTGCCTTCTTTGAGAAGTTTCTCAGTAAGGTGTGAGCCGAGGAAACCAGCGCCGCCGGTGATGAGGATTTTGTTATTACGGTTGTAGTTTTGCATAATTTTATTTTTGGAAAGGCGTATTCCAACCGGCCGAACGATAGGCGTAAACCACTTCGCACAATACGATAGAAAGCGAAGTCATAAAGGAAATCAGACCCAGCACAAAAGTCCAAATGACATAGCTAGTCTGCAACGATCGCACCGCGCCCGCTTGGAAGAAAAATAACTCAAGGACTGTTAATGAGATAAATACACCACTCAATACATCAAAGAAAATCGCGGCAGTACAAAGGCGCCCTCGAATTTTTGCCTCTTCGGCCTCTTTCATCATGTGACTCAAAAT
>CANCBK010000040.1 GCA_947374315.1 Burkholderiaceae bacterium | reverse complement strand
GCCATTGAGCCCAATCGCTATACGGCGGCTTGGGGTGCTCTGGGTAAATCACTCAAACGGCCAGATGCCATCTTGGTCATCTCGGCGCATTGGGTAACTCGAGGGGTATGGGTTACTGCGATGCCTAAACCCAAAACCATTCACGACTTCGGCGGGTTTCCACAGGCTTTATTTGAGATTCAATATCCAGCGCCAGGCAGTCCAGCACTTGCTGATCGCGTCAAAGAGTTATTGGATGTTCCTGTAGTGCTCGAAGAGAACGAATGGGGGATCGACCATGGCGCTTGGTCTATTCTGAGGTATATGTATCCCAATGCCGATGTTCCGGTAGTGCAGTTGAGTTTAGATGGCTCTTTATCTGCGAGTGAGCATTATGAGTTGGCAAAAAAATTACGCCCCTTACGCGATGAAAACATATTGATTCTGGCTAGCGGGAATGTCGTGCACAATTTGCGAACTATCCACTGGGAGGAGGGTGCAACGCCTCACCCATGGGCTAAAGAATTCAATGAATTTTTTGTTTCAGAGATGAATGCGAATCATCATGAAACCTTGATTCACTGGGAGCAATTTGGGGATTCCGCCCATTTATCCATCCCAACCCCTGAGCATTACTGGCCTGCCTTGTATACGCTTGCCCTTCAAGAGCAAGGGGAGTCTCCTAAGGTGTTGGTGAATGGCTTGGAAATGGGATCTATCAGCATGCTGAGCTTTTCAATTCAATAAGATACTGAATATGTGGTTATCCCTTGTAGTCATTTTCTGCGGTGCTGGCCTGGGTGCTTTACTCAGGGCTGGATTTAATTTAGCCACTGTGAGTGCTGCCTCGACGCTTCCGTTGGGAACATTTTTATCCAATATGGCGGGCGGATACCTGGTTGGTCTCGCTGTAGCGTTCTTTGGAAACAACCCCAGCCTTTCTCCTGAGTGGAGGCTGTTTGTTGTCACTGGTTTCCTGGGCGGGCTCACCACCTTCTCCAGTTTTTCTGCTGAAGTGGTGGGCTTCATGCAGCGCGGTGAGGTGACGTGGGCACTAGGAACAGCGCTCTTTAATTTGATTGGTTCACTTGCCTTAACCTTTTTAGGTATCCTGACTTATCAAGCGCTGAAGTAAGAGGCGCCTAAGTTTACTAGGGCTTGATATTTCCTGTCGTCACGACAGCGCTCCATTTGGCGGCTTCAGATTTGATGAGTGCCGAAAAATCCGCAGGACTTCCACCACCAATTTCATTGCCTTGAGACAGCATCAGCTCTCGAAGTTGAGGGTCTTTGAGCGCTTCATTGGCAGCTTTGTTTAACTGATCAATGATAGATTTTGGAGTCCCGGCAGGTGCAATGAGACCTTGCCAATTGAGAACCTCAACTTTGGGATATCCGGCTTCCGCAAAGCTTGGCACATTGGGAAAAAGTGGCGATCGTTTTTTGCTGGTAATTGCGATCGGGCGCAATTTATCTGACTTGATGCTAGGAGCTGCTGAGTACATTTGATCGAACATCATATCGACATTGCCACCCATCAGATCGGTAATCGCGGCAGATCCACTCTTATACGGCACATGAATCATTTTGATTCCGGCATTTTGCATAAAGAGTTCAGCCGAAAGTTGATGGCTACCGCCGATGCCGCCAGATGCGAAGGTGAGTGTCCCCGGTTTTGACTTGGCCGCAGCAACAATGTCTTGAATGGTTTTATACGGTGAGCTTGGGTTAACCACCAAAATCAATGGACCCTTTTCCACCAGAATAATCGGGATGAGTGCAGTCTCTGGGTCATAACGTAGGTTACCAAAAAGCGTTTTATTTACAGCCATTGGAGCGAAGTTTCCCATGCCAATGGTGTAGCCATCGGGCGCAGCTCTAGCTATAAACTCAGTGCCGATATTTCCACCGGCCCCTGGCTTGTTATCAACAATAATGGGTTGTTTTAGGATCACGCTCATTTTCTGTGCGATCTGACGACTACGAGAATCCGCATTACCACCCGCACCATAAGGCACGATCAAATTAATGGGTTTGTTCGGGTAGGTGGTTTGAGCTCGCATGGGAGAGAGCGCAAAAAGAGCTGAAATAAGAATGGAGATTTTAAGTAGTGAGATGATTTTCATATGAATCCTATGATTCCTAGGGCTGCCCCTAGTGCAATTAAATATAAAGGATGCCAACGGGTAAATACAGCAACTAAAATTGTGCTAACAGTAAGTATATAAGCGGTATAGCTATGATTAATCTGTAAAGCAATTTGCCATGCAGAGGCTAAGACTAGGCCCACCGCCAATGCGCCAGCCGCAAACTCAATTGCCTTTTGCTTTCTTGGGTGTTGCATATTTCGGATATAGCGCTGCAAAAAGTAAATCATGATTGAGGATGGCCATGCAATAGCGAGTGTTGCAACTACAGCACCAACCACACCATTCACATGCCAGCCGATCAAGGTCACCGTCATTAAATTTGGGCCAGGCGCTGCCTGTGCAATTGCAAAGTAATCGGCAAATGTTTGCGAATTAATCCAGTGCTCTTGTGTGACTGATAGATCAAATAGTACGGGTAGCAAAGCATTGATGCCGCCAAAGGCTACTAATGAGAATGCGGATAGTTTAAGGAAGAGGCTGAGTAGGGCGCTCATGATTGATCTGCCTTTTTCCATGCCAGATAGAGCGCCAAAGGCGAGGCGAAGAGGACCACCCAGCCCAAGCCGATATGAAAATAACTGGCAGCCAATAACGTCAATGCCACCACGATCAACATTGGGGGGTAGCTGAATTCACTGCGCATCATTTTGAAGCCGGTGCTAGCAATTAATCCTACGCCAACGGCAGATACGCCACGTAGCATGCCCTGGACGATGGGCATATAACTAAAGTGTTCATAGAGTATTCCAAGAAGAATCACGACAGCCACCGGGCCCAACATTAGACCAAGCGTGGCGGCTAAAGCGCCACGGACTCCGGCGAAGCGTGAGCCAACGCAAACGGCAAGATTGACAATATTGGGTCCAGGAACAATTTGGCAGATTCCTAGCATGGCATTAAATTCTTCCGAACTTAGCCACTTCTCTTGCTCGACAATCGTGCGGCGCGCCCAGGGAAGCACGCCCCCAAAACCAGACATGCCGATTTTGCTAAATCCAAAAAAGAGCTGCTTGGGGGTCAGTGGTTTCAATGGGTTACCGATCAAGGCTTGAACGGGTGCGGTAACGGACGCTGATCTATCCACGCTTCTAAAGTCTCGGTAATGCCTTGAGAGAATGTCGCAAAAATAGGCTCGGCAATAAAGCCAAGGTGTGGCGTCACCAATAAGTTAGGGGTATTGCGCAAGGGATCGTCTTTTGGCAGTGGTTCAATATCGAAGACATCCACTGCGGCTTGTGCGGGAACACCCTTTTTCAATGCGACACATAAGTCAGGCATATTGATTAATGCCGCTCGCGATGTATTCACCAGGATGGAGTCGGGACGCATGAGGGCAAGTTGATCGGCGCTAACGATTCCTTTGGTTCCCGCTCCTGCTACTAAATGCATGGTGATCACTTTTGAGGTGCTGAGTAATTCCTCCAGACTGACGGATGTTGCATTTTCTGCGGCGGCACGTTCCGGCGTCATTCGCGGACTCCAGGTGACCACCTCCATTCCGAATGCATGACCGACTCTAGCAACCCGACTGCCAATGGCGCCTAAGCCCATGATACCCAGACGTTGACCAGAAAGCATTGGGAGTAGGGATAGTTCGTCACGCCATCCTCCTGAAGCAATTAATCTGTTCTCTTCAATCAAACGCTTTGAAGCGCCCAAGATTAAAGCCCAAGTCAGTTCTGCCGTGGTCTCTTTGGAGGGGCCGCCAGGCGTGCATGCCATGGGAATATTTCTAGATACCAAGGCAGAGGCATCAAGTGTGCCATTTCGCTCGCCTGTAAACATGAGGAACTTTAATTTAGGCAGTCTTGCAATCATTGCCTCATTAAATGGGGAACGATCACGCACGATGGCGATAACATCAGCATCCTTGACTGCCTCATAGAGGGCTTCATCGCGTAATGGCTCATGATGAATGGTGAGGTTTGAGCTTTGCTCCAGCCTATCCCATTTAGAGAAGCGGCGTAGGGCGCGCTCGTAATCACCTAGGATGACGATATTTGGTAGTTGAGTCATGGCTCTGGATTTTCTGCGGTGAATTTAGTTTGGGGTGCAAAGGTTCAAAATTTGTTTGAGGTCAGTTGCATTACCAAGATTCCATAAGGCTGCAATCAATTGACGTGTTTTTTCTTTACCAATCACCGGCTCAGTCAAGCTGGTGAACTTCTGCTCCAGGTTGGCATCGCTCATTGGATTCTCAACGGAGCCAATAGCATTCTTCACGAAGATGTGCACTTCTTTTCCATCCTTGAGGATGGCTTTTACATCTACCGATGCTTCGCTGATAGAAGTATCGGTGGTGGCATTGACTTTGGCGCGTAAGGCTACGACATCAGCGCGATTGACAATGTCATCGGCATATTCACCTTCGCCTGCTTGACCAAAGATCAGGCCGACAGCGCAGCCATGGTAGACGCTGAACTTGCCTTCAAGGCCATCTTTAGGCGTTTTCTTACCGGTTAATTCAAGTACCAGCGGGTGTACGCGTAATTCGATACGCTCTACATCTTCTGCTTTAACGCCTTGCGCCTTTAGTTGTGCGCAAGCATCAATTGCGGGATGAATAACGATACCGCAGGCGAATGGTTTGTAGGTATTCAAGGAGATCTCAAAAGACTTGCCGAGCTCCCGATCAATTTCTGACCAGTCACATTTTGTAGAAACGGTTTGCATGTAGCCGCGACCTGCTTCTAGTGCTTTAGGGCTGGCGGTGAAGCCATGCTTTGCTAAAAGTGCTGAGAGCTGACCGGCACGAGCGGCGCCGCCAGGATGAAAGGGCTTGGTCATGGTGCCAAATTGCTCGCGCATTCCAACCGGTTGTGATGCTGCAATGCCTAAAGCCATGGTAGTTTTTTGTAAATCCAGGCCCATGAGGCGTGAACAAGCGGCAGCAGAGCCAAGCATCCCGGTCGAACCAGTAATATGCCAGCCACGATGGTAGTGGTCTGGATACATAGCATTGCCAACGCGGCAGGCTACATCGATTCCCAAGACAAGGGAGTCAATTATTTGGCGGCCGGTGACATTGGTGTGCTCACCCAAAGCCAAGATGGCTGAGGCAACAGGACCTGCTGGATGGATCACGGTTTTGAGATGAGTGTCATCAAAATCAAAGGTATGCGAACTAATACCGTTGATCAAGGCAGCGCCGCCCATGTCAACGCGATCCTTGCGACCTAAAATACTAGCCTGGGGTGCTGGTTGGAATTCGCGGATAGCGGCTAATGAGGATTCAACGCTCTCATGATTGGCGGCGCCAATTGCGCAGCCAAGCCAGTTTAAAAAGGTGCGATGTGCTTCATGATCAACTTCAGGACTCCAGCCTTGACTGGGGTGTGAGGTAACAAATTCTGCCAGGATTTTCGTGACGGGAGGTGCGTTGAGATCCGCTGCGGCTTGGATAGTTTGAGACATATGATTTCCTGATTCTAGTAAGTAGAGAATTTAATAAGATAAGTGAAGTGGGTTTATTCCAATTCAATATTGCGTTCTTTGGCTACCTTCGCCCAACGTGCAATATCTTCTTTGATGTAATTTCCAAACTGCTGCGGTGTCATCGGCATTAAAGTCATTGCCTCACTAGTCATTTTTTCTGAAAAGTCGGGCAACGCTAAAACTTTATTAAGTTCGGCATTCAGTTTTTGAACAATGGCGGGCGGCATATTGGCGGGGCCAACTATTCCATACCACTGCTGGCCATCAAAGCCGTTGTAACCAAGCTCTTTAAAGGTGGGGATATTGGGAGCTGCAGGATTGCGTTTAGAGCCAGTAATGGCTAAACCTCGGACGCGATTGGTGCTCAGATAAGGTATTGCGGCAAATAGGGTTGGTAGCATCGCTTGGGTTTGGCCTGCTAGCAAATCTGTGTATGCCGGCCCCACGCCGCGATAAGGTACATGAACCATTGAGATTCCTGCGGCCAGCTTTAATTGTTCCATGCCTAAATGGGTTAAGGTGCCCGGACCTGCGGAGCCATAGCTTAATTTATCTGGATTCTTTTTAGCGTAAGCAATAAATTCTTTGAAATCTTTGATAGGCAGATCCGGATTAATGATTAGCGCATTTGGGGTTGCGCCAATCATGCCGATCGGTGTGAAATCTTTAATTGCATCATAGGGCAGCTTCCGGACCGCTGGGTTAGTTCCATGACTGCCAACATAGGCAACCATCAAGGTATAACCATCGGGCGCAGATTTTGCAACTAACTGTGAGGCAATAGATCCGCCACCCCCTCCCATGTTTTCAACAATGATGGGTTGACCGATACCTTTTGATAGACGTTCGGCAACTGTGCGGGCAATATTGTCAAGTCCGCCGCCGGCTGCCACCGGAGCAATCAATTTAATTGGCTTATTGGGGTAGCCTCCAGTTGATTGCGCGCTTGCATTGAGATTGCCTATCAAGCCAATAGCCGCAAAAATACAATAGGAAAACAAAATCGACATCTGCCGATTGGTGGTGTTAGACATGTCTCGGGTCCAGGTTATTGTTTTTAGATTAATCTTGCACTACTGGCAAATTCTACTATTGATGACAAAGGAAAACCCATGATTTTGGAGCACTGCGATATAGAAATCGACCCAAGTAAGGGTGCAGAGTTTGAAGAGGCTATTTTGCGTGGCATCAGCACGGTGATCGCTAAGGCTAAGGGATTTCGTGGCTTCAAGGTCAATCACAGCCTTGAAAGCCCCGCGCGGTATTTACTGTTGATTTACTGGGATACTCTGGAAAACCATACGATTGATTTCCGGGGTTCGGACGCTTTTGCTGATTGGCGTAGCATTGTGGGGCCATTTTTCGTAAAGCCGCCTTTTGTTGAGCATATGACCCTGGTAGGAAAGTCGGCCTAATTTCAGATTTTAGGTCTTCAGTTTTTTGCGGATGGAGTGCTCTACTGGGATGCAATCTAGGTTGGGCTCCAGCGCTTCCCGTTCATCAAACACAAAGCAACTACCGTTGTAGTGGGCGGACCCCACTTCCTCAAAGTATTTGAGAATGCCACCCTCTAGTTGGTAGCTGTGGTGCATTCCAATTTCGCGCATATAGAGACCAGACTTTTCACAGCGGATTCCTCCGGTGCAAAAGCTCACTAAAGTTTTATCGGCCAACGCATCTTTGTGTGCTGAGATTGCTTCAGGAAATTCTGTAAATTTCTCAATATTAAAATGTAGGGCATTCTCGAAAGTCCCATAGTCGACTTCAAATGCATTACGTGTATCAATCATGACCACTGGTCGTCCCAGGTCATCCGTACCTCGATCAAGCCACACTTGTAATTTCTTTGGGCTGATAAAGTTCGCACGACCCTCTTCGGGGCGAATCGCAGGATGATTCATCCGAATAATTTCATTCTTCAATTTGACTAGCATCTTCTTGAATGGCTGAGTTTCTGACCAGCTATCTTTGGACTGAAGTAATTTGAAGCGGGGGTCCTGACGCAGCCAATCTAAAAATCCATGTAGTTCAGGCGCATTGCCGGCTAAGAACATATTGATTCCTTCTCCCGTCAGCAGAATGGTTCCTTTGAGGTTGCGGGTATTGCATTCATCTAGTATTTTGGCGCGCAGCTCTGCTAGGTTGTCTAGAGTGACAAATAAGTAGGCGGCGATGTTCAAAATGGGTTTCATGGCTAATCTCTTTGGGCTATGGCTTCCATTATCAAACAAGCTGCCCTCAGGGGTGGTAATCTTGGTGCCTTAGTTGAGGAGATAAATCAATGGATGCTTTCGTGAAAGTGGCTAAAAAAGCCCTGTTGTTCAGTATGCTGTTAATAGCCACCAGTTCAATGGCAAGCGCTCAAAGCGCTGGTGTGGGGACATGGCCAACCCAGAAACCCATTCGCCTAATCGCGGTATTCCCGCCAGGTGGCTCTGTGGATCAAGTGGCACGTACTTTGGCCCCCGCCTTGCAGGCTGAGTTAAAGCAGAATGTGATTGTCGAGAATGTAGGTGGCGCTTCTGGGGTTATTGGGACTGCGGCCATGACTAGGTCGGATCCTGATGGGTATACCTTTGCACTGGTATTTGATACGCACGGGGTAAATCCAAGCCTTAAAGACAAGCTTCCCTATGACACGATCAAAGACATTGCGCCTGTTACCTTGATTGGCACATCGCCAATGGTTCTCGTGGCCAGTAAAAGCTCTGGAATTACCAGTTTTAAGCAGCTTGTTGAGCAGTCCAAAGCTGGAAAGCAATTTAGTTATGGCTCAATTGGCATTGGCAGTCTTGGGCATCTAGCCATGGCACGCTTAGCTAAGCAGGCTGGATTTGATTGGAATCACATCCCTTATCGTGGTGGCGGTCCTTTAATGCAGGATGTGCTCGGTGGCCAGGTGCAGTTGGCCGTCGGTTCAGAGTTCTTGGTGAAGCCTCACATTGATAGTGGCGGTGTAATTCCTTTGGTAATTACCACTGCAAAACGATCTTCGGGGTTGCCAAATGTTCCGACTATTTCAGAAAGTGGATTCCCTGGCTTTAATGCGCCAGCATGGTGGGCGATATTGGCTCCAGGAAAAACGCCACCGGCGATTGTGAATGCAATGAATCAGGCTGTGACAAAAGCGCTTAAGACGCCATCTGTTGCTGCCAAATTAAAAGCGCAAGGAATTGAAATCGTTGCTGGAAATCCAGAAACCTTACGTGATTTTATTGGCAAGCAAATTGCGGTATGGGGCAAATTTGTGATTGAGAATAATATTAAAGAAACACAATAAAGGATAAAGATGAGTGAGCGTTTAATCCCTTACCAGCCGATGGATTTGGCTGAGCCAGCAGCACTGGTGGCCGCTATCCGCCAACGACGTGGTGGACAGTTTATTAATTTAGATCGGATGTTGTTGCATAGCACCCCGATTGCCGAAGGCTGGAATCATTTCATCGGTGAGATACGCAATAACCTCTCATTGGATCCAAAATTGCGTGAGCTGGCGATGTGTGGGGTAGCTGTTTTGAATGGCGCTGAGTATGAATTTTTTCATCATGCACCTCCGTTTATTAAGGCAGGCGGTACTGAAGAGCAGGTGCAAGCGTTGCGCCTCATTGGCCAGGCAAGTTTTCCTACGCAACTTTTTAGCTCGGTGGAAAATGATGCAGCTGAACTCACTTTTCAGATGACGCGCAATATTAAGGTCGATGGCGCCTTGATGAAGCGTTTGCAAGTCGCCCTGGGCAATACCAATACGGTGGAGTTGGTCAGTGTTGTAGCTGCATACAACATGGTCTCTCGATTCTTAATCGCCTTAGACGTTAACCCCGAGGAGCATCCTCCTGAGTAAATCATGACCCAAGATGGTTCCATTCACTGGGAAGAGGGCGGTCAGGCTTGCATGGCGCTTTGGCATTCTGAAAATGGCATAGCGCCCCACAAAAAAGTAGTCATAGGAAATGACACGCTCACAGCCGATGATGCTTATCGTTTGGCGTGCGCGGGAACTGCGATTCTTTGGAAGGGTGACTTTCAGAATGCTCGCCAGCTGTTGCAAGCCCTGGTTCGGCGGGTAGATAAACCCTCGAAAAAATCAAAACGCGCTAGTAAGAGGGTGGATAAATCAGTCGATGCCACTTCGCAGAAAACCGCTGTCGATATTTTTAATCAGCATCGTCTTATTCAGTCTCAGCGGGCGCGAATATTGGGTATGTTGTTGATCCAATGCACCCCCGAGCACATTATTTCATTGCGGCGTGCGCCAGATGTTTCGCAGGCCTGCTTCGAGGCTTATGGTGTCGTCAGCAAGTCCTATGTCATTTCTTTGCGTGAGCTTTTGGGTGTGATTAGCGCCCATGAATGGCGCAAAAATGGAGTGCCTATTCTTGCGGATGGAGAAGGGCGGCCAATTTATGTTCACCCACATTACGGTGTCTTTTCGCCTGTCCGTGGTGAGTATATTGAGTTGGTTTGCAATACACCATTACCAAAGCAGTTGAATGCCGAATCAATCGCTTTCGATATTGGGGTTGGTACAGGAGTATTGGCTATTATTTTGGCGATGCGAGATGTGCAAAAAATTGTTGCCACAGATCAGGATGAGCGTGCACTTGCTTGCGCTAAAGAAAATATTGCATTTCTGAACCTGGGCTCACAAGTGGAGATTGTGAAGGCTAATTTATTTCCACAAGGCAAGGCTTCATTGATCGTATGCAACCCACCTTGGGTGCCCGCAAGACCAAGCTCAACTTTAGAGCATGCTGTTTACGATCCTGATAGCCAAATGCTAAAAGGATTCTTGGGTGACTTAAAGAATCACCTTTTGCCTCACGGTGAAGGGTGGTTGATCCTTTCTGATCTAGCTGAACATCTTGGACTCAGAACTCGACAAGAATTACTTGCCTGGATTGAGCAAGCCGGCTTAGTGGTCTTGGGTCGCATAGATGTCAAGCCAAAGCATCCGAAAGCGTCTGATGAGTCAGACCTGCTCTATTTCGCAAGAGCGGCTGAAATGACTTCTCTATGGCGCTTGGCTCCGAAGTAAAGGCTGCTTAGCAGCGCAATTTATTTAGCAAACAACTGGGTGGGGTCTTCAAATGCTTTGAACTCCAAAGCATTGCCTGCGGGGTCTAAGAAGAACATAGTCGCTTGCTCACCCACTTTGCCTTTAAAGCGGATCTGCGGCTCCATAATGAATTTCATTCCACTATTACGTAGGCGATCAGCCAGGGTATGCCAGTCCTGCATGGTCAGCACAACACCAAAATGCTTTACGGGAACTTGATGCCCGTCAACATCATTTGAGGCCGCATGACCGCATTCTTCAGGAGCTAGGTGAGCAACAAGCTGGTGACCAAAGAAGTCAAAATCAATCCACTCATCAGAACTGCGTCCTTCTGCGCAACCTAAAGTACTGCCATAGAAAGTGCGTGCCGCATCTAAGTCATTCACTGGGAAGGCAAGGTGGAATGGTTGAATCGTAGACATGATGTTCCTTGGTGAATATTTGGAGTAAAGCTTAGCACGCTTAAATACAGGTATTGGCAAAGTTTAGTATATTGAGGTGATAAAAATAAAGCTGTTTAACGGAGACAAAAATGATTACTTTTCAAATGGGTAGGCTCTGTCGTTCCATTGCGCAGGCCACCCTGATTCTTGGCTTTAGTGGCTTAGTGCACGCAGCCTACCCAGATAGGCCTATCAAACTTATTGTCCCCTATCCCCCTGGCGGGGCGACCGATGTGATTGGCCGCATTTTGGCGAAGAATCTTGGTGACGCCTTAGGACAGCAAGTGCTTGTTGATAATCGTGGTGGTGCTGGTGGCAATATTGGCGCCGAGGTGGTTGCCAAGGCAACGCCAGATGGCTACACATTATTAATGGGGGCCATCACCTCTCATTCGACTATGGCAACTCTTGAAAAAGGGAAATTGCGTTACGACATCCTGAAGGACTTCACTCCAGTGATGATTGTGGGCTCCGTACCCTTGGTGGTGGTGGTTAACCCCAATGTACCAGTGAGAACATTGAAGGGCTTGGTAGATTATGCAAAAGCGAATCCGGACAAATTAAATTACGCCTCCTCTGGTGCTGGCGCCCCTCAAAGAATGGGTGCGGAGATTTTCCAAAAAGAAGCGGGCATTAAAATTACGCATGTTCCCTACAAGGGGAGTGGACCAGCAATGACGGATTTGGTTGCGGGCCAAGTCAATATGATGGTTGAAACCGTACCAGCTGCATTGCCATTCATTACCGCAGGCCAATTGCGCCCCCTGGCTGTTACAACCGCAAAGCGCATTTCAATGTTGCCGGATGTTCCGACTGCCGCTGAATCGGGTATGCCCGCTTTAGAGGTGAGCTCAACTTTTGGGCTCTTAGCTCCGGCTGGCACACCAATCCCTATCATTGACCAACTAAATACCGCTATCGCTAAACTACTGGTGAATCCGGAAGTCAAAGAGGCCTTCTTGAAGCAAGGCGTTTACGCTGCAGCACCAACGAAACCGAAGCAATCGGCGGAGTTGCTTACTGCAGAAGTGAAGCGCTGGGAAAAGGTCATAAAAGAAGCGGGCATTAAGGCCGACTAACTATCATTCATTTTTAAGTTAAAGAATTATTTATGACAAGTAATGCAGATAAAAACAAAAAACAAGCTACTGAAAGTGGCTTGCGTAAAGGGTTAACCAGTTACGGCGATAAAGGCTTTTCTTTATTTTTAAGAAAGGCATTCATTAAGGGCGCGGGATATACCAATAGCGCATTAGATCGCCCAGTCATCGGCATCATCAATACAGGGAGCGCATACAACCCCTGTCATGGAAATATGCCGCAACTCATTGAGGCAGTGAAGCGTGGTGTGATGTTGGCGGGCGGATTGCCAATGGACTTTCCTACGATCTCGATTCATGAAAGTTTTGCCGCTCCAACCAGCATGTATTTGCGTAACTTAATGTCGATGGACACTGAAGAAATGCTTCGTGCTCAGCCGATGGATGCAGTAGTGATGATTGGCGGTTGCGATAAAACAGTCCCTGCGCAAATGATGGGCGCTGCTTCTGCGGGTCTTCCTGCAATTCAATTGATTACCGGCTCAATGTTGACTGGCTCCCATCGTAGTGAACGCGTAGGGGCTTGTACAGACTGCCGTCGTTACTGGGGAAAATTCCGCGCTGGTGAAATCGATGAAGCGGAAAAGGATGAGGTAAATGATCAATTGGTGGCTAGTGTAGGCACCTGCTCTGTAATGGGCACCGCTAGCACTATGGCTTGCATTTCTGAGGCATTGGGCATGACGGTGCCAGGTGGCGCAACTCCGCCAGCAGTGACAGCTGATCGTATCCGAATTGCAGAAGAGACGGGTACTCGCGCTGTGCAAATGGCCAAAGATGGGTTGACAATCGATAAGGTGCTTACTGCGGATGCTTTTGAAAATGCGATGCGTGTTTTGTTGGCTATTGGCGGCTCGACAAATGGCATTGTTCACTTAGCCGCTATCGCTGGGCGCATGGGCCTAGAAATTGATTTAGATGCGCTTGATAAGATGGGGGATGAAACCCCGGTCCTGGTCGATCTCAAGCCCTCCGGCGATCACTATATGGAAAATTTCCATGATGCGGGCGGCATGACGACACTACTGCGCGAGCTAAAGCCTTTACTGAAGCTTGATGCGATGACGGTAACTGGCCGCACCTTAGGCGAGGAGATTGATGCGGCACCACCAAGCTTTAAGCAAGATGTCGTGCGTAAATTTGATAACCCGATTTATCCGCGCGGCAGTATTGCCGTCTTGCATGGCAACTTAGCACCTGGTGGTGCGATCATTAAACAATCTGCCGCCAATGAAATATTGATGGAGCACGAAGGTCGCGCAGTTGTATTTGAAAATAGTGAAGATCTTGCGAATCGAATTGATGGTCCAGATTTAGATGTCACGGCGGAGGATATTCTGGTGCTAAAGAATATCGGCCCCAAAGGCGCGCCTGGCATGCCTGAGGCAGGTTATATTCCGATTCCGATGAAGCTGGCTCGAGCTGGCGTAAAAGATATTGTGCGCATTTCAGATGGACGCATGAGTGGTACGGCCTTTGGAACGATTGTGTTGCATGTCACGCCAGAGGCAGCAGTGGGTGGGCCACTAGCGCATGTGAAGAATGGCGATCGTATTCGTTTGAGCGTAAAGAATCGCGAAATTAGTTTATTAATCTCCGATGAAGAATTAGCAAAGCGTGCACAAGAAAATCCAGTAATAGAGCCAACTGCAGAGCGCGGTTACTTGAAGCTGTTCTTGGACACCGTCACGCAAGCAGACAAGGGTGTGGACTTTGATTTCTTGAGGGCTGCAAAGATGGTTGGAAAAACACCCAAGCGCTGATGCATTAAGAGTAGAGAAGTTAAGTAAAAAGAGAAAAGAAAAACGCCACCTATGTAGGTGGCGTTAGACTGTTACAGACTTCAAAATGGTGGAGTCGGCGGGAATCGAACCCGCGTCCGCAAATCCTCTACAACAAGTTCTACATACTTAGTCATATCGTTTAATTTAGCCAGCTAGTCACAGATTGACATGTTCCACGCTGGCGATTCACTAGGTTTTCGAATCATTCCCCGTGACATGAAATGATCTTATCTCTTGTAAATGACCCTGATCTAGCTTTCGCTAGCTGACCCAAGAGAGAATCAGTTCAGGGGCAACCGCAATTAAGCGGCTAGTGCGAAACGTTCGTCGTTTGCAGTTATTACATTCCCATTGATTTACGAGATAACGGGTCC